>JAHFDP010000015.1 GCA_023248955.1 Deltaproteobacteria bacterium
GCGGGCATCGGCGGATTTTTCACGCGGACAGGCGTCGGTACCGTGATCGCCGAGGGAAAACACATGCGCGAGTTCGACGGCCAGCAATATATTTTTGAACTGCCGCTTCGTGCCGACTTCACCATCGTGCGCGCTTGGAAGGGCGACAAGTGGGGCAACCTCATCTTCCGAAAATCGGCGCGCAATTTTTCGCCGGTGATGTGCACGGCGGCGAACGTGACGATCGCCGAAGTGGAAGAGCTCGTCGAAGTCGGTGAGCTCGATCCCGATCAGATCCACACGCCGAGCATTTTCGTGAAGCGCATTTTCCAGGGACGCAATTACGAGAAGCCGATCGAAAAACGCACCGTGCGCGCGAGGGCGAGCTGATGGCACTTTCGAGAGAACAGATCGCCGCGCGTGTGGCGAAGGAATTAAAGGACGGCTTTTACGTGAATCTTGGCATCGGCTTGCCGACGCTGGTGGCGAACTACATTCCGTCCGGCGTCGACGTAATTTTGCAGAGCGAAAATGGTCTGCTCGGCATTGGGCCTTATCCGTTCGCGGGCGAAGAAGATCCCGATCTCGTCAACGCTGGCAAGGAGACGGTGACCACGATTCCAGGGTCGGCGTTTTTCTCGTCGGCCGATTCGTTCGGCATGATTCGCGGCGGTCACATCGACTGCGCGATCCTCGGGGCGATGGAAGTGAGCGAGCAGGGAGATCTCGCCAACTGGACGATTCCCGGGAAAGTGCTCAAGGGCATGGGCGGAGCGATGGATCTCGTCAGCGGCGCGCGGCGCGTGATCGTGGCCATGGAGCACGTGAACAAACACGGCGAATCGAAAGTGCTCAAGCGGTGCAAGCTGCCGCTGACGGGTGTGCGTTGCGTCAACAGCATCGTGACGGAACTTGGCTACATGGATGTCACGGGCGATGGCCTCGTGCTGCGCGAAACCGCGCCGGGCGTGAGTGCCGCGGATGTGCAGAAGGCCACTGAAGCAAAATTGATCGTCGATCCGAAGTGTCGCGAGATGGTGTTCTAGGGCCTGTCCTCAAATTCCCACGACCTACGACGAGCGATCGCGGCCCGCCTGCGTGCGTGCTTGCCGCGCATGTTGGAAGCGCGACCGGCCCGCAAGGTGGCGCTGGAAGCGCCAGGTCGGATTGCGTGCTCCTGTGGGGGCCGCTCGACGCACCGCAAAGTGCGCCTTCGCGTCCTCCTCGTGCGCGCGCCCGGCCGCGACTCCCGTAGCCGCGGCACGGCTCGCGCTGGTGCGCGTGGTTGAAGGCCAGCATTCGGCCCACGCTCACTCGTCTCGGCTCCCGTGCGAATTTGAGGACAGGCCCTAACGCGTTATTTTCAATATCTCGTAGCCCTTTCCCGGTCCTTGCACGTTCCACAGTTGCAATATCGCCTCGCCGCTCGGCAACTCCCAGTAGACATCCGCACGGGCGTAATCGTTGGCGTCGATGCGCGGCCAGGCGAAGAGCTCCTTCCACGAATTTCCATCGGCGCTCCCGAAGAGATGTGCACTGACTTCACCGGGCGCGTAGATGTCGCCGTCGGGCTCGCGCGTGACGCCCACCAAAAAACCCCCGGCCGAAAGCGCATGGGTCGAATAGCTCGGGCCGGGCAGCGATTGCAGAATCGATTCCACGCCAGCGCGGGTGACGAGCGCGATGGTGGGTGTCGGTGGCAAGTAGGAAATATCTTGGCCGAACAGAAGTCCCGCCGAGGTGAACGTGCCGTCGACCACGTCGCCCTGCTGACCGCCGAGCATCAGCTTCCAGGTGGCGCCGCGGTCGAGTGATCGGTAGAGGCCACACTGCGGATCGGTGTCGCCGAAAAAGACCCAGAGCGCGTTGGTGGAGAGATCGGCACGGACGGCGTGCGCGTGTCGATGTCCACTAAATGTAGTGTTGACGCTCCAGGTGGCGCCGTGATCGTTGCTTTGCCAGAGGCGCAACGGAACCGAACCGGTGGAGAAGGTCTGGTATTCGGCGAGGTAAACCACGCCGCCAAGCTCGTCGATGCTGTGCGGGCTCAAGATTTCGTAAGTGCCGAGCGTGAGCACGTTCGTCCAGGTCGCGCCGCTGTTGGTCGAACGCGCGATCCGATTCGTAGAACCGCGGATGTGGGCGAGCAGGGTGTCGTCGGCGAGCGCAGTCATGGAGCCGAACGTTGCGCCGCCGGGGCTCGTTCCTCGGAAAGACCAGCTGCGCGCGTTGTCTGTGCTGGCGTAGAGACGTCCCGCGCTGTCGTTGAAGCTCACCGCGTATGCGGTTCCGTCGGGTCCAACCGCGCGCACATCGAAGTTTGCGCTTTGGAAGGCGACGCTGGCCGCAAATCCATTCGATATCGGAGGATGAGGCGGTGGCGGAACAGGGGGTGGAGGTGATGGCGGCGGTGCGGTTGGGCTTCCGGTCGTTGACGAGATACTGAAATTATCGAATTTCGCGCCCCCCTTGTCGTGCGAATAGATGCCGGCCGCACCGTTGGTGTAGGGCGCGGGATCCGTATCCGTGGTGAGGATGGCCGAAACGCCGTCGACGTCGAGCCGCAATCGAACCGGGTTCGTACCCGTGACGGTCAGCGTGAGCTGGTGTGCCTTGGTCGGGTCGAGGCCCAACGCGGCGCTGCCCTCCTCATGGTCGTGACCGCTGGTGCGACGCTCGATACCGACCGAGCCGTCCCAATTGAGGTACGCACCATATCCATTGTTGGCACTGGACGCGCGCGCCAAGACGCCGGTGACATCGGATCCGCCGGGCGCGAGCACGAGCGCGCTCACGATCTGATCCGCTGGAGCGGCGCCCGTCCACACCGCATAGCCCACCGACGTGGCGACCGCGCGATGGCCATCGGTGGACCATTTTCCAGAGTAGATTTTCCAAGAGGGTCCAAGACCGGACGTGCGTTCGAAGGCGTCCGCGAAGATTGTCCCGCCGTCCACGGTGCCGGCGTCCGCCGCGCCCGCATCAATACCGGCATCTGTGCCCGCGTCGATACCGGCATCGCTACCCGCATCGACACCAGCATCCATGCCAGCATCAATACCCGCATCGGTTCCGGCATCACCTCCCGAAATCGGACCGGGTGATGTCCATCCAGTAGTCACAATTTGCGCGGGGTAGTCGTTCTCCGTGAGGGCTTGCGACCAAGCCACACGTACCGTTTGTCCTGGCGAAACGCGTTCCACCGAGGTGGTGTACCCCTTGAACAGAGCAGCTCCATCGAGGAGCGTGGGCGCCGAATCCCAGACACCGCTGATTCGTCGAAGTCCGTAAATCTGCATGTTGCTCGGCGTGGATTCGTGGTTCCAAAAATAGAAGAGATCGTTGCCCACCGCCGTCAGCGCAGGTTGATTGGACCACCATCCAACCGGATCTACGACCAGCGGATCGCTCCACGCGTTGCCGTTATATTCAAGATATCGAAGGTCCTCATTGCCGCCACCTTCCGAGTGGTAACCGAGGTGCAAGTGGCCGTCGGGCGTGGCCACGGCCGAGAACGCACCGCCATGGTAGAGACCGTCGGGGAAGACGTTGGCGGCCGGCGTCCAGAACCCGTCTGGATCACGCGCGGCACGCGTGCGCCAGAAGCCACTCTGATCCCAAGCGTAATCGTCGTAGAGCACGGCCACGCGCGACAGCGGCGGGTTGCCGAAAGCGATGACGCGCGCGCCACCCGCATCGGGCAGCGTGGCCAGCGTGACCGCCGCGCTCCAAGTGACGCCACCATTCGCGGACGTCTTCCCGACGATGGAAAAGGTGGTGTCTTGCAACACTAATACAACGCAATACAGGCGGCCGGCGGCGTCGCGCGCTAGCGTGGCGCGGAAATAGCCGTTCGTGCCCGAGGGCGAAAAGACAGTGGTCTCCTCGACGATCGAGAGCGCGCCGCCCGATTCGCGTAAGTGCGCGAAAACGACGGGTGCGTTGTGAACGGTGAACCGCCCGCTCTCGGGCTCCACTGAATAGAGCAGCGAAAATCCCGCGCCGTCGTCATCGGCCACCAGGTCCGCCGTGTCGCGCACCGATGGATCGCCTTGCAGCGTTTGGGCCTGGGTCCAAGACATGCCGTCGTCCGGTGATGTGTGGATTTCCAGCCCGGTCGATCCGCTGCCCTGTCCCTGTTGTTGCACCACGGCAACCCAAAGCCCATCCGCCAAACGCAACAGATGGCGCTGCGACGGAAGCGTGGTTCCATCGGCGGCGGCGGTCGGCGCGACGAGTACCGTCGAGGTGATGCCAGCCGCGCGCGCCCACTGCAGGCCCATGCTCATTCCCAAGAGTGCCGCGGTCCCAACCGTCTTCCACCGCACCATGCGCCGCCCTCCAACGCCGACCTTCGCCCGTGCCATCGAAGCTGGGGACGACTCGCGCGTCGAGCAAGCGAGCGTTGTTTTCTAAAGCGCGCGGCAAGTTCGACTAAACTTCCAAGCGTGCCCAACGATCTTCGGCGACAGCGGCTCTGGGCAATCTTGCTCGCGCTGATCGTGGTGGCCGTCTATGCGCGAACGCTGCTCGGGCAATTCGTTTGGGATGACGAATGGTTCGTGGTCGGAAACATTCATGTCCGCGCCTGGCGCTATGTCCCGCGGCTTTTTTTGGAAAGCGTGACCAGCGGCGCCGGCGAGCCGAGCAATTTCTACCGGCCGCTGCAATCGCTCACGCACGCCATTGACATTCAGCTTTGGACGGACAGTCCGCGCGGCCACCACTTCACCAATGTGCTTCTGCAGGCCGCCGCGGCTGTAGCGGTTTTTCTGTGGCTGGCCGAGTTGGCGCCACTGGAAGGCGCGCTGGCCGGTGCCGCACTCTGGGCGTTGCATCCGCTGCAGGTCGAAGCCGTGGCCTACATTTCCGGCCGCGGCGATATTTTGGGCGTTCTCTTTTTGTGCCTAGCGCTGCGCTTTTCGGGCACCCGACCATTCTTGACATTTTGTGGCGTGGCCCTGGCGCTGCTTTCGAAGGAAAGCGTGGTCACGTTTCCAGCGCTCCTCTGGTTGCACGACCGCGCGCTCGGGCGGCCGTTTTCGTGGAAGCGTTACGTTCCCACGGCGGCGTTGTCGGGTGTTTACGTCGTGCTGCGGCTGACCGTGCTCAACTTCAAGAACACGGCCGACTTCTCCACTGGCCCCAACATTCTGAGCCACCATCTGCTCTACCGGCTCTTCACCTACCTCACCACGCTGCCCGAGGGACTTCGGATTTGGCTCTGGCCGAACGATCTGCACCACGAGCGGCAATGGTTTGCCTACATCCATTTCACCGAGCCGCGCGTTCTCGCGGGAACGCTTTTCGTGGTGGCCTGGCTCGGCGCGTCGGCGCTGTTGTGGAATCTCCAGCGACGCATCGCGGTCGGCCTGCTCTGGTTTGTGGTGGCCACATTTCCAACGTCGAATCTGGTGGTGGTGATCAACGCGCTGTTTTTCGATCACTGGTTTTTGCTGCCGGGTCTCGGCTTGGCGTTGATGATTTCGCAGGTCCCTTTTTTTGCCGGACCCACCCGCGTCTTAACGCTCACGACCGTGGCACTCTTGTGTGGCAGCGCCGCGCTCTTCGAACAGCAGCTCATCGACGTATGGCACGACAGCATCACCTTCAACGCCAAGCTGCTCGAATACAGTCCGCGCAACACGCGGGTCATTCACAATTTGGCCGCGGCGCTCGCGGATCGAAGCGAGCCTGGCGATCTCGCGCAGTCCATCGCGCTTTACCGACAGGCCATTTCTATTGGAGACGAAGCCGGCTTTCACAACAACTTAGCGCTGGCGCTGGAAAAGAGCGGAGACCTCGCGGGCGCAGAACGAGAGCACCGCCGCGCCGTGGAGATGGATCCGAATTTGGCAAAAGCCTGGATGACTTTGGGGCTGTTTGAATCCGACCATGGACGTTTTGCCGAAGCGCGCAAGGCGTTCGACCACGCGTTGAGTTTGATTCCGAAATCGGCGGAACTTTATTTGTCGCTGGCGCAGCTCTCGCTCAATGAGAACGACAGCGCCGGTGCCATCGCGCAGCTCGTGCGCGGGCTTGGTGTCGTCGATGATCCGCGGCTACACGAGGCGTTGACCACCATCCAGAACGCGCATCGCTAACATCCGTCGATGTAGGCAGGTTATCGTTCCGCGCGTGGAGCTTCTCATCGAATCACTGGTGCATGGCGGCGACGGTCTGGCGCATGTCGACGGTCGCGCGGTCTTTGTTCCATTCGTTGTGCCCGGCGATCGAATCCGCGCAAAGCAGCTCCCCGCGCGGGCTGGCGCTGCACGCGCGCTTTTGGAGGAAGTGCTCGCGCCAGGTTTATCGCGGATTGCTCCGCCGTGCGCAGTGGCAGGAACGTGCGGCGGTTGTCAGTGGCAACACGTGGGCTATGTCGCGCAGCTCAGCGCGAAATTCGAGACGGTGCGATCGCTGCTTTCTCGCGCGGTTGGCGATCGATCGTTTGTATTGCATCCGATCATGGCGTCTCCGCTCACGCTTTACTACCGTCGGCGCGCGCGCTTTCATCCAGCAGGCGGCGGGACGCTCGGATTCGCAGCGGCAGAGGGCGCGGCTGTCTCGGCCGTTTCGATTGACGCGTGCTTACTCGTGGAACCGGCGGTGCAAGTTGCTTTCGAACGCGTTCGAGAAGCGGCGGGGCGGATTCCGCGGCTGGCCTCGATCGGAATCGATGTTGACGAAGCAGGTCACTTTTCCATCGATGCGCGAACGGTCGGATCGCCAACGCCGTCGGCGCTTGCTCGCGCGGAAGCGTTGCTGAAGTTGGGAGCACAGGGCATCGCCGTCGGCGAGGAACGCATTTCCACGGCGCGCGTTTTTGGTGATCCCATTCTTCGCGATGCGTCGGGGGTGCTCGTGCGGCCTGACTGTTTTGCGCAGGCCAACCGTCGGGCTACGCCGTTGGTTGTCGAACGCGCACTGGCGGCGCTTGGACCGATCGCTGGACGCACGGTGCTCGAACTTTTCGCGGGCGCCGGAACGTTCACGCTCCCGCTTCTCGATCGTGGTGCGCAGGTCACGGCGGTCGAATCGTGGGTGACTTCGCTCAATTTGCTTCGTGCCGCCTCCGAAAAGAGAAAGCAGACGGTTCGGCTCCTCGCCGCGGATTCACTGGCGACGGCGCGTGCTTTGGCGGCGAGCAACGATCGCTTCGATGCGGTGCTGCTCGATCCGCCGCGCGGGGGCGCACGGTCCATCGCCGCGCCGCTGTCGAAGCTCACCGATCGCGTTGTTTATGTTTCCTGCGATCCGGCGACGCTCGCTCGTGACGCGCGCGAATTGATCGCGCAGGGTTTTCGCCTCGAGGAAGCAACGCCGATCGATCTTTTCCCGATGACCTTCCACGTCGAAGTGGTGGCGTTGTTCGTGCGCGAACAGGGTGGGCGTCGTGATTGAGCGCGTTCGTGATTTCGGCGAGCTGTTGCGGCAAAACGGACTGCGGCTTTCTCCCGCCGAGCTTCTCGACGCGGCGCGTGCGCTCGATGCGGTGGGCCTCGATGATCGCGCCACGGTCCGCGCCACGTTGCGCAGCACGCTGGTCAAACGGGGCAGCGATGCGCCTACGTTCGATCGACTTTTCGATGCCTACTTCGGTGGGTTCGTGGACATGTTGGCGGGACTCGAGCAGTCGATGCTCTCGGCGCTCGCCGCGGATCAACTTTCGCAGGAAGAGCTGGAGCTGATCGCACAAGAGATAATGCGCCTCGCGCCCGGTCAGCTGGCGGCGGCACTCCTCATCGGAAATCTCGGCGAACTGGCGCGGCAGCTGCGCGCGGCAACACTGGCGATCGATTTTCGCGGACTGCAAAGTCCGTTGCAGCGCGGATTTTATACGCGTCGATTGCTCTCTGGCGCTGGCGGAACGGAGCTGGAACGGCAAATGCGCGCGCTCGATGGACTGCTGGCCGAGCGTGGACTCTCCGCACAATCGCGCGAGGCCGTGAACGATCGGATGGCGCGCCGCTTGCGCGAGTTGGAACAAGCTGCGGGGCGCATTGTCGAGCGAGAGCAACGTGCACGCGATCGCGATCTACGCGCGCGCCAAGAAGACGATCTCGCCAACCGCGCCATCGTTTCGCTCTCTGCCGACGAGATCGATCGCATGCACGAGGCCGTCCGCAAGCTCGCGCAGCGCCTCAAGCAGCGCATCGCCCGCAAACGAAAAATTCGTCGCCGCGGCGCGCTGAATGTTCGCCGCACGCTGCGCAAAAATCTCGGTCTCTCCGGCGTGCCGATGTCGCTCGTCTTTCGCAGTAAACGTCCCGAGCGTCCCGAAGTCGTGGTGCTGTGCGACGTGTCGGACTCGGTCCGCGCCGTTTCGCGGCTGCTTTTGCAATTCGTCTACACACTGCAAGAGCTCTACGCGCGCGTGCGCAGCTTCGTGTTTGTCTCCGATGTCGGCGAAGTCACCAAACACCTGCGCGGCATCGACGCCACGCGTGCCATCGACATGGGCGTTGCGGGACGCGTGATCAGCCTTTCGGCCAATTCCAACTACGGCCACGCGCTCTCGTTGTTCGTGCGCCAACACGGCGGTAGCGTGAATCGCCGAACCACGGTGCTCATCCTTGGTGACGGTCGCAACAACTACAACCCGCCGCAAGCCTGGGCCTTGGACGATCTGCGGCGCAAAGCGAAGCGCGTGCTCTGGATCTGCCCGGAAGATCGCGCCAACTGGGGATCCGGCGACAGCGAGATGTTGCGGTACGCCGCGCGCTGCGATCGCGTCGCGGTGGCGCGGTCGCTCGCGGAGCTCTCATGGGCCGTCGAAGCGTTGCTGCCCTAGAGTTCTGACAATCGTTTGCCTGCACCAGCACGAGTCACTACGCTCGGATCGTATGGGCGGCGACCTCCTTTCTCTCGACGGCGCACAGAGCGGCGGCGGCCAAATGCTCCGCGGTGCGCTCTCGTTGTCGCTGGCCACGGGCCGCGGTTTTGAATGGATTTCCCGTCCAACCCTAGCGCCAAGTGATGTCACTTTTATTCGTGCGGCGGCGCAGGTTGGACGTGCATTCGTCGAGGGCGTTGCGGTCGGAAGCGGCCGAATGGTTTTCGTACCACAGGGCGCAACCGCCGGTGATCACCTCTTCGAGCTGGAAGGTCCCGCCAGCGCTGCCTTGGCCACGCAGATGCTGACGTTGCCGCTAGCACGCCTGAGCAAACCCTCGATGCTCCTGGTCCGCGGCGGAACGCATCTCTCCGGTGGCCCGAGCTTTCACTACCTCGCCGCGGTGTGGGCGCCGCTGCTCGCGCGAATCGGTTTTGCCCTCCGCGTCTCCATGCCGCGCGCCGCTTTTTTCGGCGGACCGGCGTCGCACAACGGAGAGATTGCCACTTTCGTTTCGCCCGCGGAGCGCCTGCATCCGCTGTTTCTTCCAACGCGCGGAACGCTCCTCGAAGTGCAGGTGCTCACCCTGGTCGCGGGTCCGTTCGACGGTGCCGAGCGCATGGGAACACGCGCTGTTTCGCTCTTGCGCGCGCGCGGAATCGTGGCGGAGTCGGAGAGCGTACCGATGCAGTCGAGCGACGCGCGCGGGGCGGCCATCTCCATCGTCGCCACGTTTGAGCACTCACGCGCAGCGTTTACCGCGCAGGCCGCGCCCGGTGAGCGGGCCGACAAGCTTGCCGAGCAAGCGGTTGGACAGTTCGGCGCCTTTCTCGAGCGGCGCGGCGCGGTCGATCCCTTCATGGCCGACCAGCTAGTCCCACCGCTCGCGCTGGCCGCCAGCGACCATGCCAGCCGTTTCGCCACCACCGAAGTCACCGCGCAACTTTTGCGGCAAGCCAAACTCGCGGAACAATTTCTGCCCGTGCGAATCGAAGTCGAAGGCGCGCTCGGCGCCGAAGGCGACGTCACGCTCACCGCGCGCTAGACTCCTTAAGTCAGAAGTTCGCCGCATAAATGCGGCGGTCATTTTAGGAGCCTAGCCGTCTGGAAGGGGCTCGCCGCCCCTCCCCGTCGAGCGAAGCTCGCCTTAGGACCCCTCCTTAGCTTCGGCGCGACTCCGCGCCGCGGCCGCCTTTGGCGTCCGGAAGAATGAGTGCAGAAATCATTGACTCAGGAGACTGAGCATCGCGCTCGCAACCCTTGGCGAACCACGGGCTCGTGCCTAACTTGTTCGCTTGGGCGTTCTCGCGGAAGGCGGGCGGCGATGGTGGTCGTGGTGGTTTGTGGTGATCGAAAGTTGCGCGAAGCGTACGCGTTGGCGTTGGCCGGACGAGGTCTGGAGGTGCTTCCGCTCGGATCCGCGGCTGTGGCCGAAGCTGCGATTTTGCGCCTGACCATGGTGGGACTGCTGTGCGACTTGACCGGCGATGAGGATTGGCCGCGCGTCTTCGAGGCTGCCAAGCTCCGTGGTGTGCCAACCGTTGCCATCGTTGATGTGTCGTCCGAAGCACAAGCGCACGAGCTGGGCGCGCGCGTGGTCATCGAGGGTCCGGTGAATCCGGAAGTTGCCGCGCAAGCCGTGCACCAAGTTGCGTCGGGAACGGCGGCGACGTTGGCGGCGACCGGAGCGTCGGCAATTTAAATTTGCTCCAGCTCGGGCTAGTGCCCGATAATCAACATCAATGATCGACCTTCCGGATCCCCGATGCGGGTGACCTTCTGGGGTGTGCGCGGATCCGTTGCCACGCCGGGCCCGGAGACTTCCGCCATTGGCGGAAACACCTCTTGCGTCCAAGTCACCTGCTCCGACGGCACGGAGATCGTGCTCGACTGCGGCACCGGCGTGCGAGCGCTGGGCAACCTTCATGTGGCCAGCCGGCCGCCCGGCGCCGTGTCGATTCTGGTCACGCACCACCATTTCGATCACGTCGAAGGCTTGCGTTTTTACGCACCGATTTTTCTATCCGACTTTGCGCTGGACCTTTATCCGTTGCCCGCGCCACTCGGAAAAAAGCAGTCCTCGCCGCTTGATCAATTCAACGGAACGACGTTCCCGATGAAGACCGACGCCTTGGTGAGCAAGATCAACCAAAAGATTGAGCGCCGCGAAAAATTTCGCATCGGTCCGGCCACCATCTCGCGCTTGCCGCTCAACCATCCTGGTGGCGCCTCGGGAATTCGAATCGCCGAGGGCGGGCGTTCGGTTTGCTACATGACCGACGACGAGCTCAATCCGCCCAACGGACACATCACGACGCCCAAAGAGATCGCGTCGTTTGTTCGCGAAACGGATCTGCTCATTCACGACGCGCAGTACGTTCCATCCGATTATCCGGCCAAGCGTGGTTGGGGACATTCGTTGGTGGAGGAAGTTCTCGAGCTCGCCATCGCCGCGCGCTGCCAGCGGTTGGCGCTCTTTCATCACGATCCGTCGCGCACCGACGAACAGGTTTTTGCGATCGAACGCGACGCGCGGGCACGCATGCGCGACCGCGGATTTCCGGGTGATGTTTTCGCCGCGCGCGAGGGTGTGAGCGTCAAACTGTGACCACGCCGCCGGTGAAAGAGCTGATCGATCTGCACATCCACGTCGGTGCCGCCGTGGCGCCACACATTCTCTGGTCGTTGGCGCACGAGCAGGGATTCAAGCTGCCGGTGAGCGACTATTGGGAGTTCGTCGACGCCGTGACCGCGGGCCCCGATCGCGTTCGCTCGCTCGACGACTATATCAAAATTCTGCACACGCTAACGGAGCGCATTCAGTCGTCGCCGATGGCGGTCGAGCGCAGCGTGTACGAAATCATCGGCCGCGAATATCGGCGCGCACGCGTGACGCAGATCGAGCTGCGGTTTAATCCGATGCGCCGCAATCTCGGCGGTGAGCGCGATCTCGATCACATCATTCACGCGGCGCTGCGTGGAATGGACCGCGCGATGCTGGAATACGGCGTGCGCGCGGGGCTCATCTTCTGCTTGGCACGCGAATACGACGCCCCCACCAACGCCATCATCGTGGAAAAGGCTATTCGCTACCTGCGGCGCGGTGTGGTGGGCATCGACTTGGCGGGCTCCGAAAAAAATGCGCTGGAACTCCATCCCGCGGAGCTAAAAAAATATCGCGCGCTTTACGAGCGCGCACGCGCGAGCGGGCTCAAGACCACCGTGCACACCGGAGAAACCGCGGAAACCGGCCCGGCTGGTGTGATTGCGGTGGTGCAGGAACTCAAGCCCGAACGTCTTGGCCACGGCATCCGCGCGTCCACCGATCCGCGGGCGATGGAGCTGCTCGCAGAGACGGGCACCGTTCTGGAAATTTGTCCCACGTCGAATCTGCACACGCACGCCGTGGAAAATCTCGACGAGCTTTCAGGTCACCTGCGCCGTTTTCTAGGGGCGGGCGTGCAGTTCACGATCAACACTGATGGACCGTGTCTGCTCAACACCAGCATGAAGCGCGAGGTCGCGCTGGTGCAGGAGCAGGGAATGCTCTCCGAAACCGAAATCGACGCTTGTCTTGCCTGCGCTCGCCGCGCCAGTTTTTTAGACGTTCACTAGCATCAAGGAGGAGTTGTGCCCTACGCCACGAAGTCCGCGATCCTGTTCGCTCTGCTCGCCCCTTTTTCCGCCGCGGCGCAGACCTCGGATTGTCCAGCCGGCACTTCACGAGACGCCAGTGGAAGCTGCGTCGTAGAAGCGCAAGCGGCGTGTCCTCCCGATGCCATGGTCGATGCGAATGGGCACTGCATTGACGCCGCTCCGGCAGCGACGGCTCCGGCGCCCGAGCATCCGCCAGCGCCCACACCAGCAGCCGAAGCAGCACCGTCCGCAGCGCCAGCTCCCGCGATAGAAGCAGCGCCCGTTGCAGCGCCACCGGCCGCTGTTGCTGAGCCTACGCCCACACCTCCTCCCTCCACCGAGGCCGCTGCACCGATCGCTGCGCAAGCCAAGGAGCCGTCGCTCGAGAACGCTGGATCACCGCGCGAATCAGCGGAGGCCGTTTCCGGTTTTCACTGGGTGGCTGGCGGCAAATGCCCCGAGGGTGAGCACGCACTGAAAGAGAACGACGCGCTCGTGATCAACGAGCATGGCGCACTTGGCTGCGTCCCCAAGGGGCATCGACCGTTCTTGAAGGGTGAGCTCTCCAACCTTGGCTCCACGAAGCTCTTGCTCAAAGATTCCCGCTTCGGAATCGCCATCGGTCCACAGCTCTTCGGCAGCGATCTCATGAGCATCATTCGCCCGAACAAGGACGACACGCAAAATGGTCTCTTCGCGCACGTGGAGCCGCAACTCGATCTGAACTTCGATCAGCTGGCCATCGGCGTGAGCGCACCGCTCAACTTCCGCGCTTATCCCGGAGGAATTTCCGCCAAACCGGCCGTCTACACGCTCCGCCAAGAGGATTGGCCAACGCCGGCCAGCTACGCGCGCGTGGTGAACTACATCACCTACGGTCGCAAGGAGGACCACTTCTTCCTAAACATCTCGCAGTTCTCGCCGGCGACAATCGGCCACGGCACGATCGTGCGGCGTTATTTCGGCAACACCAACATCAACGACACGCACGTCGGCGCCGAGGTGGATGCCTACAATCGCTATTTTGGTTTTCAGTTCTTCACGCGCGACATCGTGCCGTTCACGCTGGCGTACGACGCGAAAGACCTCCAAGACGGCCATTTCCCCTCGAATGCGAAGGGCTCCGCCGTCTTTCAACCGCCGCTTCTCGCGGGCTTGATCTTCGTGCGTCCATTTGGCGGCAGCGACTCGCTCTACCTGCGCGATTTGTCGCTCGGCGTGACGTATGCGGCGGATCTCGCGGCGCCGCGGACGTTGAAGGTCGATGGCACCGGCGATCCGATTATTCAACCCAACGATACGTTGCGCGTCGACGTCGCGCAGTCCACGCGGATCGTCGGTACCGATGTGGAGTTCAAGCTCTACCGAAGCGATCGCGTCGACCTCAAACCCTACGCGGATTTTTCGACCATCAGCGGCGCCGGCGGCGGCGCGACGTTGGGGCTCTTGGGACGATTCAACTTCGGCGAAGAGACGGTCCATGCGCTGCGCGCGGTGCTCGAGGTCCGCTCCTTCGACGGGCAATATCTCCCGGGCTACTTCGACACGCTCTACGAAATCGAGAAGTACCAAGTGATTCAAGCCAAATCGGGCCTGTCGCCGACGAAGCTCGCCTTCATCATGAACGGCGATCCGAAAGCGCGTTTTGCGCAGATGGCTGCCGAGCTCTCCTATTCGATGGGCGGCGGGTTCTCGACAACGATTGCCTACGAAGACGCGATGTCGACGTTGATCGGCGTAGGTTCATTGGATCCGACGCGCGTGCTCCGCAACATGACGGTCCACATCGAGTACCCCGTCTATTCCTTCTTCCAATTTTTCTTCACGATCTCGCGCCGCGCATTTGATTGGCAAAACCTGACCGCGGTCGACAACCGCACCACGCTCTACTCGCAAATTCGGTTGCACCTCTTGCCGATTCTTTTCCTCAACGTCGGCCTCTACCGGACCTACACCATCGATCGGGTGGTGGGCACGTTCGTCAACAGCTACGGCGGCAACGTTTCGCTCGAAGTCGGTTACGAATTCGATCGGCGAAAGAAAACGGAGGAGTAGTCGCTAGCCTCACCAGGCGGCGATCGATTACCTTCTGCCGCCATGGCACTCACCTACCGTCAGGCGGGCGTGGATGTCGAAGCGGGCGATGCGCTGGTCGAGCGCATCAAACCCGCGGCGGCGCGCACGTTGCGTCCAGAAGTCCTCGCGGGCATCGGCGGATTTGGCGGGCTCTTCGCGCTGACGCCGGGAAAATACAAGGAGCCGGTGCTGGTCTCCGGTACCGACGGCGTCGGGACCAAGCTCAAGGTGGCATTCCTCGCCGATCGCCACACCACCATCGGTGAGGACCTCGTGGCGATGTGCGCTAACGACATCGTGGTCAGCGGCGCCGAGCCCCTTTTTTTTCTCGATTACTTTGCGACGAGCCAACTCGACACGCGACGCGCCGCTGATGTGATCACGGGAATTGCGCGCGGCTGCGAGCTGGCCGGTTGCACGCTGCTCGGCGGCGAGACCGCGGAGCTGCCCGGATTTTATCAAGGGAGCGAATACGATTTGGCGGGCTTTTGCGTCGGTGTCGTGGAGCGATCCGCGATCATCGATGGCAGTCGCGTGCGGCCCGGTGATGCGCTGATCGGCCTCGCTTCGACCGGTCTGCATTCCAACGGCTACGCACTGGCGCGGCGCGTGCTCTTGGAGAAAGCCGCGCTGCCGCTTGACGCGGTGCCGGCCGGACTCTCGCGAACGCTCGCCGACGAGCTGCTGACACCGACACGCATTTACGTTCGCGATGTGCGCGCGCTTGCTGCCGCCGTCGATTTGCGCGCCGTGGCGCACATTACGGGAAGCGGCCTGCCCGGCAATTTGCCACGCGTGCTTCCGCCGGGAACGCGCGCGGTGCTTCACGAATCGGAATGGTCGCGTCCGGCAATCTTCGATCTCATCGAACGCCTCGGACCGGTGACACGCGACGAGATGTACCGCACCTTCAACATGGGGCTCGGAATGGTCGCGGTGGTGCCGCAGAACGATGTCGCCAAAGCGGTTGCGTCGCTGCAGCAGAGCAGCGTGGCGGCGTGGCAAGTCGGATCGATCGAGCTCGGAACGCCCGATGCGGAGCCCGAGGTTTTCATCACATGAGCGCCGCATGACGCGAATCGGTGTTCTCGCCAGCGGAAGCGGAACCAACCTGCAGGCGATTCTCGACGCCTGCGCGGCGGGAACGATTCCGGCACAAGTTGCGGTGGTGGTGGTCAACGTTCCCGCCGCGCCAGCCAAGGAACGCGCGCTCAAATCCGGCGTTCCGGTGGTAACCATCGATCATCGCGAATTCGCTTCGCGCGCGGCGTTCGACACCGCGGTTTTGGCCGCGCTCGAGCTGCATCAGGTGGAGATCGTCTGCTTGGCGGGCTTCCTGCGGCTCTTGTCGCCATTGTTGATCGAACATTTTAAAAATAAGATATTAAACATCCATCCAGCGCTGCTTCCGTCCTGGCCCGGCCTTCACGCCCAACGCCAGGCGCTGGAGGGCGGCGCGCGATTCGCCGGCGTCACGGTGCACCTCGTCGACAGCGGCACCGACACCGGGCCCATCTTGCTGCAAGCCGTTGTTCCGGTGCTGCCGAGCGACACCGAAGAACAACTCTCGATGCGGCTGCGTGTACTCGAACACCGGCTCTACCCGGAGGCGATTCGTCTGGTCGCCGAAGGCCGCGTCCGTATCGAAGGCCGCCGCGCGATTCTCGACGGCGCGCATTGGCCCGCTGAAGAGGCCGCGCTTTGGTGTCCATCCGTGCCATGAATGCCTGTGTGACAAACGATCAGCAACGTATGACAAACGATCAGCCGGTGTTGGTGAGCGCCTGTCTTCTCGGATTCGCTTGCCGTCATGACGCGGCGGACCGACGGAATCCGGCGGTGCTCAAACTTCTAGCCCATCGATCGATTGTGCCGATCTGCCCCGAGATGGCGGGCGGACTCTCTGCGCCGCGTCAGGCCGCAACATTGGATCACGCTGGTGTGGTGAATGGCGAAGGATCGCGCGTCACCGCAGCATTCGAGATGGGCGCCGCTCTTGCGGTCGAAGCCGCGCAACGATTCGGTTGCCGTACGGCGCTCCTGAAACAGAATTCTCCTTCGTGCGGAACGCGTCAGACCAACCGCGATTGGCAGCGCGTGGCCGGGCAGGGTGTAGCGGCGACCGCGCTGTTGCACGCCGGCGTCCGCGCCTTTGGCGAAGACGAGATCGCGTAGTGCCGAAGCGATCTTTCGACGTGGTGGTCGTGGGCGCTGGCGTCGGCGCGGCGGCGGCCGGCGCGCTTTTGCAGCGGCGCGGCAACCGCGTTCTTTTCGCGTTGGAGAAGGCACCGCCCAAGGAAGGCCCCGTTGGCGTTCCGGAGATTACCGTTTCGCTTCGCGGCGGCGTCGCCCAGGCCGTCGGCGAAGAGCTGCATCTGCACAATGAATTTTCACGGGCCTGGACCAGCGTTGGACCGTTCCGGTTGTTGTTCGAAGGCGAGCGGATGGTTGGCTACGATGGCGCGGAGCTGGCGCGTGCGTTCGGTGAGCAGGGAACATTCGCCGCGGAAAATCTCGCGGGACTGGACGCCGCATTCGAGCGCGCCGCAGCGGTTTTCGCGATTCCACCCCCACTCCCGCCGCTGGGTTTTTTTGAGCGTCGAAGTCTAAAAAAACTTCGGCTCGGTTTGGACATCGCCGAACGCGCCTACACACTTCCTGCGCGCCTACACACTGGACTCGACGCGTTGGCACCGCTGGCTTCGCGTCTGACGGGAGCGCCGCGCACACCGCTCGCACGCACAGTGAGCGCCGTTCCGCTGTTGATGAATCCGGGACGGCTCTCCGGTGGCGAAGCCGGCCTAGCGACGCTCCTGCGCAAACGCGCCGTGGAGCTTGGCGCACAGGTCGAAAACGTCTCGGCGCCGGTGGAGCAACTCGTCCATTCCGGAAGTCGCGTCGATGGACTTCTTCTCTCTGGCGGGACCGAAGTCGGCGCAGCCGCGGTCGTGGTGGGACTGGAGTCCGCACCGCTAGCGCGTCTCTTGGCGCCGCTCGGCCGTCGTGTCCGGGGTTTTCTTCCGTCGCTTTCCGCGCTGCGGCCCACGGCGCGCGAATGCACCTGGTCACTCACGCTCGCCACGCGCTCGGTTCCGCTGCCGCTGGGCCAGGCGGCGCTGGTGCAGCTCGATGGTGCGTCGGTGCTCATCGAGAGCGCGCCGGGCGGCGATCAGACGCGCCTCCTGGTGCGCGGCATCTCCCAACTCGACGGCCTCGGGGATCCCGACCTAGCGGCGTTCATGCGCGTGGCCGCCATCGCGCTGGAGGAGGCTGTCCCGTTTTACCGTCGTCATGTCATCGCCGAAGAACCGCCGCGGGCTTGCGGCGAGCGGTACGATCCCACCGAGTCCGCGCTGGGTATTGGCGGCTTGCGCGAATTGTTGCCGTTCAAGAATGCCGTGCTTTGCGGTCCGCAGGTTTTTCCTGGATTCGGGTTAACGGGAGAGCTCTTGGCTGGCGTTGCGGCGGCGGCTGGGATTGGGCCGCTAACGCGCAAGCAGCAGATTTTGGCTCAAGGGTAGCGTTTGACTTTCCCCCCCTAATTAGCTAGTTAGGCCGGCTCGCTTTAGAAAAGGACTCACCATGGCTTGGAAATGCGACACGTGTGGCAAAGGCTCGCTTACCGGCAACCGGGTTAGCCATGCCAACAACAAGACCAAGACGAAGAGCTTTCCCAACCTGCGCCGCGTGCGGGCGAATGTGGATGGAACAACCCTGCGCCTGCGCGTTTGCGCGCGCTGCCTCAAGGCCGGCAAAATCGTCAAGGCCGCTTAGGTCGGTCGTTGATTCAAAAATCCGCGACGCTTGCCTTGCGGGCTCAGCTCGCGCGAGCGAACGGTCACGCTAAACTTGAGCTTTTGTTAAGTCAGCCCAATCCGGGCGCACTGGTTCGAGCACTGCCGCCGGAGGAGCTTCTCTTCGCCATTCACGAGATAGGTCTTGGCGATGCGGCCGAGTTGGTGGCGCTGGCCTCCGCGGAGCAGTTCAAAGCGTTCATCGATTTCGACTGCTGGCGGCGCGACATGCCGCGGCCGCAACAGGTTTTGAAGTGGCTTTCCGCGGCGCGGCTTGGCGCGGGGCTCAACGGGTTGGGACGCTATCGGCGCAAGGTGACCGCGCTCGATCCCGAGCTGCTCGTGTTGGTGTTGCAGTCCACCATTCTCGTGCACGATCTCGGCGAAGGCGCCGCGCCAGACGTCGCCGGTGCCAGCTGGCCGACGCCCGACGGCTGGTGCCTCGTGGAATTTCTCGGGGAGGGTGACGAGCCCGACGTGGTGCGCCGCCTCCTGGAAGATCTCTACGCCGAAGCGCCGATTGCAACGGCGCAGCTCTTGTCGAACGTGCGTGTGGAAACAACCGGCGAATTGGCCGAAGTTTCGTACCAGTGGAGAACGGGGCGGTTGCGCGATCTCGGCGTTCCGTCGTTGGAAGAGGCGCAGCGTTTTTTTGCGCCGGAGAAGAACGCGGCGCCGATGGCAACACCCTCGATGGCGCTGGCGCTGCAACCGGATCGCGATCTCCTCGAGGCCGCCGCCGAGCGCATTCCCGTCGAAGCGCTCGACGAGGTCGAGAAAAAAATCGCTTACGCCGGAAACGCGGTGATGGTGGCGGAACTGATCGACGCTGCGGACGTTGCTGTTGCGCGCGAGGCGCTGTCGGAAGCTCGCGCTACACTCTCGCTCGGGCTCTGGACGCTGTCGGGCGGCGATCCAGCGCGGGCCGCAGAGATCCTGATCGAGATGCCGGTGCAGCGGATTTTCCAGAGTGGTGTCGCGCCGGGCCGAGCGCTCCAGCGCGCCGCCGATGACATTTCTAAAATGCTCGCCGCGCCCGGATCGCAGCGACCGATCTTGGATGCCCCGCTGGACACGATCCTGAGTAGCTTGCGCAGGCGGCGTCCGCGCTTGGGTGATCTACCCATCGCCCATCCCAAGCAGGTCGCCCAAGCCCAAGCGGCATTGGCGGAGGCACGATCGCTGGCGCGTTTCGCGGACGCCATGGGCCTGGCGCCCGAGCGAATTGCAAGCTTTGCCGCGGAGCTTGAGCGCGCGCCGCAGTCATTGGCACTCGGTGGAATTTTACTTTCGATGGCGGCGGCAGATGCGCGCGCGCCGGTCGCACTTTCGCGCGAGCAGGCCGAAGCGATCGTGGCGCGGACAGAGGCCCCACTGTTCCGTGCGCTCGATCTGGCTCCCGATGAAAGTTCGCGCGAAGCGGTGGCGCGGCTCCTTCAGCAGAGTTGGAAGCGGCTTCGCGCAGAGGCCTCGCGCGGGCCGATCGATTGGGCAGGCACTGCGCTGCTTGTCGTTCGCTAGTGGATCGATTCCTAAATTACGTATCAGCGGACGTTAACGTGAGCGCAGCGCTGACGTTGACGTGAGCGGCTCTCGACTCGTCACAAGTCTGTCGATACGTGGAATCGATCCGCTAGTTCTTGATCGCGGCCAGCATCTGCGCGGCTTCAGCATTCTCTGGCTCGAGCTGCAAGGTTTCCTGCAACGCTTTTTGCGCGGCCTGCGCCAGCCGTTGTTTCTCGGCGGGTGGCGAAGCTTTCGCGGACTGCTTGGCGTAGAACGTCCCCAAGCGTAGCCGCGCCTGCGCATTGTTCGGCGCGCGTTGCGAGAGCGAAACCAGCTCCGTCTCCACCGCCTGAACGTTGCCTTGTTTGTCGTAGGCGCCCGCGAGCAAAAGGCGCGCATCGACATCCTCGGGGGAGAGCGTGCGAACGATCTCGAGCACCGCGATCGCGCCCGGCCAATCACCGCGCGCCGCGGCGAGCTCGCCCAACCGTCGCCGCGCCGGAATATCGAGTGGGTCGCGCTCAACGACGTGCTGGTACTGCTCGCGCGCCTGCTCCGCGCGATCTTTCTGAAAATAGAGATCGCCCAAATAGAGGTAGGGCTGTGGCGCATCGGGGGTCAGCTCCTGCGCGCGCAAGAGTTCGCTCACCGCGCGACCGGCCTCGTCGAGACGCGCGTAAGCGAGTCCGAGCAGCGCATGCACCATTCCTAATTTGGGAAACTTCAGAAGCACCGCGCCGAAAATATCGATCGCTTGCGTCGGCGCATCGCGTGTGAGCCACGCTAGCCCTTGCTGCACTTGTGGCTCCGCGCCCGGTGCCAACTTGGCGAAGTCGCGAAAGGGATCGACCAGATGGCGATCGGCTTCGCGCGCTAGCGCCAACTCTTCGGGCGTCGGGGCAAGGTGCGTGATCGCCGCGAGCGCGGCGCGCGCGGTCGGCGCATCCCCCAGGCGATCAGCACACAGCGCGAGCGGGATGCGATAGCGAACGACGTTCGGCGCGAGAAGTGCAGCGCGTCCGAGTGGTACACGGGCCTCCGCGAAACGGTCGGCCTGGTAGAGCGCGACACCGAATCGATAGTGAAAGTCCGCAACGTCTGGCGCCAACTCGACAGCGCGTTTCAACGCCGCGCGCGCCGAGGGAAGATCATCGCCGATCGCAAACAGCGTCAAGCCTAGCGCCTCTTGCGCGTAGGCATTGTCCGGATCGGCCTCGGCATCGACTTGCGATTTTATCAAGAACGACGCCAGCGTCCCACGCTTTTTTTCGCTCTCAATCAACGTGCGCAGCGCGGCGAGATCGTGCGGATCCTGCGCCAGCGCAGTGCTCAGCGCTTCCGACGCGGCCTCGTAAGAACCGTGCGCGAAGAGTGCCTGCCCTTCGGCGCGATGATCGACCAGCGGCGCATGCGCGCAGGCAGCGAGCGCCAGCGCGACAACCGAAGCCGGAACGTGCTTGGCCATGAGGAGCCCTCTAAGAGAGAAGCGAACGGTGAAGCGCGACCACCTGATCGCGCGTTTCACGCATGAGTGCGTCACGATCGCGCGTGGCGCTGGGCTCGATCGGTTTCCCGAAGGCCACGCGAATCGTTCCCGGGTAAATCTTGAGCTCGTGTTTACGCATGACCCACTGCGAGCCTTCGATAGCCACCGGAACGATCGGAACTTGCGCGGTGAGGGCCAACTGAAACGAGCCTTTTTTGAACGGCAACACCGAGCCATCCTTCGAGCGCGTGCCCTCGGGAAAAACGACGATGCTCTGCCCGCTGCGAATTTTTTCGCCGGCACGCTCGAGGCTGCGCAACGCATCGGCGTGGCGCGCGCGATCGACGAGCACATAACCGGCGAGCCACAAGTGCCAGCCTAAAAAGGGAACGTAAAAGAGCTCGCGCTTGGCAATGAAGGTGAAGAATTCGGGGACGGCCACGAACATCGCGAAGATGTCGTAAACGCCCTGGTGATTCGACGCGAAAATCACCGGACGTCCCACATGTCCGTCGCCGATCACTTCGACGCGAACGCCGGAAACCGAGAGGATGCTGCGCGCCCAAAAACGCGCCACCGTCAGCGCGAATCGCCGGCTCGGCCACTGGTTGCCGAGCGCGAGAACCACCAAGAGAAGTTGGGTGAACAGCAGAAAGGTAGCGCAGAGAACCGTGAGCGTAACCGCGATTGGAAGGAGCAGCCAGTAACGAAGTCGGCCGCCCTTTTCGGCAACGCCTGTCACCGCGCGGCCAGCGGTGGAAGTCCAACCGCGCTGCGAAAACCGGGATCGCTTTGAATCAGCGCCAGGCCCGCGTCGTGGGCCAAGCGATCGATCGAACGCGCGGTGAGCGCCTTGGCTTTGGCCTCGAGATCCTCGGAACGCACCGCACGCCCAGCCTCCTGCACCTCGATCGTTTGAACAGCATCGGCCGCAATGCGCCGCGCCGATTCGATGGCCGCGGTGGCAGCGCCGCTGCGATCGCCTTGCGCCAGTTTGAGTCGCGCACGTCCGTACCAACCCGAGGGAGAGGATGGTTGTAACTCGAGAATCCGATCGAAGGTTCGCTCCGCGGGCTCGAGTTGCCCATCGGCGAGTAGCGCGAGTCCGAATTCGTAGAGTGCGGGAATCGATTTTCCGTCAGCGTGAACAGCAAATTCAAAATCGGCCAGCGCGGCTTTGCGATCACCCGCCTGGTTTTCCAATTGTCCACGCGAGAGACGCGCGAAAAGATTCGTGGGTGCGACGTCCAGAGCAGCAGTGAGCTGTTCGCGCGCACCCGCGATGTTGCCGGCCGCCACCAACGCTCGCGCGTAGGATTGGCGCAGTGAAACATGGCGCGGTTCGGCGGCAACCGCTTGCGCATAGGCGTCTTTGGCTTCGCCGCGACGTCCGAGATCGGTGAGCACGTCGCCGAGCCGCTCCCAGGCGCCACCCGCATGCGGATTCACCGCCACCGCGCCACGGTAAGCTTCCAGCGCTTCGGTGAGATGCCCCGTGTTGGTGAGCACGTTTCCGCGTGCGACGTAAACCGCGGCGGAATCTTGGCAAGCGGCCAAGGCGCAGAGCACAGCGACAAAAAACAGGCGATGCATGGTTGCCTCGAAAGGTGGCGAACCATAGCAGCGCGCGGCACTCTTTGGTAGAAGCGGCGGCGTGCAAAAACGTTTTGTCGCGGTGGCGGGAAACATCGGCGCGGGCAAGACGGAGCTGGTCCACTTTCTCTGCAAGAAGTATGGCCTCACGCCGTTTTTCGAACCCAACGACACCAATCCCTACCTGCAAGATTTCTACGCCGACATGAAGGTGTGGGCGTTTCGATCGCAAATCTATTTTCTGTCGCACAAGTTCCGTTTGCATCGCACGCTGATGGACGCGGCATCCACGGTGGTGCAGGACCGCACGATTTACGAGGACGCGGAGATCTTCGCGCGCAACCTGCACGATCAAGGTTTCATCGACACGCGCGACTACCGCACCTACCGCGAGCTCTACGAATCGGTCTGCCGCGCACTCGCGCCCCCGGACTTGATGATCTTTTTGAAGTGTCCCGTACGCACATTGAGGAAACGGATCGCCGGCCGCGGTCGCGCCATGGAAGCGGCCATACCCACGAGTTACTTGAGCGGCCTCAACAAGCTCTACGACGACTGGCGCGCCCGCTACGACTTGTCGCCGGTGATCGAACTACCGACCGATCGTTTGGACTACCTCACCGACATCGTCGATCGGTTGGATCTCTTCAAACAGATCGAGCGCTACCTATGACCGCCGAAGAAACCATCGCCGCGCGTCTGCGCGAGCAGGCCAGCTGGTGTCGATCGCTTCGATCACGTTTGTATGACACACTCCTCGAGACGGCCGCGAACGATGTGATCGCGCACGGCCCGGCGTGGGAGGTGCTGCAAGGGCGCGAAGTCGATCCGTCCGATTCTGCGTTGGCGCTTCGACTGATGGGCGGCATGCATCGGTTGGTGCTCTCGGGTGAAGTGCCGGAGATGGCGCGGTTCTATCCCTCGGTGGGCGGGGACGGCGATCCCACCCAGGCCTGGCCGGCGTTTCGCGAGGTGCTCGTGGCCAAGCGCGATGCGCTGCGTGCGCTCGTGCTGCGTCCGGTGCAGACAAACGAAGTAGGGCGATCGGCGGCCCTCATCGGCGGGTTTCTCGAGGTGGCGCGTGCAACGAAATTGCCGCTGTCGCTCGTGGAGCTCGGTGCCAGCGCGGGACTCAACTTGCGCTGGGATCACTACCGTTACGAAACGCCGGACGCGACCTGGGGAGCGCCGTCGTCTGTTCATTTTGTCAAGTTGTGGGAAGGCACGCCGCCGTTCTCGGTGCAGGTAAGAGTCGTGGCGCGCGTCGGGTGCGATCCAGCGCCGCTTGATCCATCGCGTGAGGAAGATCGGTTGACGCTCGCGTCGTACGTCTGGGCCGATCAGATCGATCGTTTGGTGAAGCTGCGCGCCGCTTGCGCGCTGGCGGCGACTGTCCCAGCCCCTGTCGAAAAATCTGGCGCGGCCGCGTTTCTCGAGGCGCACTTGGCGGCACGACGCAACGACGTCGCCACCGTCATCTTTCATTCGGTGGTGATGCAGTACCTGCCGCCGGACGAGCGTGCGCGCGTGGTGACGCTCCTCACGAACGCGGGGAAATCAACGACCGCGCCGCTGGCCTGGTTGCGGATGGAGCCGGTGTTGACGGAAGGCCGCATGGTGCGCGGAATGGAAGTGCGGCTTACGTTGTGGCCCAACGGCGAAGATCGGCTGATCGCAATCGCGGATGGGCACGCGCGGCATGTGGAGTGGCTACTTCGTTAAGGCTGGAAGTCGTAGCAGGAACATCGTTCCCGGCGTCGCGTGGTCCAGCGAAAGTTCGCCGCCGTGCGCGCGCGCGATTTGTCGTGAGAGAAAAAGTCCGAGCCCGCTGCCACCTTCGCGCGATGTAACGAGCGGCGTGAAAAGCTGCGCGGCGATTTGTGGCGTTACGCCAGGGCCGTCGTCGCTGATGCGCGCTTCGATGCCAAGTGGACTTGCGGAAAGCTGAATCAGCAGGCCTGTTCGCGCGAAGGCGATGCCGTTGAGTAGCAAATTCAAAAAAACCTGCTCGAGCGCAGCGGGATCGCCATTCACGAAGAGGGGCGTTGCTCGCAACTCGATTTCAATGCCGCGTTCCTGCGCGCGTGGCCACACGAGCGCGATCGAATGCGCGGCGATGGCCGCCAGATCGCAAGACGTTCGCGCGAATGCCGACGTTCCGCCGAGGTAGCGTTGCAGCTTGTGGGACGCGCGCCGAATTTCTTCTTCGAGCGTGGCCAAGTGTTTGAGCGCTGCCTCGGTGTCGCCGCGTTCGAGTTGTAACCGCGCCAATTGTGCGAAACCAAGCAGCACGGCCAATGCGTTTTTCCGCTCGTGCACAAAGCCCGCGATCGACGGCACGTCCTCGAAATCCCCCATGAGCGAATGGTATCATCGAGGGCGTGAAATCGATGACCGCCGATGGGCTCAAGGGCCGCGCGATTCTCTTGTGCGTCAGCGGCAGCATTGCCGCGTACAAAGCCTGCGAAGTGGCGCGGCTTCTCGTGAAGGCCGGCGCGCGCGTTCGCGTGGCGATGACACGTTCGGCGGTGCGTTTCGTTTCGCCACTCACGTTTCAAGCACTCACGGGCGCGGCGGTCTCCAGCGATCTTTTTCATTCGCAGCAGGAGCTAACAGCAGGTCACATCGCGCAAGCGGATGCGGCCGATTTGATCGTCGTCGCACCGGCGACCGCGCACCTTCTTGGCGCGGCGCGGCTCGGGCTTGCCGATGATGTCGTCCTCGCGGCGCTGCTCGCGGCGCGCGGTCCCGTGCTTTTTGCACCGGCGATGAACGAGCGGATGTGGGCGCACGCCGCGGTGCAAGAAAACGTGCGCGTGCTTCGGGAGCGCGGGGCACGATTCGTCGGGCCGAATGCGGGCGAGATGGCGGAGGCCGGCCACGTCGGTATGGGGCGGCTTGCGGAACCGGAAGAGATCCTCGCCGCCGTGCGTGCTGCGCTGGGGCCGCGTGATCTCACCGGGAAAAAAGTCGTGATCACCGCTGGGCCAACGCGCGAGCACCTCGACCCGGTGCGATTTCTTTCGAATCCGTCGAGTGGAAAAATGGGTTTTGCAATTGCGGAAGCGGCGTGCGATCGCGGTGCGGAAGTGGTTCTGATTTCGGGACCGGTGGCGTTGACCGATCCGCCTCATGCGCGCGTCGTTCGCGTGGTGACCGCCGAAGAGATGCTCGCGGTGACGCGCCGTGAAGCAGCGGGGGCGCATGTGTTGGTGATGGCCGCAGCCGTCGCGGATCAGCGAGCCGAAAAAAGAGCGACGCACAAGGTTTCGAAGAAGCCCGGCGCCGAAACGGTCTCCCTGGTGCGCACCGAGGACATTCTCCTCACGCTCGCGGCCGAGTGGGAGCGCACTCCATCGCGGCCGATCGTCGTTGGTTTCGCGGCGGAAACGGAGCGCGTGATCGAGCGGGCGAAGGAAAAACTTTCGCGCAAGCGCATGGATCTCATCGTGGCCAACGACGTTTCACGCAACGACGCTGGATTTGGCACCGAGGAAAATGCGGCGACCATTCTCGACCAAGGGGGTGGCGCCGAGGAGATTTCGCGCGTGAAAAAGCGCGTGCTGGCGGATCGGGTTTTGGATCGCGTTGTGCTGCTAATAGCGAAACGTGCTTGAGAGGAAGAAGTAGCCGAACAGCTGATTCACCTCGACACGACGGTCCGCGCGACGGCTTCCTTCGATCGGTCCCGGCACGGCATCTTCACCGCGCCCATAGCTCACCGACAGCCCGAAACGGGTCAGCGAGTTGGGCCCGAGAAGACCGCCTGAAGCGGTAACGCCGAACAGATTCACATGTGGCAAGCGCGACGACCCGTCCGTTAGCCGATCGCTACCGGCCACGGTTTCCAGCGCTGGCGCCGAGGAGAAATCGGTGAACGCGCCAAACGAACATGCGTAACGCTGGGTAAGAAGAACATCCATACCGGCATTGAAATCGACGACCATTCGGCGTCGCACTTCGCCGCTGACGGCGATCGTTTGCTGCAACAGCGTCGCCGATTCCGCGTCCGGCGCGTCGACTGCGAGTCGATTGTAGTTGACCGGCAAATGAAGCGTGGCCTGCGCGGACACGGTCCACGACTTGGGGCGAAAGTAGGCAGTGGCCAGTCGAAGAAACAGCGGCTGCGGGGTGTCCGAGTGCACGGATGCGGGTGTTGGAAACCGCTGAAACCTGCTTCCATCCTGCACGCGAACGATGTCTATGGTGCCAGTTTCGTGCAACTTCACGGTCGGCGATCCGAGCGTGGCGCCGAAAAGCCACGTCTCCCACGCAACCTTGGCGCCCGCGATCAAGTAGGCCTGCACGTTCTCGAATTGCACCGCGTCCGTGGTGTATTCGAATGTCTTACTGCCCCGAACAGTGATGCGTTCTTCCTGCTGAAAGCTGCGTACCGAGGCCACCGCGCTGACGCCGAACGACACCAGCGTGCTGGTCCGCATGGCGAGTCCGAGCGCCGCCGCGAAGGTGCGATCCAGCGCGGAGCGATCGAACCAGACCGAATTCTGCTGCGCATCGACCGAGGTCTGATGCACGGTCAGCGCGTGGTAGCTCGGTACTGAAAAATCAAACCCCCAAGCCAACGGCGCGCCTTGAAGTGTGCGCGAGCCCAGGCCGTAAATCGCCCCGGCATCACCGGGAATGACGTTCAGATCGGCCGGTGAAAATTGGCGCAGCTCGCGAAGCGGAAAGGGCGTGCGCTGCCGCCAGTTCAGCTCCACGCCGTAGAGCGAAGTTTCCACGTCGACCGTGGTGCGATGCGTGTCGACGATACCAGCGGGATTGTAGAAGAGGCCGCTGGGATCGTCGGCAATGGCGCCGTAAGCGCCCCCGATGCCCGACGCGCGGCCACCCAGCGCGTAGTCTTGGTAGTGCGTGTCGTCGGCGCGCGCCGCCCGTGCCAAGAGAAAGAGCAGGGCGAAAGCGAGACCACGCACGCTAAGAAGTATGGCGCGAGTCTTCGCGGTGCCCAAAAATGACGACGTATTACAAACGATAGGTGGCGGCATACAGCGCAGCGCAGGCCGCGGCAGGATCGACCGCGGCAAAGACGGCACGAATCACCGCTACGCCATAGGCACCTGCGTCGCGAGCGGCCCGCGCGTTGCCAGCAGCCATTCCGCCGAGCGCAAAGATGGGAAGACCGGCGCGCGATGCGGTCCGTAGCGATTCGAAACCTAGCGCTGAACCTTTGTTGGGAACGTCACCGATCGGCGAGAGGAGCGCATAGTCGGCGCCGCTTCGCGCTGCGGCGCCGAGCTCATCGTGTGTGTGCGCGGACGTTCCAAAACACATCGAAGCCGGCGCTCGTTGCTTCACGTCGGCGAGCGACGGTGCGTCGTTGCCGAGATGAACGCCGTCTGCGTCGACGGCCAGGGCGATGTCGAGGCGACCGTTAACCGAAAGCAGCGCGCGGCCTTCCGTGATACGTCGCAAACGTTCCGCCAGTGCGAAGAGCACGCGGCCGAGCAGATCTTTTTCGCGCAGAATGACCAGACAAGAGCGCGGCGGAACCGCGTCCAGCGCGGCCGAGATGGTGTCGGGCAGACTTGAGCAAACCCTCCGATCAGTGATCAGCGCGAGGCGAGGAAGGTCACCCAATCAACCCGCCGAGCGGCGATGACGCGTTCGCGTAGAGCCGCTTCTCCATCCGTCCAGCCAGAAACGCTTCGCGTCCTGCCTCGACGGAGAGTCGCATCGCCCGGGCCATGCGCACCGGATCCTTCGCGGCGGCAATCGCGGTGTTGACGAGTACGCCGTCGACGCCGAGCTCCATCACCACGGCCGCGTCGGACGCTGTACCCACGCCCGCATCGACGATGAGCGGACAACGCACGCGCTCGCGCAGTATCGCAATGTTATACAAATTGCGCGGTCCCAGTCCCGATCCAATCGGCGCGCCCAGCGGCATCACCGCGGCGCAGCCCGCCTGCTCGAGCTTCTGCGCCAACACCACATCGTCGCTGGCGTACGGCAGCACGGTGAATCCGTCCGCGACCAGTTCCCGCGCGGCTTTGAGCGTCTCTTCGCCGTCGGGATGCAGCGTGACTTTGTCGCCGATCACTTCCAGCTTGACGAAGGTCGTCATGCCGAGCTCGCGGGCCAGGCGGCACGTGCGTACCGCTTCGTCGGCGGTGTAACAGCCCGCAGTGTTGGGCAACAGCTCCATCCCCTCCGGGATCCAGGAGAGGAGAGAGGCCTCCCCCTTCGCCGTCAGATCGAGCCGACGCACCGCCACGGTAACTATCTGCGCGCCACTCGCCGCCAGCGCCGCTTTCATCGTCGGAAAGTCGCCGTACTTCCCCGTGCCCACCAGCAGCCGACTCTCGTAGTTCCGTCCGCCAATTCGCAACGCAGCCATCAGCCGCCTCCCATGAAATGAACGATTTCGATCTGATCGCCCGCCGCAACGGTCTGCGCCATCCACTCCGCGCGGCGAACCACACGCCGGTTTTGCTCCACAGCCACGCGCACGGCGATGAGCCCCAAGTGGGCCACGAGCGCATCGATGGTGAGATCCGCGGGAACTTCGTGCGGCTCGCCGTTGATCGTAAGTTGAATGCTGCGACGCATCGGCCGCGATTTAGTGACGCGCGCTCCAGACTGTCAACGGCGCCATTTATTTGCCCGGCGTAGTCGCGCGCGACTACAGTCGTGCGCGGGAGAACACGCATGTCGCTCGCCGCCCCGCACCACACGAATCTCGCCGAACTTCTTCGCCGCGTCGCCATTTTCGCCGAGTTGGACGAAGAGGGGCTGCGCGATCTCGCGGCGCGCATGCAGACGCGCACGTTTCCCGCGCAGGCCGTCATCGTCACGTTGGAAGAGCCGGGCGAATCGCTGTTCATCGTGGCCGAAGGTCGCGCCAAGGCAGTGCTCTATGGTGAGAGCGGCCGCGAGATCATTTTGTCGATGTTCAGGCCGGGCGAATTTTTCGGCGAGATGAGTCTGCTCGATCACCGGCCACGTAGCGCCAACGTGATCGCGCTCGAGGATGCGAAGCTCTACTCGCTCGATCGCCGCTCCTTCGAGCAGCACTTGGCGCGCCATCGTCAAACCGCATTGGCCATGCTGGCCGAGCTCTCGCGCCGATTGCGCAAAGCCGACGAAGTGATTGGCAACCTGGCGCTGCTCGACGTGTACGCGCGCGTCGGCCGCATCCTACGCGATTTGGCCAAAGAGCAGGGCGAGCAGGCCGAGGGTGGCGTGCTGTTGCGAAACAGGCCCACACAGCAGGAGATGGCGTCGATGGTGGGAACGTCTCGCGAAACGGTCAGCCGCGCGCTGTCGGATTTCGCCAAGCGCGGACTACTCGACATCAGCGGGCGGAAAATTCTTCTGCGCTGGGCTTTTCTGCGCCAGCTCGACGACGCGAGCTAAGACTTGTCTTTTTATCAAGTCAGTGAGGAGGTCGAGTTCTCGTCGAGTCACCAGGTTCGCTTCGGCAAAGAGGGCTGCGAGGCGCTGCATGGTCACAACTACCGTGTGCGTGTGACGGTGCGCGCCGCTGCGCTGGACGCGATCGGGTACGTGGTCGATTTCGCGGTGCTCAGGCGCGCCATCGCCGCCGCTGTCGATCCGCTGGACCATCGCCACTTGAACGACACGCCGCCGTTCACCGAGCTCAACCCCACCGCTGAAAACATCGCACACCATCTCTACGCGCAGATCGCTCCGCGCATCGATGACGGCCGCGCCCACGTGGCCCTGGTCGAGGTTTTCGAAACCGATCGCTCGCGCGCCGAGTACTCACCGTGATCACGCTAAAGCCGCGCGGTTCCCGCGGCCTGGTGGGATTTTCGTAAGCTTGCGTTGGAGCGGCTTCCGTAGCGTTCGTATCCCCCCGCCTTTTTGGGTTCGTTCCCTCCCGGGTTCCTGGGAGATTCATCTGCGCCAAAGTTATGTCGCCGCTTCGCTCCTTCTCTTGGCTGCCTGTAACAATCCCGTCGGGGACACCAGTCCACACCGGCCGATTGCGTAGGAGGCTGCAAGAGAATCTGGTTGGCCTGCGTGTCGATATCCCCACGCAGGGCGGGATCAAGCCGCGTGTGTGGCCTCTGATTGAACGAGATCTCGTCCGTATCGCGTGACGTTCGCCTCTCGCTGCTCAACATCGAGCAAATCGTGGCCGGGGTCACGTATGAGGCCTTTGCCGGCAACGTAGAAAACGTGGCTGCGATCGAGCGAAAGATCTTTCAAGGCTGCTCGAAATATCGCCTGAGGTGGAGTGTACAACTCCACTCCCCCTGGAGTGCGTATACACCAGTCGGCGTTAAAAACCATCGTGTTTTTGGGCAGCACAACCCCGACCATCATCGGCACGCGGCTTGAAGTGCTTCTCCGTGTTCGATTGAACCCACCGGAGAAGACATGAACCGAAAAGCCATTGTTCTTGCCATCGTGGCGGCCGCGGCCTGTGGCAAGCCGAGCCAGCTCGGCTCCAAGTCCTCGCATGAGGAAACGGGAGCGCCGGTCAGCAACTGCGTCAACGACGCCGACTGCGGCGACGGCGCGCGTTGCATTTCGGGTGGATCGCCCGGCGAGTGCTCCTACGCGACTACTGCGTTCGATGAGGACGGGCGCAAACTACCCCTAGATCCGCCCGAGCCATCGCACATCATCGCGCGCTACCACGCCATTGGTTTGCAGATTTACGTTAAGGGGTCCGACGGCTGGAAGCTCGACCGACCCCAAGCCGATCTCTTCGACTGGAATTGGACTGGGATCGTCGGCATCCATTCCAAAGGCCCGGTTTGGAAGGTCGACGATGTTGGCTCCGTGACCGGTGTCAAGAAGGTCTCCGTGACCAACGAAGGCGCCGTCGACCTGCTCCTGCTCGCAGCAAAGGAGGGCAACGGCAAGTTCGCGCGCGTGAGCTACATCCAGCGGCTCAACACGTCTGGCGGTCAGCCCTGTGATCCCAGCGACGAGGATCTCTGCGGGTGCGAATCACGCGACAACGGTGAACTCGAGTGTTCATACTCCGCCGACTACATCTTCTCGGCGCCAGGCGCCGATGCACGCGCCGATGGCGGGCCTTCGGGCAGCACCTGCTCCGCCGACCTTGATTGCGCTTTGGACCTCAACTGTCTCCAGGGGATTTGCGACGTCGCGAGCACCGAGGGCAAACTGCGCAACGGACAGTCCTGCCAGACGAGCGACGAGTGTTATTCGGATCGCTGCGAGCCCAACGTGAATGGCGACCTGGAGTGCGTGGGACCGCAGGGCTACGATACCGGCGGCGATCCGACGTTCAATCAGTAATCAGATACCGTGCTCGAGCCGCGCGGGCTGCAACGCGGCACAGGAGAAGAAGGCAAGCGGAAATCTCGTGCCGTAGATCGCGGCAAGCGCGTCCGGCACGAGTTCCACGTTCGCGGGCAAAGAAAGCCCGCTTTTGACTTTCGCCGCGGCCACGCACATTCTCCGGCCAATGCCCAAGCATTACCTCCACACCTTCGGTTGCCAAATGAACAAAGTGGACTCCACCCGTATGGTGGAGCGCCTCGGTGCCGCTGGGTACACGCCGGCCGAAGGCCCGGAGGATGCGGATCTGATTCTTCTCAACACCTGCGCCATTCGCGAAAAGGCCGAGGAGAAGCTCTACTCCGCGCTCGGTCGTTACCGCGCGGCCAAGCGGCGTGGTGCGCTGATTGGCGTGGCGGGCTGCGTGGCACAGCAGGAAAAGGACGCGCTCTTCGCACGCGCGCCCTTCATCGATTTCGTGTTGGGGCCGGATCAGATCGGGCAGGTGGATACGGTCGTTGCGCGGGTGCGCGCCGGCGAACGGCAGGTGCTGGAGACGGGTTGGATGGACAAGCAGGAGTATGTCTTTCCGACCGCCGACTTCACGTTGGGCACCGAGGCTCGTCCAGGGAGCGCCGTGGCGTTCGTCACCGCCATGAAGGGCTGCGACAACGTCTGCAGCTTCTGCGTGGTGCCGCACACACGCGGGCGAGAGCAGTCGCGGCCCTATGCGCAAATCATCGCGGAGGTGATCGCGCTGGCGAACGCGGGAACGCGCGAAATCACCCTCATTGGTCAAAATGTCAACTCGTATACCGGCGGCTGCACGTTCGCTGAGTTGATCCGCCGCGTCGGTGCGGTCGACGGCGTGCGACGTATTCGCTTCACCACCAGCCATCCGCAAGATCTCTCCGATGCGCTGATCGCCTGCTACGCGCCGGTCGAACAGGGTGGCGAGCCAAAGCTGATGCCGCATCTCCACTTGCCTGTGCAGAGCGGATCGGATCGCGTCCTCTCGAAGATGCGCCGTTCTCACACCGTGGCCTGGTATGAGTCGCGGCTGGCGGTGCTGCGCACGGTGCGGCCCGACATCGCGCTGACCAGCGACATCATCTGCGGGTTCCCGAGCGAGACCGAAGAGGACTTCGAGCAGACGATGCGGCTCGTCGAGCGCATCGGCTACGACAATCTCTTTTCGTTTCCCTTCAGCGCGCGTCCGCACACCGCGGCCGGCCTTCACGAAACCGAATGGGGAAGTGTACCGATGGAGGTACGCCTCGCCCGACTGACGCGGTTGCAAGCCATGCAGATGGCCATCACGCAGGCGCGCGGCGAGGCGCTCATCGGCACTGACGTGGAGGTACTTGTCGAGGGCGAAGGCCGGGATTTGGGGGGCGGGCCGCGTCGGCGCGGACGAACGCCGCACAACCGCGCCGTTCATTTTGGCTCGAGCGCCGCAGCGGGCGCGCTTGTTCGCGTGCGCGTCGAGCGGGCGACGATTCTGACGCTGACCGGCACCCAGGTCGCCGAGATCGAACCCGGAACACTTCGCGCCGAACGGTCGCGCAAACTACCCATCGTCGTGGTCGCCTAAATGCTGCGCCGCTTTCAGGGTAAGTCGCCGAGCGTGGACGGCAGCGCCTTCGTCGACGCTAGCGCGCAAATCATCGGCGACGTGGTGATCGGCGCCGAGGCCTCCATCTGGTTCAACGCCGTCCTGCGTGGCGATGTGATGCCCATTCGCATCGGCGCGCGAAGCAATGTGCAAGACCTCTCGGTTGTGCACGTCACCAGCGGTCGCTTTGGCGCGACGATTGGCGAGGGCGTCACCGTGGGCCACGCGGTCACGATTCACGGCTGCACCATCGGCGACGGATCGCTTTTGGGCATTGGCGCCATCATTCTCGATGGCGCGGTAGTGGGCGAATCGTGCCTCATTGGCGCAGGCGCGCTGGTTACCCCAGGGACGGTGATTCCGCCGCGGTCGCTCGTGCTCGGCTCGCCCGCGCGCGTGAAGCGACCGCTCAACGACGCCGAGCTGGCGATGCTGCTTGACTCGACCGCGCACTACGTCGAGTTGGCGAAGCTGTACCGGAGCGAATCCCGTTGAGCGGGCCGGTCGATCGCATCGCTGCACTACGCAGTTGCCGACTCTTCGGCAGCTTCTCATCCGAGGAATTGAAGGTTCTCGCCGAACACTCCAAGGAATTGCACGTTGGCGCCAAGCAGACGCTTTTCACGGCGGGCGACGCGTCCACCGGTCTTCTGGTCATTGCCGACGGCAAGGTGGAGATCGTTGGCCAGGCCGAGGGCCGCAACGCCGTCGTGTTGATGAACCTTGGGCCAGGGGAACCATTGGCAAGCGTCAGCCTCTTGGGAACCCGGCGTCACATGGTTACCGCGGTCGCCTTGGAGAACACGCGTATCCTCACGATCGGGACCGACGATCTGCGGCAAATTCACACGGCCAAGTCTCAACTCGCGCTCAAGCTCCTAGTGGCTGTCGCCCATGATCTGGGTGCACGGCTTGCGGACGCTGAGACTCCGCTGCGTGCGTTCGCGCTGGAGCAGGCAAGCAAGCGGTAAAAACGTTCGCGGGATCCTCAACGGAATTGATGCCGACCACCTTCGACTTCAGGAAAGGCACGGCTTCCTTGCAGGAAATGATGTTTTCTACGGGGGAAGGGCCGCCACCTCGTTGGTTAGTGTGCTCGACAAGAGGGAAGGGGCGTTAGGCAAGCAGGAGAGCGCACTTCTCTTGAAGGCGGGCCTGGTATTCAAGCTCGCCAAGGCTTCGGACCTCGTCGCCAACGCGTTAGTCGTCTCAGATTGAGACTCGGCATGAAATTTTGTCTCAAAGTGAGACAAAATTGAGCCTCCAGCCGGTAGAATTGCGCCGTGCCGACTCCGCATGTTACTTGCGCCACCTTTCCAAGGAGAACTTCATTGACGGCACTCACGCGTTTTGCGCTCGCGTCTTTGCTGCTGACCCCCCTTCTCGCGATCGCGGAGGAAGACGACGACGTCCGCACGCCCGCGATCGCGCCCGATGCTCCGGCCGAGGCTAAACCTACGCGTCGCGCGCGGCCCGCGGACGAGGATTCAGCCGCGAAGGAGACGCTGCTGAAGACGGAAGAGCGGTCTTCGCCTCCGACGGGCGGAGGTCAGGGGCCGCAGCATTCGGAGGAACCACGTAAGAAGAAAGCTGCGCCGGCTGCCGCCGAAGCTGTCGACGCATCATTGGCCTCGAGCGTCTTCTCTCCCGAAGGTGTCGAGGTCCGCGAAGATCAGTCGATCTTTGCGCTCTTCGCGCTGCTCAATGCCTCGGGGTACGACGACGCGCCGATAACGCGCGCGTTGCCGGTTCCGCATCGGAGCTACTCCGCCATTCGAGACGACGCGCGCCGCAAGCTGGCCGCGGCCAACGTCGACGGGGCGCTGTTTGACGCCACGCCGCGATCTCCAGCCGCGCTGGCCTTGGAGCTCGCCGCTGGCCATGCTCCGGCAGGTCTTGCCGAGACAGCGAAGACCGCTGGCGTGGATGCGCTCTACACCGCGGCGCTCCCCAGCGTGCGAACGGATCTCAAGCGCTATGCCGCCGCGGTCGACGCACCTCTGTTGCGCGTGCGCAAGCTCCTGGCGCTCCCGACCGGCGACGAGGCACCCAAGACAACGCTCTACGTGGAGGTCCTGGCCGCGCCGACGTTTTCCGCGGGAACCGAGCTCGCCGATCACAGTATCGCGCTGGTGGTCGGCGACGCCGGATCCGGCCTCGACGAGCAGTTGGCGCGAGCTGCGGCGCGTGCTGTCTTCCCAGCGGCTTTGAGCGGGGCGCATGTGAAGCAGCTTGCCGAAGTACACGCCGCGGTCGCCGCGACCACGGCTGGCGCGGAAGCGGCGGGCGGTGACGCCCACCAGTGGCTAGCGGAAAACTTCGTGGAAGCTGCCGTCGCGCGATCGTCGCTCGCTGCTGGCGCCGCGCTCCTCGACGCCGCCTACCGCCACGGCCATGTCTTGGTTCGCGACGCCGCACGCGTGCTCGACGGCGCGGCCAAGCGCAAACCCGGTGTTTCGCTCGCCGACTACTTGCGCGCGGAGGCCGGAAAGCTCGACGCCCGTCATGCCAGCGCGGAATTCTTCAAGGCGCTCCCTCGGTGAACGGCCGCCCGTTGGGTTAGGCTAAAGATCCCGCTTGCCACTCTTCGCCGCCACTCAAGGACTGCTCTTTCGGCTCCTCCTCCACCTCTCTGGCACCGCCAGCTACCTAGGCGTGTTTGTGGTCTTGGTGCTTTGCGGGCTCGGCCTGCCGCTGCCGGAGGACGTGGCATTGATCATTGGCGGATACCTCGCTTACCTGGGACCAGACCACAACGGCGTTAGCTCGCTAGCGGTGATGATGATGACGGGTCTCGCCGGAATTTTGGTGGGCGATTCGATCATCTTCCGCGCTGGCCGCCGCTATGGAAATCGCCTCTCGGACAGCGCTTGGTTCGGGCGAATCGTGACGCCGGAGAAGCTCGAGCGGTCGCGCGCTTTCTTTGAGCTGCACGGCGAGAAAGTGGTGATCGTGACCCGCTTCATTCCGGGTGTTCGCGCGGTCAGCTACTTCACGGCCGGTGCGTCGGCGATGCCCTATTGGCGGTTCCTCCTCTTCGATGCCGTGGCGGCTTGCGTCTCGGCACCGCTCTGGGTTTTGACGGGACACTATTTCGGCGGACACGTGGAGGTGGCATTCCAATACGCGCGCCGCGTGCAGGGGTCGATCCTCTGTGTTGCGGTGGTCACGGCGGCGATTTTCGCGCTCTACCGTTGGCGCGCCATGCGCGCTGCGATGGCGCCAACGCAACCTGAGAAAACGTCCAAGGCGCCCAATCGACTCATGTTGGCGGCGGCTCTTCTGGGCGCTGCCTACGTCACGCATCACCTCCTAGTGCGGAGGCCCGGAGCACTCGGTCGGACGCCCCCGGTCGCGCATCCGCGCGTGCCATAGCGGCAACTGCGCGCGCCCGCGCAGTCCACTTGGTGCGACGATGCACCAGCGTGATGGGGGCCACAACGATCCAGCCCCTAAAATCAGTGTCTTGGGTGTGCCCATTTCGACGCCCGATGGCCCCATTCTTGAAATGAATGCTATCGAACCTTTCAAGGGAGTCTCGGTATGATCCGTTACTCGGCAACAGCATTCGCGGTGGCGTTCCTGACGCAGGCGTGTGGCAGAGCGCCAGGCAAGGTCGGAACGACCTCCGCCCACGAAGACGTCAGCGGGGACGGCTCGACCGACGTGGCTTTCGTTACGTGGGACGCCGCGATGGCCATGCGCTACCAGGCTGATCAGCTCCTTAAGCAGAAGAAGTATCAGGCGGCCTTCGACAAGGCCGACACCGCATTCAGCGCCTTCCAGACCTTTGTCACATATTCCAGCACCGATGGTGGAGACATCGCGACGACCAAGCTCGCGCTCGTTCAACAGCTCCATCTCCTCGATGTTCAGATTTCCGCGGCGGTGAACGGCGAGTTGGACGTCGACGTCGATAATCTTCGGCAGCTGAAGACTCAACTTCAACAGAACCTTCAGTCGCTCGCGGATGGTACCAGCAGCACGACGGACCTAGCCAGTAATACAAGCGATAGCGGAAGCGATACGACGACATCCGATGTGGCACCGCGCGACGACGCTCTGCTGGCGAGCAGCACCGACGATGGAAACCTCCCAGCGACGGGCGACCTGGGGCAGCCATGCTACAGCGATCTCACCTGCAACGACGAAATCTCCTGCGCCGGCTACCCGGACGGAACTTTCGTCTGCATCGATCCGAATGCGACCTAGAAGCCGACCTAACCAAACACGCGCTTAAAAAACGCGGCCACGCCGCGCGGGGTGCGGTCTTCCAGCGCCCCATCCTCAACGCCAGCAGCGGCGAGCAGTTCCTTCACCAACTCCGGCGTGTCGCGCGTGGAGAGCGTCACATGTTCCTCGCGGCCGGTGAGCTTCTCCCGGGCCGACACCGACAGCAGACACTCCGCGGAGAGTCGGAACGTCACTTCCACCGCCGCCGCTCCACGCGGAGCCTCTGGCAAGTCGCCAAAGTGAAGGCGGCCCAAGTACTCGTTGTCGAGACAGCGCGGGTTTTCTCCCTGAAAAACGAGCACGTCGATGGCCGCTTGCCCGTCGGACTGCGTGGCAACGGTGGTAGTGCAGGTTTGAGGCAGGGTGGTGTTGCGCTCGATGAGTTTTTGAAATTTTCCGTTCGGAAGTCCCAACCCGATCGACATCGGCAAGACATCGATGAGGAGCACCGCTTTGTCGGCGTTGCTGGCGCCGGCCAGCGCGTCCGCCAGCGTCGCCGCACCGAGCGCAACCGCCTCGTCAGGATGAACCGCGCGCGACGGCTCGCGGCCGAAGTAGTCGTGGATGCGCTGCCGGACATAGGGCATGCGCGACTGCCCGCCGACCAGCAACACTTCGTTGATGTCAGTCACCGCAAGTTTGCGCGACGCGAGAACTTCCGTGCATTTTTGAATGCAGCGGTCGACGAGGTGGGCGGTCAGATCCTCCAACTTCTGGCGGGTCATGAGCACATCGAGGTCGTAGGGCTTTCCATCGACCAAGGCGACGAACGGAACCAGGATGCGCACTTCCTTCTGCTCGGAGAGCGTAATCTTGGCGTTTTCCGCTGCGTCGACCACGCGTGAAAACGCCACGCGGTCCCCGGGGAATTCAATGCCGTGGTGCGAGCGGAAACTTTCGAGCAGAAAGCTGACAATCTCATTGTCGAAATCGACGCCGCCTAGAAACGTGTCGCCGCCGGTGGAAACCACCTCGTAGACATTTTCCGGATGCAGCTCGAGAACGCTGACGTCAAAGGTGCCGCCGCCGAGATCGAATACCAGCACGCGCTCCTCGAGCTTGCGGCCATATCCGAACGCCAACGCTGCGGCCGTCGGCTCATTGAGGATGCGCTCCACGTGCAGGCCGGCCAGCGCGCCCGCTTCCCGCACGGCTTGGCGCTGGTTGTCGTTGTAGTAGGCGGGTACGGTGATCACCGCGCGCTCGACAGGACAGCCGAGGTGATTTTGCGCAATCCCCTTCACTTCGCGCAACACCATCGCGGAGATCTCTTGCAGCGAATAAACGTTGTCGCCCAGCTGCACGGCCACTTCGCCGCGCGGTCCTTCGACGATCGGATACTGAAAGCGGTGACGCAGCTGCTCGACGATCGGTGACGCGTACGCCCGACCGATGAGCCGCTTGGCGCCATAAACGGTGCGGCGCGGGTTGGTCAGCATCTGGCCCTTGGCCGAATGGCCGATGATGAGCCGGCCCTTGTCCGTGAGCGCAATGATCGACGGCACTGTGTTGTAGCCTTCGCGCGATGGGAGCACGAAGGGTTTGCCATTGGCGACGAAGGCCGCCGCAGAGTTGGTGGTCCCAAGATCGATACCAATCATCGGGCCTTCGGGTTTCTTCGCACGGAGGCTCGCGGTGGGCGTCTCCTCGAGCAACGGCGGCAAACGCTCGGTGCCGAGCGACGTAAGAAGATTGCGCGCAGCGCGATCGGCAGCGGTGAAGCGCAACTGCATGCCACCCTTGCGCGCGCTCTCCACGACCAGCGCGGTGACCGTGAAAAGAGGGGCGCCGTCCGTCAGACGAAGCTGAAGGCGGAGCGAGGTACCGATCGGTCGCGGCGCTTTGGTGGGAACGAAAAGGCCGAGCGATTGAAATTCCGCGCCGTAACTCTGCCGCACAGCCTGCACATCCGCGCATTGGAGCCGAATGCTGAGCGCTACCGTTTTGGCGTTGGGGTCGTTGGCCACGAGCTTGACCCTGGATTATAAGCCATAAATGCTCAACCACGATTTGCGCGACGCGCTGACTTTCGACGACGTTCTCTTGGTTCCAGCGGAAAGCGCCGTGCTGCCGCGGCAGGTGGACCTTTCAGCGCAGCTCACGCGAACCATCACGCTGCGCATTCCGCTGCTTTCATCCGCCATGGACACGGTGACCGAAGCGCGGCTAGCCATCGCGCTGGCGCAAGAGGGTGGACTCGGCGTCGTCCACAAAAACCTCTCCATCGAGCGGCAGGCGGGAGAGGTCGCGCGGATCAAGAAATACGAGAGCGGCATGGTGCGCGATCCGGTGACCGTGGCCCCCGAAGCGCCGCTGTCGCGCGTGGTGGAGCTGATGCGACAGCACCAGGTCAGCGGCATTCCGGTCGTGAAGAATGGGCGACTGGTAGGCATCGTCACCAACCGCGATCTGCGTTTCGAAAAAAATCTTACGCAGTCGGTGGAAGCGGCCATGACCCGCGATCTGATTACGGCGAAAGAGGGAATCACGCTCGAGCAGGCCAAGGAGCTCTTGCAGGAGCATCGCATCGAGAAGCTTCCAGTGGTGGATGCGGAGTTTCATCTGAAGGGGCTGGTCACCATCAAAGATATTGAAAAGACCATCGCACATCCCAACGCGGCCAAGGATGCACAGGGGCGACTGCTTTGCGGCGCGGCGGTGGGCGTTGGGCCGGATCGCGAAGCGCGCATCGAGGCGCTGGTGCGCGCGGGAGCGGACTTGATCGTGATCGACACGGCACACGGGCACTCCGCCGGCGTTCTCGAGGCGGTGCGGGCCACGCGGAAAAAATTTGCGAGCACGCAGATCATGGCGGGCAATGTGGCCACGGCGGAAGCGACGCTGGCATTGATCGATGCTGGCGTCGATGCGGTCAAAGTCGGAATCGGACCCGGCAGCATCTGCACCACGCGCGTGGTTGCCGGCGTGGGCGTGCCGCAGCTCACCGCTGTCGACGACTGCGCGCGCGCAGCAGAGCGTCACGGCATTCCGATTATTTCCGACGGCGGAATTAAATATTCGGGCGACGCCGTGAAAGCGCTGGCGGCCGGCGCCAACGCAGTGATGCTGGGATCGCTCTTCGCGGGAACGGAAGAAGCACCCGGAGAAGTCGTGCTCTACCAGGGCCGAAGCTACAAGGAGTACCGCGGCATGGGATCGATCGGCGCCATGCGACAAGGATCGAAAGATCGCTACTTCCAAGACGAGATTAGCGAAGCCGAAAAGCTTGTTCCCGAGGGCATCGAGGGCAGGGTGCCTTACAAGGGAACCGTGGCCATGACCGTGCATCAGCTACTCGGCGGTCTTCGCGCGGGGATGGGTTACGTCGGGTGCAAGAACATCGACGAGCTTCGGCACAAGCCGCGGTTCGTGAAGATCACCAGTGCTGGTCTGCGCGAGAGCCACGTGCACGACGTGACGGTGACACAGGAAGCGCCGAACTACCGCTCGGAGTAGGTGTGCATCGCACACGGACTAGACGCGCTCCAGTTGGTACGGACATGTCCGTTCCGAATTCGGCGCGGGCGTTTTCGTTCTGAAAAAATTTCCAATGAAACAGAGCAGTCCTTTCGGGGCATGGGTGTTGCTTTGCTTTATCACTCAGGAGGCGACATGGACCGTTTGCCGTACGGGTCGATCGTTGCACTTTCTCTCGCCGGCGCTTGTGGTCCGGCGGCCGCACCAGCCATGACCAGTAGCTCCGCGGCGGCGCTCGATGGCTACGACCCAAACGGTGCCGCACGGTGGGCCGACATGCACGTCATGACGTACGATAGCCCGTGCGCCGAATTCGTTTGGCGATCGCTCGCGAAAGGTGGCGGGCTGGACATCGGACAAACGAGTTGGGTTCCCACACTCGTTTCCAATTTGGAACAACAGGGCGTGGACTACACTGAGTATCCGACCGAGCCGATGGCCATCACCGCCTGCGCCGGCGATGTAGCGATCTTGAGCGATGCCGTCGGCGACGATTTTTGCCCGCCCCGCGGACGGAGTCCCAACTGCGGTCACGCGGCGATCGTTGTTGTCAGCCACAAGGGAAAGTTCGGCGCCATCGTGACCGACAGCCATAACCGTGCGCATTCACACATCCGCTTGTCGTCGCTCATGGCGGGCCGCTACTCGACGGGGCGCATCTATCATTTGTCTAGTTGCGAAGTGGCGGACAGCACCAACGAAGACATGGCCGATGATTCCGTCATCAACGGCGGAGTTGCCGGAATTGACGATGGTTCCACGGCTCCCGCGGATACCGCCTCTTCGAACGGCGGCATCAATTCTCCGAACGCGAACGCGGGTGCGTCGCCCGCGGACGACACCGGATCGACGCCAGACGAAACGGGAGCTGACGGCTCGGCAGCCACGGATGACTCGGAGTACGCCGACCCTCTTTGCGACACCGACCCGACGCTCTGCGGTTGACCAGCAGGCAAGCGCCAGCTTACGTTCATCGCCTAGCTAAGGACGGTGACGATGCGTCGAGGCTCGGTCAACCTATTCCTGGGAAGTTTCCTACTCGCGGCATCCTGCGGAAAGCCAGCAGCGCCGCACGTTAAGAATGTCGACGCTGGTTCGCCGGACAACGATGGCGGCGATGTCACGGACGACGCGGGCGATTGGCCCGATGCGGGCGACATCGACGGTGGAAATCCAGCTACCGCGACGGTGACCTTCACGAAACCTGGCGCGCAAGCCACGAGCCCAGTTACCTTCGCCGTTGCCGTTACCGGGGCGATTGTCGAAGTTCAATATGTCGCCGATGGAAAGACGGTGATCGGGCACTCCACCGACGCGGTTTCCGGATTCGCGATGACTGTCACCTTCTCTCAATTTGGACAACGCACCATCACCGCGATCGGCCTGAATGACGCCGGCACCGAGCTGGCGCGCGCCGATCTGGTGGTGACTATCCTCGAACCGCCGAGTCTCGCGCTGCTCACGCCGGCTGCCACCGCGACCAATCCAGTGACGCTCACGGCGAAGGCGCACGGCGCTATCGTCAAAGTGACTTACATCGCCGACGGGAAGTGGACGCTCGGATCGAGCAGCGATGCGTCACACAACTTTGCGGTGACTTATTCGTTTTCGCAATTGGGCGCGCGCAAGCTCACGGCCATCGGCACGGACGCGCAGAACCTCGAGCTGGCGCGCGATGAGCGCACCGTTCAAGTCGCCGCGGCGGCCGTCGCCGGCAAACTGGGCGCGTGGCTTTGGCTTATCTCCGATACCGGCCTGACCCATGGCGAGCTGGCCGATAAACTGGTCAAGCTCGGGGTAGGGCGCATCTATGTAAAAACCGCCGAAGGTTCCCACAACTGCGATTGGTTCCCCGACGCTTGCGGCCATGCCATCACCGATGCTTACCACCAGCGCGGACTCGAAGTTTGGGGCTGGTCTTTTTCAACGCTGTCAAATCCGAGCATCCAAGCAGACGCGCTAACGCAGGCCGCGACCGACGGCTACGACGGCTACGTGCTCGACATCGAATCGAATTACGATGGCCAGCAGCAGGCGCTGCGCGATCTGCTCTCCGCGTTTTCGGACGCGCGCACCAGCGCGATTTCCAAGGGACTCATCGCCAACGGCTGGCCGATCTATTCCACGAGTTGGGGCAATCCGCTCGACCACAACATGCACGTGGAGATCATGGACCAATATGTAGACGCGCACATGCCGCAAACTTACCTCGAGGTTTGGGACATCACGCGGAGTGACAGCAGTGGAAATCCGCTCTCGTTTGGCAACAACTACATGCCCTATGCGCGCAAGAACGTGCAACGAACCTATTGCGAATACCGCGGTGCCGGCGCGAAGAAGCCGATTCATCAGGTCGTGAGCGACGAGTACGGCAAAATCTATTCAAGCGAAATCGACGAATTCATCACCGCGGGTGGCCCGGAAACTTCGTTGTGGCGCATCCCCGGCGGTGGCGTGTCTGCAACACGCTGGAACGACTGGTCCAAGGTAAACTGGGTGCCCACGACGTACGACGCCGACCCCACTTGCCCATGACCGATCTTCACGCCGAACGACTTCTCATTCTCGATTTTGGCTCGCAGTACACGCAGCTCATCGCACGACGCGTTCGCGAGCTTGGCGTCTACTGCGAAATTCATCCGCCCAATCTGTCCGCAGAAAAGTTACGCGCGTTCGGCGCGCGCGGCGTGATCTTGTCAGGAGGACCGGCGTCGGTCGAGGAGCCCGGCGCGCCGATGCCCGACGCCGAAGTGTGGCGACTGGGCGTTCCAACGCTCGGTGTCTGCTACGGGTTGCAGCTGATGGCGAAGCTGCTCGGCGGGCGCGTGGCCAAGGCAACGGAGCGCGAGTACGGCGCGGCAAAGCTCGACGTGCGCGCGTCCTCTGGACTGCTCTCGGCGTTTCGTGCGGGGGAATCGATCGACGTCTGGATGAGCCACGGTGATCGCGTGGAAGCGGTACCGCCGGGATTTTCCACCATCGCCACCTCTGCAAATTCGCCCTTCGCGGCCGTCGCGGATCCGGTGCGCCGCTTCTTCGGATTGCAATTTCATCCTGAAGTGGCCCACACGCCGCGCGGCAAAGAAATTCTGCGCGCGTTTCTCTTCGACGTGTGCGGATTCTCCGGCAGTTGGAGTATGGCGTCCTTCGCCGTCGAGGAAAATCGGCGGTTGCAAAATCGCATCGGTGAAGGTGGCCGCGTCTTGTGCGCGCTCTCGGGCGGCGTGGACAGCGCCGTCGTTGCACTGCTCTTGCACAAAGCGATCGGCGATCGCCTTCAGTGCATCTTCGTCGACAACGGACTTTTGCGTGCGGGCGAAGCGGAGCAGGTCGTCGAAGTTTTCGGCAAACGCTTTCACGTTCCGCTGGAAGCCGTAGACGCGCGCGAGCGTTTTCTGTCGCGACTCTCCGGCGTCGAAGATCCCGAGAAGAAGCGCAAAATAATCGGCCGCGAATTCATCGCCGTTTTCGAAGAGTCCGCCGCGCACCTTGCCGCGCGTGGACGCGAAGCGAAATTTCTCGCGCAGGGAACGCTCTATCCGGACGTGATCGAATCGGTTTCGTTCAGAGGTCCGAGCGCGACGATCAAGAGCCACCACAACGTCGGCGGCTTGCCGGAGGTGATGAAGCTGGCGCTGGTCGAGCCGTTGCGCGAACTCTTCAAGGACGAAGTGCGCGCGCTGGGCCGCGAGCTGGGCTTGCCGGACGAGATCGTCGATCGCCAACCGTTTCCGGGACCGGGCCTCGCCATTCGCATTCTCGGTGCGGTGACCGCGGAGCGGCTCAAACTGGTCCGCGCCGCCGACGCCATCGTGCGCGAGGAAATTCTCGCGGCGGGTTTCCAGAAAAAACTGTGGCAGGCCTTCTGCGTGCTGCTCCCGGTGCGCTCGGTTGGTGTGATGGGCGACGAGCGGACTTACGAGTCGACTTGCGCGTTGCGCGCGGTGGACTCGTCGGACGGCATGACCGCGGACTGGGCGCGACTGCCGTACGACCTGCTTGCGAAAATATCAAGTCGCATCACGAACGAAGTCCGCGGATTTAACCGCGTGGTGTACGACGTGAGTAGCAAGCCGCCGGCGACGATTGAGTGGGAGTAGGGCGGCATTCGAAATTTCCGTCGCCCCGACCCGTGGTAGTATCGCTCAATATTCAATAGCGCTACCGAGAGGTCGACATGCCATCGATGTTCCGAATCGGCCTGCTGGCTGCGCTAGTCCTGACCGCCGCGTGCCGCGACACCACCGGCACCAAAAACTGCAGCGCGCGAAACGCCTGCTCGGCGGGCCAGCCTTGCGCGAGCGGCACCGACTGTTCGAGCCACGTTTGTAAAGGCGGCATCTGTCAGAACGCTGGCTGCGGCGACAACATCAAGAACGGCGACGAGACCGACGTGGACTGCGGCGGAATTTGCAATCCTTGCGCCGACGGAAAGGTCTGCGCCAAGGCAACGGATTGCGCCAGCGCTGTTTGCAAAAACGGCTTGTGCAAAGCGGCCGCTTGCGACGACGGCGCCAAGAACGGCCGCGAATCCGACATCGATTGCGGCGGCCCCACCTGCAATCCGTGCGGCGACGGCAAGCACTGCGCAACCGCGCAAGACTGCGCCAGCGCTGATTGCGAGAGCGGCTTGTGCCAAGCGCCGCACTGTCACAACGATGTGAAGGATGGCAACGAAACCGGCCTCGACTGCGGAGGAAGCTGCGCGCCCTGCGTTCCTCCAGGCGGCTGCGCGCGGCCCACCGACTGCACCACCGGCGTTTGCACCGGCGGCGTTTGTCAGGATCCCACTTGCACCGATACCGTTCAAAACGGCGACGAGACCGACGTTGATTGTGGCGGCAATTGCTCGCCGTGCGCACCACCGGGCAAATGCAAAACCGGCGCGGACTGCACGACAGGTGTCTGTACCGGTGGCAAATGCCAAGCCCCCGCGTGCATGGATACGGTTCAGAACGGCGCAGAAACCGACGTCGACTGCGGCGGCGATTGCGCGAAGTGCGGCGACGGAAGGAAATGCAAAGCATCGTCCGATTGCACGAGTGGCGTGTGCGCCGGCGGAACGTGCCAAGCGCCCGCGTGCAACGACAAGGTAAAAAACGGTGACGAGACCGGCCTCGATTGCGGCGGCAGTTGCAAACCCTGCGCGACGGGCGGTTGCAGCCGCGGCGCAGAGTGCGCGAGCAGCGTTTGCAAGAGTGGACAGTGCCAACCGCCAGCGTGTGACGACCTCGTGCAGAATGGCGACGAAACCGACGTGGATTGTGGCGGCACGGCATGCTCGGGGTGCGACACGGGCGGTGCGTGCGGGAAGGGCGCTGACTGCTTGAGCCACGTTTGCGTCGCTGGTAGTTGCCGCGCACCAACGTGCACCGATGGCGCCAAAAATGGCGACGAAAGCGATGTCGATTGCGGTGGTGTCACTTGTGCGAAGTGCGGCACGGGCAAGCGTTGCAACGGATCGGGGGATTGCGCGAACGGCGCTTGCGTGGGCGGATTCTGCCAGGCGCCGACCTGTTTCGATGGGCTCAAGAACGGCAGCGAGACCGACATCGACTGCGGCGGCGGCGGCGGCTGCGCACCGTGCCAATTTGGCCAGGCCTGCAATGGCACCGCCGACTGCGCGTCGCTGACCTGCAGCGCTAGCGCCTGTGCCTACAGCATGCACGGCCAGATCATCAACGACACCAAAGCGCTCTTTCCGGGCGACGGTCGCCAATTTCCGAGCGGCATGACTTTCCGCATTTCCGTCGTTGGCAACGCGGCGATCTCCACCGACGTGAGTGCCGATGGCGCAGGCAACTTTTTCTACGTGCTGACCGGCGTTCCCTCGGGAACGGTGACGGTGCGCGCGCAGGAGTACGGACCCGGCTGGACCCTCAACAGCGAATATTTTCAAGAGGCTTCGCGTCAGGCCACCAGCAAGCTCACACCGACGCGCGACGTAGCGGCTGACATTCATCTGGCGTGGCACTGGGTGCCACACACCGTCGATGGCGGCTCGACCATTCAGACTTGCAACGGCGGCAGGCAGATCGCCTTCTGGGACGCACTCAACGGGCGCATCGTCTATTCACAACCCTCCAGCATGGGAGGGGTTGGTTACACGCACGGCGCGGTGATGGTTACGTCCGACGGTGGAAAGACCTGGCAGACCGGCACCACCAACATGCTCCCCGACGGGAGCCCCTTTGCACCGACGTCCGGCAACAACTTCATTAACCGGCATCTGGTGCTCTTCCCCGATGGGGAAACCGAAATTTCCGTCGATGACTACGGCACGGTCGCCCGATCGACCGACGCGGGCGCAACTTGGAAACGGGTCTATGGCATACCCAGGTGGGGCGGCACCATTTCGCCCGGCGGGCTCGTGCGCGGTGGTTCAAACCTCTACCTCGGCGGCGACAGCGGCGGCGTGCAGGGGTCGCGCGATCGCACGTCGGTCAGTCGCTCCACCGACAGCGGCGCCACGTGGCAGACCCTTCTTGACCATTGTGGGCTCAACGACCCGACCGTTTCCTGCTCCGACAACAACAACCCTGGGTTACCTCTGAGCTTCGCCGGAATCGATATCTCTTGCGGATCGGCCGGTCACTGCATCACCCTCGGCGCTAGCAATTTCATCACCACGTCAGACGATTTCGCGACCTACCAGGTCAACTCCACGATTCTGCCCGGTTGGATCGGCGCCTGTGGCTGGAGCAACAGCGGTCGCGTGTCTTGGCTGCCGGGCTTGGACACGGCGTGGACCGTTCTCAACAAGAGCTCCTGCGGCAGTCCCGTTCCGACTCAGAACGTTACTACCGATGCTGGGGCCACGTGGGGCGGTTGGCAATCCACGAACTTGTCCACCAGCGGAGATTTCCAGTTCGCCGATGCCAGCACAGCCTTCCTACTCAGCGGCAATGTGGCCCTGAGCCTGGACGCCGGGAAGACATGGCTCGACACCGGGCCTGTCTCCTACGCTAACAACGCGTCCTATGGAGGCGGGACTGCCAAGATGTTTGTCTTGGATACCCAGCATGTGTGGGTGATGACGGTTTTCAACGGGACCTGCAACGTGGGATCTTCTCAATACCTAGCGCAGTGGATTCAGTAACCGAGGGTGGCGCAAACGGACGATGACCACCATCCTACGCCAGGGCTCGACTTGACATAATGTTTCTTATCAGACGTTGCAGATTGGGACGATTTTTACTCAGCCTCACCTAGCAACGTCTCAATCAACGGCACATCGGCCTCGCAAAAATCCATCGCCGCCAAGCTTTCCTTCGGAACCCAGCGCAACTCGGCGCTCCCGAGCGCTCGTGGCTCGCCGCCAAACAACGTTGTCCGATACAGCGCCAGCACCACGAAAATATCGGGATACCGATGCTGCACGCGGCCGAACAGCTCGCCGACGCCGCACGCCACGCCAAGCTCTTCACGAATCTCGCGCGCCAAGGCCTGCCGTTCGCTTTCGCCGGTTTCCAGTTTGCCGCCCGGGAATTCCCACTTTCCGGCCCGCTGACCGCGCGGATGGCGCCGCGCCACGAGCACATCGCCACCGCGTTCGATCAATGCCGCCACCACCAAAACGCGGCTCGAATTGGCACCGGTCACGGCAAAAGCCCCAAACCGTAGAGCACGCCTCCGTTGGAAACCACGAATAGCGCGCGGCCGAGGGCAGCAACCGGCGCCGAGAATCCAGCACCGGGGTCGAAAGCATCGCGGAGTTGACCGGTGACGGCGTCCAAAAATAGCAACGCGCCCCCGTCGATCGAAACCACCGCGGTGTCCTCGACGACGACTGGAGACGTGGCGAAAGGCGGCGCCGCGCCTGGAAGTTTGTAGCTCCAAAGTACTTTGCCATCGCGACGGCGTAGACCTTGGATTTCACCAGTGCCCACCGCGATCAAGCGCGGACCGTCGCCGGCAATCCGACTGGCACCTAGGAGCGCAGCACGCCAATTCACTTCGCCGGTCGCCGGGTTCAGAGCCACCACATCTTTGGAATACGCCGCTGCATACAAAACGCCGTCCTTCAGAACGAGCGCGTCGACATCGACGTAATCCCCGGCGGGCACCACGGCCTTGTCCCAGCGCACCGAGCCATCTGCCGCGGCGAACGCTTCGACGTGGCCATCAGCGAAAGCGCCGTAAACCAGATCGCCGTGCGCGACAGGCCGCGCTTCGCCGCGGATACTGAATGTACCCGTCGGCTCGCGGGTATGTTTCCAGCGAAAAGCACCCGTGGCCTGGTCCACCGCAAACAGCGTTCCCGCCGAGGACTGGACGTAAACCGCTCCCTCCGCGACCGTTGGCGCCGTCATGATTTCCTCGTGCGCAACGTAGGACCAGCGCCCTTCGCCGGTGACCGCGTTGAGCGCGTACAGCGTTCCGCCGCCGGTGCCGACGTAGATCGTCTCTAACGTTTCATCGTAAGTCACGCCTCCTAGAACGGCGCCATCGAGCTCCTTGTTCCACAACTGTCGGCCGTTGCGCAGCGCGAAAACGTGTCCGTCACGTGTTCCTGCCCACACGCGATCGCCGCCGGACTCCGTCGCTGGGAGGGCCGTCTCGCGCGGCTTGTACTCGAGCAGCCCCGGGGGATTTAGCGAGGTGGTGGTGCCGATGTAAAAAGCCGTGTCGCGCGTGGGTGGCGTCGTTGCAGGCAAGCAAGCGCAGCCGAGCGCAGCCAACGCGATCGCGCCGACATTTGTCGCCCGAAGAGGCGTTTGACCCATGGCTGCTACTTCGCGACCGCGGACGGTGCGGGCGCTGCGGCGGGTGCGCTCGACACGTTGAGCATCTGCGCGCGCGTGCTCGCCTCGAGGGCGATGGGATCTTTTTCGTACGTGGTGGCGACCTGCCCAAAAGCCTTCTTGGCCTCTTCGATCTTCCCGCGGGAGGCAAGCATGCGGGCATGGTGATAGGCGCCGCGACCGGGATCGCCGCCCTCGGTGGCCAGTCGATCGAAAGCCTTTTCCGCTTCGTCGAGTTTGTTTTGCGATTCGTAAGCGTACCCGAGACCCTCGATGGCAAACGGCGCGAACGGTGAACCCGTTGTCGCCTGCTGCAGATAGCCTTCGAAGAGCGGAACCGCCGCGGCGCCGTCGTTCGCGGCGAGCTTCACTTCGGCGAGTTTCAGCGTCGCGGTCAAGGCTGCTGCGGAGCCGGCATGATCGTGCCGAACTTTTTCCAACCCTTCGAAGACAGCCTTTCGCTTGGCATCCTCGGAGTGGAAGGATTCTTTGATGTCTTTCGCGGCATCCTTCGCTGCGTCTTTGGTCCCTTCTTTATTTTCCTCGCTCGGCTTCGACTCGACCACCGGTCGCGCCGCGAGTTCCAGCACAACAGACAGGTCTGCCGCGCTCTGCTCTTCACGCGAAGCTTGCGCCGCGCGGGCCCCGAAAACAGCCGCCAGGATTACCAGCAGCGCGCCGACGCTGGCGGCGAGCGGTTTCCAATTCGCCTGTGCCCAGACCGCGGCCTGCCCAACGACGAGCATGAACTCGTCCGGTTTGCGAAGCTCTTTGATGTCTTTGCGAGTTGCCACGCGACGCTCCTTAAGAAGGTGCGCGACAATATAACGTCCGGATGTGACGTCAAACGATCAGCGGGAGATTTTCACGCCGTCGAAGAGCTTCACGTAACGCGCCCGCGCGAAGAGCGGGATGCGATCTTCCTTGATGCTGCGCGCGCGTTCCGCGTCAATTTTTCCCTCGAAGATGCGCGCGCCCGTCGCGTCGGTGGCCGCGAGCGAAAGCGTCGCAAAGAGTGGCGAAGCGGCGACGGCGCGAGCGGCCACCATTGCAGCTTCCTCTTCGAGCTTCTGGGAATCCTGGTTTTTCCAAGTGACGTAGGCGACCAAGATGCCGCCGCCATCATCAACCGAGAGCGAGTCCAAGCGATCCTTGAGCACTTCCGCGACGGCGACGCGCGCGCTGTTTTCTTCGGTCTTGCCGACTTCACCGGCCGCTTCACCGCGCGTGATGGCGTCCTTCAGTTTGGATTCGGTGACGTGAAAATTTTTGGCGATGGCGCCGAGGCGACGCGTCTCGGGCATCTTCTGGACACGCGGATCGGTCAGCGCGGCCTGATACTCGCGGTAAAGTTTGTAGTCAGCAGCCGAGATGGACGTGGCCGCGAAAACGGGGGAAGAAAACATCACGAACGAGGCAGCGATCAGAGCCGATCGTACGCGCATGCGGTGAGATCCTCCGAGTCTTGAGTATATCATCACCTTCATGAAACCTTGCCATGCCTGCGGATATGACCTGTCGGATACACGACTGATTGGTAGGCGCGATACATGCCTTTCGTGCGGTGCGGATCTGCATGTGTGTGCGAACTGCACGGCGTTTGATCCGACGGCCTGGCGTGGTCAGTGTCGCGAGCCGCAAGCCGAACCACCGAGCGACAAAAATGCGGCCAACGCCTGCGACTGGTTTACGCTCCGTGTGGGTTCGTGGGAGCCCAAAGCGCAGGACGATGCCGCGGCCAAAGCGCGCGCGGCGTTGGAGGCGATTTTCAAGAAGTGACTTTTCGTCAAGTTGACTGGAATTGATTTTTTATCAAGGAGGGCTTGTGACCAGACTGCGATCTTTTTGTTGGGCGAGCGTGATGTTGGTGTCCGTCGTGGCGCAGGCCGAGGATGCTCCACCGACGACACCACCACCCTCCCCGACCACGAATCCGCTCGCCGATCCGGCGTCGCTCTTCGGGACGTCCGGTCAGGCCGGCGCCACCGCGGGTCTCGGATTCGGACAGCTCGACGGGAATTTCTGGGTGCAGATGCGCACCACGTTCGATCTGAATCTCGGCGACATCGGACTCGGACTGCAGGTGCCGCTCAACCTGCTCGCCTACACCACCAGCGCCACGCCGACGCGCGACGATCTCACCTACTTCCACATCATCCGCAAAGCCGATTGGCCCAAGCCGTCCTCCAGCAACTACCAGCAGTATCTCCAACTCGTGCGTTACGTTCGCTACGGCCACAAGCGCGATCCGCTCTACGCGCTGGTCGGACAGATCTACGGAAGCTCGATGGGCCACGGCACGATCATCGACCGCACCAACAACTCGCTCAACCCGCTACACCCGAAGTACGGCCTCGACTTCGAGGTCAACGCGGCAACGGGTGGGATCGAATTTTTCACCAACTCGCTGGCCTGGCCGGGCACCAATGTGGTGGGCGCGCGTGCGTATGCGCGGCCGACGGTGATCGCGGGCGGCGCCGGATCGTTGCTCGACACCTGGGCCGTCGGCGCTTCGATCGTTACCGATCGCAACGCGCCCTTGACGCTCGCGACTTCGGGACTCGACAAAAATGGAAGCCCCTGCTCCGGTTCCTGTCTCGCGACCGGCGACGACGGTTTGCCCATCGCGGCCACCGAAACGGCCATGCGCGTTTTCGGCGTCGACACCGAACTTCAGCTTTTGCACAACGCGGTGCTCGATTTCATTCCCTACGTCGATTTCAACCGCGAAGTCGGCGCCGGCAACGGACTTCACGCCGGCATTCAGACCAATTTCACTTTTCCAATTCTGGCCACCGTGAATCTCTGGACCAAGCTCGAATATCGCTTGATGCAGCCGGCCTACATCCCCGGCTACTTCGACGCGGCCTATGAATTACAACGTTATACATTTCCGATCATCCCCGATCTCTCCGTTCCCAAGGCCGCGGCGGGCGTTGCGCTTCGTGCGCGCAACGGAACCGGGCTGGTTCCCGGTGTCTACGGAGAAGCGACGTTCCAATTTTTGGGCATGGCCGACATCGGCGCGACCTACACAGCGACGCCGGGCATTCGCAATTCCTCGACGGTGATGGCGTTCGCCACGTTGCCGAAGTTCGACACGGTGAAGGTCACCGCCTACTACCTGCGCAAAAATTTCGAAGGGCTCAGCGACGTCGCCGGACTCGACGAACGCAGCATGTTGGTGGGTGCGCTGCTCTACAAAATTTTCGGGCCGGTCTATCTGATGGCGGCGTTCCAGCGCCACTGGGCAACCGATCCGATCACTGGAAAAATCGTGGGCACGAACGACTACAACTTCGGTTTGCAGAGCTATTTCCCGCTGTAACCCGCGCGGCGTCTACTCGAGCGCAAGGTTGTCAATGACGTTGTTGTAGCTTTTTATATTTAATTATATTTAACCATTATGAACGAGCTGCTGCACGCGCTGGTGCGAAAGCCCAAGCAGCTCGCCTGCATCGCGTACACTGATGCCAGCTTTCGTCAGTGCCTTTGCTGCGCGCCGTAGTTCGTCCATCGCTTTGGCTTGTTCGCGTTCGACACGCTCACGGAAAGCACGCGCCTTCGTAATGGTAGCCATTTCTACACCGTGCACGGTGATGCGCTCGACGAGCTCAGCCGTTGCTGCGCCCGGCGCGTCAGCGGCATCCAACGCTTCACGGATGCGCTCGCGTGACTGCTGGATCGTCCGTCCCTGTGTGTGAACGCCTTGAAGGCCCTTCGCGGTGGCCACCCACCACCCCTCTTCATCTCGCTCGAAAACCACGGTGTAGCGATGCTTCGTCATCGTCTCTCTCCTATCGGCTGAGCCATCCCTTACCCAAACATGGTTCCACATCGCGCTCAATCGACCGCAGAAGACCGTGGCCAAGATCATGGCCAGCGTGGAGGAGCAGGCTTCGCCCGCGACGGGCGGAGGCCAAGGGCCGCAGCATTTGGTGGACAGGTACGGTCGTTAGGCATGAACCGCATTGGACGCGAACATGCGATCCCTTCTGTCGGATTTCCAAGCAGCCGAGCGCACGGCGCTTGCGGAGAACTTCCTTGCCGGACATGTCTAGAAATATAGACAGATTTGTTTTTTCTGTCAAGCTAACTAGACAGAAATAGGCACTTTCTCTTCTTGGTGGTGACGGGTGGAATCGAACCACCTACCTGCGGATTATGAGACCGCCGCTCTAGCCGAGTGAGCTACGTCACCGGATCTCTATGCGGCACGATCTACCGGCGCACGCGCGGTGCTGTCAAACACACGTCCTACTCGTCCTGCCGCGCGACGTAGACCGCGAATCCTTCCGACTCTTCCTGCGCGACGTGCACGTCGATCGGCCGACAGCAGACTTCGCAATCCTGCACGTAGGATTGCTGATCGCCGCCGCCGGGATCGATCCAGATCGAGAGCTCTTCGCCGCAGTAGGGGCAGGTGATGTCGTGAGGCATTGGCGACGCTGTATATAACGACGATGACCTCTCCGTGGATGAACCGTCGTGGCAGCGCGGCACCACTCGTGACGCTCGGTTGCATGAACTTCGGCAAACGCACGAGCGAAACCGAATCGCGGCGCATCCTCGAGCGCGCACTCGAGCGTGGCGTGCGGACGTTCGACACGGCCAACGTTTACAACGACGGCGCGTCCGAGCGGATTTTGGGCGAGGCGTTGCGCGGGCAATGCGACGTGTTTGTGGCTACTAAGGTTGGCCTCGATGGGCTCTTCCGCGGGAAGGCCGAGGGCCTTGGGCACACCACGGTCATCGGTGCGCTCGAGCGGAGTCTGGAACGGCTCAAAATGGATCGTATTGCATTGTATTACCTGCACGCGCCCGATCACCGCACGCCGTTCGACGAGACGCTGGACGCGCTAACCGAGTTGCACCAAGCCGGTCGCATCGAACGATTCGGCGTTTCCAATTTTTCGTCATGGAGCGTGTTGGAGATGATTCACGCTTGCGATGCCCGCAAGGTGCCACGGCCGGTGGCGTCGCAGGTGCTCTACAACGCGGCGGTTCGGCAGATCGAGCTCGAACACTTGGCGTTTTGTGAAAAGTACGCGGTGCACGTCACGGTCTACAATCCGCTCGCGGGCGGCCTGTTGGTGGGCACGGTCAAACGTGGAGAGACGCCGACTGCTGGAACGCGGTTCGCGACGAACCGTCTCTATCCGCGCCGCTATTTGACCGATCGCATGCTGAAGTTTGCGGAAGCGTTCTGCCACCTCGCTGCTTCCGAGCAGCGCAGCATGGTGGATCTCGCTTATGGATGGATTGCGGCACAGTCCCGCGTGGATTCGATCTTGATTGGACCAGCGTCGGTGGCGCATCTGGATGCCGCGTTAGATGCGCTGGCGCGCCCGTTGCCCGAAAGCACGCGCACCGCGATCGCGCAACTGCAGCGCGACTTTGATGGCACGGACGCGACCTACGCGCGCTGATGCTGACGAACGATGCGCGCTCCCTTTCGCTCGCCGAACCGCTCGCGCATTTCGCTGAGCATGGCTGGGCGCGGCTCGGCGTGGTGCTTCGCGATGATGCGCTGATAGCGCTGCGCGCCCGTGTCGACGCCATCATGCTCGGTGAAATACGGCATCCCGATTTTTTCTTTCAGCGCGATTCCGCGAGCGGCGACTACTTCGATCTCGATTTCGATTCGCGCGCCACGCGGGGCTGGGCCGGGCCGCGGCTCGATTACCGTAAGATCGAAAAGATCGAACGCGATCCGTTTTTTCGAAGCTTGATTGCCAATCCGCTCTTCGAACGCATCGCGCGCACGCTCCTCTCTGGCGACATCGCGCTGTATCGCGCGGCAATCTTTTCCAAAGCAGCGGCGGGTGGAACCGAATTGCCGTGGCACCAAGATGGCGGTCGCATGTGGGGACTCGATCGCGATCCGACACTGCAAATCTGGACGGCGTTGGACGACGCACCGATCGAGTCTGGACCCGTGGAAATCGTTCCGGGAACGCATCGCGCGGGACTGGCGAGCGCGTTCGGTGGCCGCGTACCAGCGGCGCTGACGCAAACAATCGAATCGGGAAAGCCGCTCCCCGCGCGGGCCGGCGAAGTTTTGCTGGTGCACAATCATCTCTGGCATCGCTCGGGACGCAACACCACGGGAAGGCCGCGGCGGGCGATTTCAATTTGCTTGATGAGCGCCGAGACGAAGTGCACGCGCAAGCGGCGCGCGCCGCGAACGTTCGAACGAATTTTTTAGGCGGTTGGCGCCGCCGACTTCACGGCCCAATAGTCGTACAGCGTGCGCGCGCTCTCGTAGGAAGTCGCCGCGCGAAACACGAATCGATACCCGCCACGATCAAACTGCGCGCGCTGTTGCACCAGCGCCGCGAGGCCTTCCTCTTTCTCGAGCGCGGCGGCCAACTCGGGATGCTGGCAAAGGACGATCGGCCGCTGACCTTCCGACTGCACCATCAACACGCTCGAGATCTGCAACGCGCCAGGTGCCGTGACCAGCGGTGCCGCTTCTGCTGCGGCATGCCGCGCTTCGAGGCGAATCATCCGCGCTTTGGCTTCGGGGATGTTCGCCTCGATCGCCGCGCCGACCCAATCGAGCAGACGTTCGCGAACCGTGGCGATGTCCTCGGCGGTAGCGATGGGTTGCACACCGCCCTCGCGACGCACGGCCGCGGCAAGCAGTGAAATTTCTTTCAGATAGATATTCTTTTGACTATCTGGAATATAATACATTAAAATTAGATGGACTTTTTTTCCGTCGATCGCGCCGTAGTCGATCCCGACCGGACTCCAGCCCACGGCGCAGACCAGCTCGCCGTTGCCGCTGGCACGCACGTGCGGACAGGCCACGCCCATTCCGATGCCCGTGTTCATGGCGCGCTCGCGCACCATCATCGCTTCGTAGAGCTCAGGGACACCCGGGAGATCGGGCACGGCTTCGATCAGGTTCGCCAAATACTCCAGCGACTTTCCCTTGTCCGCGGCGGGAACTTCAACGAGCCGGCCTTCGCGCAACGCGGTCAGAAGTGCTTTCATTGATGTACCCTCCTCCGCCCCCCTGGACAGGGGGGAACCGGGGCTCTGCCCCGCGGCGCTTGTCGGCAAAGCCGACCTTCGCACCTGCCCCGCTTTCCTAAATTCGACTCCATCTAGTCGGCACCATAACGCTTAATGAAGCGCGTCTTCATGAAATGGGTGAGCGCGCAATAGGCGACGACCGTCGCCACCATCCACGGCCAGAACGAGAGTGGGAGCGGAACCAGGCCGACGTAGCTGGCGAGCGGTGAATACGGCAACGCGCTGGCCGCGGCCATGACGGTGAGCGTGGTTGCGGTCAATGGCCAGCTGGCGCGGCTCTGGAAAAACGGCACGCGGTTGGTGCGAATGATGTGCACGATCAGCGTTTGCGTGAGAATCGATTCCACGAACCAGCCGGAGTGAAAGAGACTTTCGTAGTGCGTCTTCATCGCGGGATCGTGCGTGGTCGTGAAGGCGATGCAATTGAATCCGTAGAGCATCAGGAAGTAGGTCGTGTAGTCGAAGATGGAGCTCATCGGCCCGATCCAAACCATGAAGCGCTTGATGCTGTCGATGTTCCACTTGCGCGGTTTCTGCAAATACTCTTCGTCGACGCGGTCCGCGGGAATGCCGACTTGCGAAAAATCGTACAGCAGGTTGTTCACCAGGACCTGAATCGGCGCCATGGGAAGGAACGGCAGGAACGCGCTGCCGCCGACCACGCTGAACATGTTTCCGAAGTTCGAGCTGGCGCCCATCTTGATGTACTTGATGATGTTGCCGAAGACCTTGCGCCCCTCGAGAATTCCGTCTTCGAGCACCAGCAAACTTTTTTTGAGGAGGATGATGTCGGCCGATTCCTTGGCCACGTCGACGGCGGTGTCGACGGAGATTCCGACGTCCGCGGTCTTCATCGCGGGCGCGTCGTTGATGCCGTCGCCCATGAAACCGACCACGTGCCCGCCTCGTTGCAGCGCGCGAATGATGTCCTCTTTTTGCGACGGCGTGAGGCGCGCGAAGACGTTTGATTTCTGCGCGATGTCGGTGAGCGCTTCGTCGGAGAGACCGCGCAATTGATCACCGGTAACCACGTTCTCCGAGGGAAGTCCCACGTCCTTGCAGACTTTCCGCGTGACCAGCGCGTTGTCGCCGGTGAGAATTTTGGTGACCACCCCGCTCTTCTTGAGCGCCTCCAACGCCGCGGAAGCTGAGTCTTTGGGGGGATCGAAAAATGCCAAGTAGCCGAGCAAGATGAGATCGCTCTCGTCGGCGGCGGAAAAAATTTCTTGGTCGCGCGGAAATTCGCGGTAGCCGATGGCGATCACGCGGTAGCCATCGCTCGCAAGATGCTCGAACTCCTCCATCAGATCCTGCTTGAGGATGTCGATGAGCGGAAAAATCTCTTCGTCGACCTGGTAGCGGCTGCAGACCTGAAAAATTTCTTCCACCGCGCCTTTGCAGATAAGCACGTGATCGCCTTCGTAATCGATCACCACCGACATGCGGCGGCGCTGAAAGTCGAAGGGAATTTCGTCGACCTTGCGGCAGCTGCGCTCCACGTCGAGATCGCTGTGCGCAAGCACCGCGCGATCGAGCAGATTGCGCAAGCCGGTCTGGTAGTAGGAATTCATGTAGGCGTAGCGCAGCACGTCTTCGGATTCGCGATTGGTCACGTCGACGTAGCGCTCGAGCACGATGCGATCTTGCGTGAGCGTGCCGGTCTTGTCGGTGCAGAGCACGTCCATGGCGCCGAAGTTTTGGATCGAGTTGAGACGCTTGACGATTACCTGCTTCTTGCTCATCGCCAGCGCGCCTTTGGAGAGGTTCACGGTGACGATCATCGGCAACATCTCGGGCGTCAGGCCCACCGCCACCGAGAGACCGAACAGGAGCGCGTCGGCCCAATTGTGTTTGGAAAGGCCGACGATGAAGAAAACCACCGTCACCATCACCACCATGAAGCGAATCATCAGCCAGGTGAAGCTCTCGATGCCGCGATCGAAACTGGTGAGCACGCGGCGATCGCCGAGTCGCGCGGAGATGGCGCCGAAGTAGGTCCGCGCGCCGGTGTTGACGACCAGACCGCGCGCGGTGCCGGAGAGCACGTTGCTTCCTTGGAAGCAGGCGTTGGACAAATCAATGGCGTTTTTCCCCTCGGCGGAAACCGGCGCCGCGGATTTTTCGATCGGCATCGATTCGCCGGTGAGTGCGGCTTGGCTGACGAAAAAATCTTTCGTGGAGAGCAGTCGCAAATCGGCCGGTATGATGTCGCCGGCGGCGAGTGCCACGATGTCACCGGGGACGAGATCGCGCAGCGGAATTTCGATTTCCTTGCCGGCGCGCACGACCGTGCAGGTCGCTTTCACCATCGCGAGTAATTTCTCTACGGCACTCGAGGAACGACGCTCCTGCACGTATTGAAGCCCGACGCTCAACACCACCATTCCGCCGACGACCACGGCCGCGCGCACGTCGCCCATCCAGAGCGAGACCACAGCGATGACGAGCAACTGAATGACCAGCGGATTTTTCGATCGCTGAAAAATTTCGCCGAAGAAGCCGAGCCGACGCGTGTGCTCGACTTCGTTGGGGCCAATGCGTTGTTGACGTTCTTCGACTTGCTCGGGCGCGAGGCCTTTGTCCGTGGCGGAGAGCCGCGTCAGCACGGCTTCGGCGGTTAGCGCGCCGCACTCGAGCATTTCCCGTTCGCCGTGCGTCGCGGACTCCGTTGCACGCACGGGTTTCCCATTGGTGGCGACGGCTGACGAGCGCGCGGAGGATGTGGCCATCGGAATTATCCTTAGACGGAAAGCGGCGTTGCGCACGCATCAAATGCGTCTACTAAAAATCGAATCCGACGCCGCCACGCAAACCGAACGAGGTGGTTTCCGCGCGCAATGCGATGGTGGACGACACATTGTAGAGGATACCGACGCCGCCATCGACAACCGGTGACACCCCCGAGCAATAGGTGCCGTACCCACGGTAGTGGGGGCCATATCCCTGTGCGGATCCGTAAGGACCGCACGTCGCGGACGAGGAGACGTAGGAGAGTCCAAGTCCGAGCTTGGCGTACGTTGCGAAATTCGACGTGAGGTGAAGCGTCCAACGTCCGGCGGCTACGGCATCCAAGACGTTGATCGAATACCAACCGTAGCCCGCATAGCTGTAGTCGCCGCCGAACTCCAACTCGAACGAATCGTTGACCTTGGGAAGAAAACCTTTTTTCACCAGCGGCATTGCGTAGCGCACGCCCGTGGAGAGGCCATAACCGTAATACCAAGGCAGCCCCGCCCAGATCGAAAGCTCGGAGCTGCGATCCTGCGGTGATTTGTCGAAGAGACCGTGGGGTCCGCGAAACGGCGAATCGTCGGCGCGTGTGGCCGTCGTCGCCAAGAGAAGCGCGGCCACGACCGTGCGTCGCAGGATCATGAAGCCTCCGGCTGCTGGGATGCCGACAAAAGCGAACCGAACGACATCTCGCTCGTGGCGAGAAAAAAAAGTCCCGTGAGAATTTGCTGTCCGAATGTGAGCGCCCAACACGCATTGGCAAACGCCACGCCCTGCCCGGCCACTGACGCGGCCGAGAGGAAAAGTGAAAGTCCGAGCTGCGTGAAAAATTGCATCGTTCCCACGGCACCGGGCCCGGCGGGAATCATCACGCCAACCACCTGCGCGCCCATCACGGTCACCGCGGCCAGCGGCGTGAGCTCGAACTCAAACGCGCGGGCCAGGACCATCAAGCTGATCACGTTGGTGCCCCAAAACAAAATCGTCAGTGCGAAAAAGGCCACCACCTGGGAAGCGCTCGGAAAGCGTTTGAGCGCGCCGATGAAGTTATCGATCATCTCGGTCGCGCGTGCGGCCAGCCGCGGCGAGACGGGCGATAGGATCGCGGACAGCAATTTGAGCGTGGGATCATGCAGCGCCCAAGCGGCGGCCAGCCCGATGAGCAGCGAACCGAAGATCGCCATCATGAGATACGCGCCAGTGCGAATCGGTCCGAACGCCGGTGACGCCGCCACGCTGGGATTCGCGCTTACGGCGAAGAGCGCCACGACGAGGACGAGCGCCATCACCAAGCCATCGATGACTCGCTCCACCACCACCGACACCATCGCTTCGCTCTTGCGAATGCGCGGACCGGCGATGAGATACGGTCGCGCGAACTCGCCCAGACGCAGTGGCAAAACCATCAGCGCCAAAAATCCGATCGCCGCGGCACGGTTCAAGCGAGCGAACGGCACGTGCTCCAGCGGCGCCAAAAGAAGTCCCCAGCGCAGCGTGCGCCAGAGGTGAATGAGCAAAAGCAGCGCCACGTTCGCCGAGAGCAGAACCCAGTGGTGGGAAGCGCGTGTGATCGCGTTTGTAATACTTTGTAGATCGGCGTGTCGCAGCGAGAGCCAGATGAAAAATCCACTGATGCCGAGGCTCACCGCGAGCCGTAAAATGAACTTGAAAGATCTCATTTCAAGTATCCGTTCCGGCCTCGCCCGGTTGTCATGGCCGGCCGAAGAGCCGGCCATCCACGTGCAGCGGAATCTCCGTGGATGGCCGGGTCAAGCCCGGCCATGACGGCCCCAAGAGGTACCATTTTCAGAGCGATTCACCGGCCAAGATGCGGCGCGGATTTTCCGAGAGAAGCTTTTCCACCATGCGCGGACCCACGTGTTTGGTGAGCGCGGCGAGACCCTCTTCGAGAATGGCCGGGCCTTTGGTGGCGCGGTGCAGATCGGTTGCCGCCAAAATGGCGAGCCCTTCGTCGACCAGCCGCGTGGCCATTTTTTTGGCGGGCTTGCCATAGACGCCGGCGAACGAACCCACCTCCACCTGCAGCGCGCAGCCCGCATTCGCGAGTTGCTCGCAGCGTTCGGGATGCTGAATGAACTCCGCGCAGCGCTCCGGATGCGCGATGACCGGCATCCATCCCGCGAGCTGCAACCGGTACGTCAATTCAGCAACAGCCGGAAGCGGATCTTGAAACGGCGCCTCCACCAGAACGTACCGCCCAGTCCCGAGCGGCCGCGCGTCACCCTTGCCGATGCGATCAAAAAAATCGGGATCGAGCTTGTTCTCCGAGCCCGGATGCAACTTGAGCGCGATCCCTTCGCGATCAATCATCGCCTGCGCTTCGGCTCGCCGCGCGATCTGCGTCGCAGCGCTGGCCTGCGCAGCGTGCGGCGTGGCGGCCACATCCGAAAAACCCGCGGCAACCAGTGCCCGCGCTAGCGTCAGCGTCTCGGCCGCCTCGACGGGACCATCA
>JAHFDP010000083.1 GCA_023248955.1 Deltaproteobacteria bacterium
CCACAACCCGCCGCGGCCGGCGATCAGCTCAACGCCGAGTTCGAACTGGCGATCTTCGAGGATGCTCTCGACGCGGATCTGGTCCATGGGTCGAGACGCAGGGTAACACGGGAGACGCGAATCTCGTTTCCATGTGGCGGCGCAAGCTGCCGCCTCATCGCGACGAGAGCATCGGGATCTGGCGGCGGGCCTGAGTACACTCGAGCGGGCGCTCTTCTTCGACGGGATGAATCTCGTCTCGCTCGCTTAACGACTCGATCGCTTTCTCCGAAGACAACTCGTGTTTCTCTGGTCGACAGTGTCGCGCCAGCGATCTTTTGCCCTTGCAACCTCAGACGAACCGATTCGCGAACGCGACCCGCAGCGCCAAGGGAATGCAAAAACAAGACCAGATCAAATCTGCGTTTGTGAGTTTGTGAGTAGGGCAGTCCCCCTCAACCGCAGGCAGTGCTATCCTGGCGATGCGCTAACAACGAAACTTTAGCTCAGAGGTTGTGAAAAAATCCTCACAACCTCTGTGTTTTGAAGGGTCGGGCCGCTGGCGCAATTCGAGAAGTGTCCGAATGTGGAAGGTACGAGTCGAAGTTGCCGTGTTGCTCCTCTTCGTCGGCTGCCGCACCGGCGAGCTGCATGCTCTGCGCGGCAACATCCAGTCGAGTACGCTCGCGCTCGACTTCGGCACCACGGCACCGAACCGCCCCGTATTGCTGCCGCTCGCGCTCACCAACAGGGGTGCCGCGCCGCTGCACCTCGATTCGCTGCGCATCGATGGTGCCGACGGCGCGCTCTTCACGGTCACACTACCCAGCTCGATGACGCTCGCCAGCGGCGTCAAAGTGACGCTGACCGTGAGCTACACGCCGATCACGGAGGGCAGCCACAAGGCGCGCCTTGTCGTGAAAAGCGATGCTAACAACGCGCCCGAGCTGGCCATCACGCTCACGGGCCGCGCTGCGTTAAACGATCTCTGCACCAAGACGAATTGCGAGCAGGTGGTCAACAGCTGCAGAAACGCCAAGGGCAGCTGCACGGATGGCGCCTGTAGCTTTGCGCAGAAGGAGGAGGGGAGTCCATGCGACGACCAGGACCTATGCACCGAGAACGACGTCTGTCAAAGTGGAATTTGCCGGGGCACGCCAATCGTCTGTTCGACCCCGCGCCCCAGGCGACCTGCTCGAGCGCAACCACGCTCGTCGCTTACGCGTCGCCCGGCAGTTGCAGCGGCGGAAAGTGCATCTACGTGCCAGCGACGAAGCCCTGCAGGGATGGCTGCGCAACGGGCTCCTGTCTGCCCGATCCCTGCCTGACCACAATCTGCGACGCGCCGCCCCCCTGTTTCAAGAGCGGCACCTGCGTCGGCGGCGAGTGCCGCTACGACACGATCGACGTGGGCAAGAGATGCACGACGAGCGACCTCTGTTCCGAAGGCGCGAGCTGCAACAGCGCGGGCGCCTGCGTCGGCACGCCGAAGAGCTGCACTGCACCGCCGTCGCCCGTCTGCGCCGATGCGACAACGCTCAGGACTTTTAACACGCCGGGAAACTGCAGCGGCGGTTCGTGTAGCTACACGAGCCAAACCGCGCCCTGCCCAGCGCCGCCCGCCACGGCCGCGAACGCCACCGCCTCCTGCGCCAAAGGGGTTTGCGGATTCATCTGCGGCGTCGGATTTTTCGCGAGCGGTACAAGCTGCCTGCCCGGCACTAAGATCGACGCAATCTCGACGGGTGCCGAGGACTCCTGCGCGGTAACGAGCAAAGGCGCCATCAAGTGCTGGGGCTGGAATCTCTGGGGCGCCGACGGCGACGGAAACTTCTTAGGGCAGCCCGGGGGGCACGAAAACCTATCGCCGGTAGACGTCGTTGGGCTCTCCGCCGTTGCGATGAAGGTGAGCTCCGGCGTGGATTTCACCTGCGCGCTGACTCCCGTGGGAGGCGTCAAGTGCTGGGGTCAGGGGAGCAACGGCCAGCTCGGCGCCAACGGGCTGCACCTCACCCCGGTCGACGTCGCCGGCCTCACGTCTGGCGTCTCGATGGTTGCCACAGGTGACTTCAGCTGCGCCGTTCTCACCACGGGCGCCGTGAAATGCTGGGGCTGGGATGGCTTTGGACAGCTCGGCGACAACCGCGCTGGCATGAGCTTGGTGAGCTCGCTGCCGATACAGGTCCAAGGTCTCACCTCTGGATACGTTGCGGTGGGCGCCGGACAGAGCTACGCCTGTGCGCTCAGCAGCGCCGGTGGCGTCAAGTGCTGGGGCTGGAACGTTGATGGAATGCTCGGCGACAACACGACTATCGAGCGCCACACGCCTGTTGACGTGGTCGGTCTCGGCAGCGGGATTACCGCTCTCTCCGTGGGGAATCGCCACGCCTGCGTGCTCACCAGTGGCGGCGGCGTGCGGTGCTGGGGGGCTGGGCCGCTTGGCGACGGCACGGCGACTGGCCACTTGACTCCCATCGACGTTCCGGGGCTCGGATCTGGAATCAGCGCTGTCTCCGCTGGCGGCCCAATCTGCGTCTTGACGAGCGCCGGCGGCGTCAAGTGCTGGGGCGGAAACTACAATGGCCAGCTTGGCGACAACAGCAACACGGATCGACTCACGCCGGTCGACGTCGTTGGCATCGGTCCAGGGGCAACCTCTGTGTCGAGCATTGCTATTGGCGGGCGCCACGCCTGTGTCCTAACGACCATCGGCGGCGTCAAGTGCTGGGGCGTCTACACAGGAAATCCGTCGAGCAACATAAGCAGCGTTCCAGTCGATGTAACTTTTTGAGCCCACAGGGATGGCTGAGCTGGCAGACGCTGGTCGCCCGGCTTCGTCGACGTGCGAAGCAGGTATCCGCGTCGCCCCGTTCTGGGCGAATCGTTCCCGAAATCGAACAGCCAGCAATCCGCGAGTTTATCGAGTGGCGGTACAGAATCGTCTACCGCGTGGAGCGCCGACGAGTCGTGGTTTTGACGGTGTTCGAGGCGAGCAAGTTGTTGATCCGGTGAAGACTATCGTTCGTAAACAACCTTGCGATGCTTGATCAGAACGATGGTCACAATCCTCGTCGCAACATCGACCCGATAGACAATCCGATAGTCGCCAGCACGAATGCGACGATGGCCGATGAAACTGTAACGAAGAGGTTTCCCAAGCCCGACGGGATCCACGGTAAGGCGGGTTTCTATCGCCCGCTTGACAAGCTCACGAATCGTCTTCGGCAGCGCCGGAATATCCTCGGTCACCACAGATTCGAGGTACTGAATTCGAAATTCAGCGCCAGGCTTTGTCATGCCCAACCGTCTTCTTTGACCTTGCCTCGCGCTTCATCGCCAGCTCGGACAGCAACATGTCCTCGTGTTTCTCGATGGCGTCTTCCATGAGCTCCTTGGCGACCACGGACATCGATTTTCCCTGGTGCCGGGCAATCTTTTCGATGGTCACAAAGGTGGAGGGAGCGAGCACGACGTTCAAACGCGGCTGTTTGGTTGGCATGGGTTCACCTCATTTCGAAGTGTAACACTAGTGATGAACCGTGTCAGGCTCTTAGTGTCCCGGAACATAAGTTCGCATGATAATTCCGGACGCCAAAGGCGGCCGCGGCGAGGAGTCTCGCCGAAGCCTAGGAGGGGTCCCTGTCGAGCTTCGCTCGACGGGGAGGGGCGGCGAGCCCCTTCCAGACGGCTAGTGTCCCGAAACGACCGCGGCATTTATGCGGCGAACTTCTGTTCCGGGACACTAGTACCGAGCATCCTCGTCGGCGATTAGCTTGTAAATTCCTGCCGCGTCTTTCGCTTCGAGAATCGCACTCCGAAACGCCGCGCTCTTGAACAGCCGCGAAATTCTCGCCAGCGCTTTCAGATGAATCCCCGCTGAATTTTCCGGCGCGAAGAGCACGAAAAAAAGATGCGTTGGGCGGCCGTCGATGGCGTTGAATTCGACGCCCTGCACCGTCCGTCCAAACGCGGCCACAAGCCCAGTCAGCGCCCCGAGTTTTCCGTGCGGAATCGCCACGCCTTCGCCGACGCCGGTCGAGCCGAGCTTCTCGCGTTCGGAGAGAACTTCCGCCAGTACCGTCGCCGACAAATCGGGACGCCGCGCCGCCACCAACGCACACAACTCGTCGATCGCCGACGCCTTGTCACTCGCCTTCAGGGCGTCGGTCACCAGATCTTCGCGCAGGAATTCCGAGATCTTCACGGCGACCTAACTACGCCCGAGGAGAGGCCAAGTCAAAACGAGCCGAACGTGGATTCCCCGGCTCAGGCCTTCTTCTCTTGCCCGTCGATGAGCCCGAAATTTCCGTCGCGACGCCGGTACACCACGTTGATGTCCCGCGAGCCCGCGTTCGTGAACACCAGGAAATCGTTGTTCAAGAGGTCCATCTGCATCACGGCCTCTTCCACGCTCATGGCCTTGGCCAAGAACTCCTCCGTGCGAATCACCTTCGGAGCCTCGCCATTCGTGTCCGGCTGCGCGGCGAACACCTCGTAGCGAACGCGCACCGGCCCGTCCGCATGGGGAACGTGCGCCGGCTTGTGGCTCTTCAGTTTCTCTTTGTACTTCTTGAGCTGCCGCTCGATCTTGTCCACCGCCAGATCGATCGACGCGTACATGTCTTCGGAGCGCTCGCGCCCGCGAATGTAGAAGTGCCCCGAGTGAATGGTGATGTCGGCGTGGTGCAGGTAGCGCTCGAGCGAGAGCGTGGTCCGCGCCTCGGTGACCTTGTCCAGATACTTGGAAACCACATGCTCAATTTTGTTGTTGACGTAATTCTTGAGCGCCTCGGATGCATCCAAATTGCGAAACGTAATGTGGACCGTGGGGGTCATTTCGAATTTCCTTTCCTTTGGCTAACTAAAAGTACCGCCTTCGCTTCGAAGAAGGAAGAATGCCGAGCATCTCCCGGTATTTCGCCACCGTGCGCCGCGCAATGTCGATGTTGTGCGTGCGCAGGATCTCCACCAGCCGCTGGTCGCTGAAGGGCTTGCCCGGATCCTCGGCATCGCAAATCTGCTTGATGTGGCTCTTCACCGCTTCGCTGGCGATGTCGTCCGCGCCGATGCGCGCGATCTTCGAGTTGAAGAAAAATTTCAGCTCGTAAATTCCCTGCGGCGTGTGGACGTATTTGTTGGTGGTGACGCGGCTCACCGTCGATTCGTGCATCCCGATGTCCTCGGCCACATCGCGCAAAATGAGCGGCTTGAGGCACGAAATGCCGCGATCCAAAAAGTCGCGCTGAAATTTCACGATCGATTCGGTGACCTTGAAAATCGTCCGCTGCCTCTGGTGGATCGAACGAATCAGCCACACCGCCGAGCGCAATTTCTCTTGAATATAATCCTTGGCTCCCGCTGGCGCACCGTTCTTGAGCGCCGCGCGGTAGGTCCCCGAAATGCGCAGCTTGGAAAGCCCATCGTCGTTGAGCACCACCGAGTAGCTATCGCCGATCTTGTGGACGTACACATCGGGCGTGATGTAGTGCGGCTCCTCGGACGAATAGGCGCGACCCGGTTTGGGATCAAGCCGTGAAATGATCTTCACCGCCGCGACGACTTCGTCCAAACTCACTTTCAGCGTGCGCGCGATGGAGTTGAAATTTTTCGACTCCAGCTGTTTCAAGTGATCGCGAATGATCGTCGGAACCAGCTCGGCGTCGGGATTGTCGCGGCCCTCGCCACGGGTCATTAGCTGGTGCACTTGAATGAGCAGCGTCTCGCGCAGATCGCGCGCCGCGCAACCCACCGGCTCGAAAAGCTGAATGCGGCGCAGAACTTTTTCGGCAAGCGCGGCGGGGACTTCAGCCTCCAGCGCCAACTGCAAAAGTGGATCGCCGCCTTCGGTGCCGAGACTGAAATAGCCGTCGGGATCCAGGTTTCCGATGATCAGCGCGCCGATGCGATCCTCTGGGTCAGAGAGCCCGGCCATCCGCAGCTGCGCCATTAAGTGTTCGGCCAAGCCCTCGCTGCGGGTGAGGTTGGCCTCGAACGACGGCATCTCCTCGGCGGTACTGCCGCTGCTCGATGAGGCGGTGTGTTGCGTTTGGTAGTTGTCGATGTACTGCGTCCAGTCGATGTCGTCGCGCTTGACGTCCTTGTCACCCTCGCCCATCCGCAAGGGCTCGAGCTTGTCGGACGGCGCCGGCGCCAACGTCTCCACCGAATCGCGCATCATCGAGGCCTGCTCGACGGGCGCCTCCGCGGCTTCTGCGCCCGCCGCATCGCTGGGCTCTTCGAGGAGCGGGTTTTGCTCGATCTCGGCGCGAATGAGGTCGACCAGCTCCATCCGCGAGAGCTGCAACAGCTTGATGGCCTGTTGCAGCTGAGGCGTCATGACCAGCTGCTGCGAGAGCTTGAGATGTTGCCTGAGCTCGAGTGCCAAGAAGGCCTCCGCCGCCGCCAGCTTCCGGCGCTAGTTTAACTTAAAACTCCGACCCAAGTACGTTTCTCTTGCTTGAGAACTCGCCGCCAACTCGGCAGGAGCGCCCGCTTCCACGATACGACCGTTCACCAAGAGGTAGGCGCGATGGCAGATCCCGAGCGTTTCGCGCACCTGGTGATCGGTGAGCAGAACGCCGATGCCACGGGCAGCAAGCTGAGCGATGAGCCGCTGCACTTCCGACACGCCGAGAGGGTCGACGCCCGCGAACGGCTCGTCAAAGAGAAGAAAACGGGGGCGCGGAATCAGCGCGCGGGCGATCTCCACCCGTCGTCGCTCGCCGCCGGAGAGCTCGCCGCCCAGCGTGTTGGCAACGCTCAGGAGCTCGAACTCCGTCAGCAGCTCCTTGGCGCGCGTGGTGCGGGCAGAAGGCGACGGCTCCGAAAGCTCAAGAATGGCGAGCAGGTTGTCGACGACGCTTAGGCCGCGGAAAATCGACGGCTCCTGCGGTAGGTAGCCGACGCCAAGCCGCGCCCGCTGGTGGAGCGGAAGGCCGGTGATGGCGCGATCGCCGAGGCGAACTTCGCCCGCTTCGGGATCGACCAGGCCCACCACCATGTGGAAGCTGGTGGACTTGCCGGCGCCATTGGGGCCGAGCAGACCGACGATTTCACCGGGGCCAACGTCGAAGGAGACGTCATCGACCACGCGGCGGCCGCGGTAGGAGCGAACCAGATTTTTCGCGGCGAGGCGGGTCATCGACGATGCTCCACCGGATGCTGCGGCCGTTGGCCTCCGCCCGACCCGGGCGAAACCCGCTCCTGCACGCGTGCGACGGCTTGCTCCACGCGAACGTCGCCGCTCTCGAGCGCGTAACCGATGCGCTGGCCACGGACCGTGTCGTCGCCATCGTGTATTTCGGGCGCGCCGGAGAGCCAGAGGAGGCCGTCGGTTGCGGAGTAGTCGGCTTGACGAGCCGTGGCGCGACGTTGATCGCGCGCCAATTGAACGTCGCCGGCCAGGTGCATGGTCCGCACGGCGCCATCGTCGCCGGCGACTGCCTCGAGAGAACTGGCGTGAATCGTAAGCGCGCCGCGGGTGAGGACCACGTGGCCCAAAAGTTCGGTGCGGTGGCCCTGTTCATGCGCCACCAGACGGTCCGCTGAAAAATGGAGCGATGCAGCTTGATCGCCACCAGGTTTCAACGACGAAGGCACGGTCCGCAGAACGCCTTCGGCCTGCGTGGCTTCGAGATCATCGTCGGCATCGTGCAGCAGGAGTCTCTCACCGGTTAGCCAGTCGGCACCGCGTTCGGCGCGGGCATGTCCAGTGAGGGCGTAGATTCCCGTCGGGCCATCGAAGGAGCCAGCGTCTGCCTGCGCGCGTGCGGTTCCCCGCTCGAGAAAAACATGACCGGAAGCTTCGAGGTGGGAAAGATCGCGCCCAGCCGTTGGACGCTGCGGCCGTTGGCCTCCGCCCGTCGCAGGCGAAGCCCGCTCCTGCATCGTATAAACCGCCACCGCTCGGTCGCAGCGCACCGTGGCATCGCCGCGATGGACGACGACATCGCCTATCGCCGTGACACGTTGGCCGTGCGGCTCGACCGTGAGCTCCCGCGCATGCAGCTCCATGGGCCCGGCCGGCAGCTTCTGCGCGAGGACGCTGGCGACGATCAGGAGCGTGACCATTAAGGCGCTCCCTTCGCCACAACACCGCCGGAAAAGTGCAGCGTGCCCGACGTTGTATCGATTTCCGCGCGAGGGGCTTGGACCACCTTTCCGTTCAACCAAAAAATCGGGTCGGAAAGTTCAGCCCTGGAAGCGGAACGTTGGTACCGAACCATTTTGGCGGACATCCGCGCGGCCTCACCCTCGGAGGAGAGCCGCACTCCCTCTACCCGCTCCAGAACCAGATCCGAATTAGCAGATGTCGACTGCTCAACAGAGGCTGGAGCTTGAGCACAAGCCATGCCAACGAGCGCCGAGCAAGTCAAGCCGAATTGGCGTCGCCTTTGCATCAACTCTCAACATAGCGCTTGTCCGACCGGCTGTAAAGCCCAGCCCTTTGGCATCCTCACGTTTACGTATTTGATTTAACTATACTTTTCGTTCTCCAGCGCGAATGCATCCAAACCCACTCCTCTGGGCGCCGCCTCACCTCCGACTCGATGGCGGCGGTAAAGCGCTGTGTGGTTTCGAGCGCATCCAGGCCTAGCTGGAGGCGCTCCACGCGAATTTCGTGCCGACCATTGCCCAAGCGGTGAATGGTACCGAACACTGCTGGAATGGGGCCATGGTGCGCCAAATCAGCGGCTGCGCGCGGCGTCCAGGCTGGGTAGCCGAAGAAGTCCACGAAGACGCCATGCACCTTGGGGATGTCCTGATCGACGAGCAGGCCCAGGAGCGCGCCCTCACGCAGGGTCCGCAAAATCTCGCGCGCCACGCCGGGCCGGCCTCGCCACAGGGTCCGCACGCCGCCGGCCTGCCGGGTGCGTTCGAGGAGCGCCGTGATTCGGGCATCGGCCGCTTCGCGCGCCACTGTACGGGTATCGAAATCGAGCGCGATTCGGCGCGCCAGCAGCTCCCAATTTCCGAGGTGCGCGGTGACGAAAATGACGCCACGCCTTTCCGCCACCGCCGCCTCCAGCGTTGCGCGCGACGCTTCCGGCAAATTCACCCGCTCACGCAGCTGCGAATCCAAACGGCGCGCAATCACGATCTCCGTGGCGCTTCTGCCGAGGTTGGTGAAGCAACGGCGCGCGACGCGACGCCGTTGCGCATCAGGCATCTGAGGAAACGCGCGCGCTAAGTTTTCGAGCGCCATCCGTCGCTCGCGACCGGCGATGTAATACGATGTAATACCGACGGCCGCACCGAGCGCGCAAGCGGGATCGATGGGCAAGAAGGACAGTGCGCGCACCGCGAACAGCAGCGCACGGAAGCGAATCGCACGACGAAACTTTTTTAAAAAGCCCATTTTCCCTGCGCGCGCAGCACTGCTTCGACCAGTTCACGAACAGCGCCGCGGCCGCCTGGACACTCCGTCACGAACGCGCACACGGCTTTCACTTCCTGCACGGCGTCCGACGGGCACGCCGCCACACCGGCCATGCGCAGCGCGGGCAGGTCATTGAGATCATCGCCCATGAAGACGGCCTGCGTGGGGTCGACGCCGGCACGCGCGAGCGTGGCAACAAAAGCGCGGCCTTTGTCGCGATCGCCCGTGTTGATGTCGCGCACGCCGAGCTCTCGCATGCGCGCCTGCACCATCTCGGAGCGGCGCGCCGAAACGACGGCGACTTGAAGGCCCGCTTGAAGCGCCAGCACGATGCGGTGGCCGTCCTTCACGTCGAAGCGCTTGATAGCCTCGCCCGAGGGCCCGTAATAGAGCCCGCCGTCGGTCAGCACGCCATCCGCGTCGAACGCAATCAGGCGAACGCGGGCCAGTTGTTCGGGCAGGTGCATGGCACTTTCCATTTAGAAGACGACACTCACAATAGCATCGCCCACCGGGCGCCACGCCGGCGGTGAAATCCGCGCCACCCACACTCCCGGACGCAGCGCCAGCGAAAGACGATCGGCAAGGCGCAGCGCCAAGCCGCCGTGTCCCGTCAGGAGCCCTTGCGTCGAGCGCAAGGTTCCGCTGGTCACGCCCAGTCCACTGACCTCCGCAAAGCCGGCCATCCCGCAGGCGGACGTGCCCTGGCTAAATCCAATTGCCAACTCGCCATCGAGCGAACGGCTAGCAGGAACGCCGCTGGCATCGCCTCGCCATCCACGTGCGTAACCGAGCGCGAATCCGATCCATCCCCCCTGGCATCGTTCGCCGAAGAGACGGGCCCGCGCGTGGATCACAGGCCGGGCAAAGGTGAGCGCGCCGACCGCATCGACCGCCGCGCCGGCCTCCCAGCGTGGGGAGAGGCCCACTTCGATACCGAGGCCCGAGAGAGGAAACCCAGCCTGCGCTACCGCGGCAACGTTTCTGGGAGCGAGCGAAACGAGGGGGGGCGCGAGGGCAAGAATCAGGGCTAGCATCAAGACATCACCGCATCACCGCATCCGTCCAGCTTTCGCCAAGGGCGCGGCTCAGCGCTTCCGTTCCGCCGCCGCGGTAGATGCCCACACGGTAGAGGTTCATCGCGCCCCCCATGCCGTGATCGCCGGCCACCGCGCCGCGAAATCCCGCGTCGCGAACCACCGCGCGCGCCGCGCTGCTGACCGCGTTGAACGGGAACGCGAACGCGCTGACGGGATGGCCCAGCTCCGTCTCGATCAACGTTTTGGAGCGGCCGATCTCCTCGTCCAGTGTGGCTGCGGCCGCGTGTGAAAGACGCCGGTGCGTGAGCGAGTGGCTGCCGATCTCGTTGCCCGCGGCCTCGAGCGCGCGCACTTCGTCCCAGGTGACATAGCTGCGCGGCGCACCGAGAATGGTCTGTGCGTAGCGGTGCGCCGCGTCGACGGCAACCCAGCGCTCGACCAGAAAAAACGTGGCCACCATTCCGTGCGCGGCGAGTGCCGCGCGCGCGACGCTGTAGGCATCCGCGAAACCATCGTCGAACGTGATCGCAACGGGATGATCCGGAAGCTTGGCGCCGCGATCACGAAAGTCCATGTATTGCCGCATGGTGATGGTGTGGAATTGGTGCGCGGACAACCAATCGAGCTGCGCGGAAAATTCGGCGGGCTCGAGCGTGAAAGCATCGGACGCGCCGCCACCGACCGAGTGGTACATCAAGATCGGCGGAGCGGATCCGCAAGCCACGAGGAGCAAAGCGAGCAGCGAATTCGGAAACACGAATTTCACAATCCCGCCGCTTTCTTCACCGCCAGCACGTCCCTAACCGTCTCTTCGAAGAGCGGCCACGTCAACTGACTCTGCGCATCCGACTTGGCGCGATCGGGATCTTCGTGCACTTCGCAAAAGAGCGAGTCGATTCCCACGGCCGCCGCCGCGCGCGCCAACGGTCGAGCCAGTTCGCGATCGCCTCCCGTGGTCTGGCCGTCCGGACCGCTGCCCGATTGAACCGCGTGCGTGGCATCGAAACAGACCGGCGCGAAGGTCCGCATCCAAACCAGTGTGCGAAAATCCACAATGAGGTCACGATAGCCAAACGAAGCGCCGCGCTCGGTCAGGAGAACATCCTTGCAGCCAACTTCCGCGAGCTTGTCCACGGCGTGGCGCATCTCGTGCGGCGCCACGAATTGGCCCTTCTTGACGTTCACAGCGCGCCCGATGCGGCCAGCCGCGGCGAGCAGATCGGTCTGGCGGCAAAGGAAAGCGGGGATTTGCAAGACGTCGACGACTTCGCCAACGCGCGCACACTGGTCGGGCGTGTGAACGTCCGTGAGCAACGGAATTCCACTCTCTGCGCGAGCGCGGGCCAAGATGCGCAGCCCCTCCTCGAGACCCGGGCCGCGGAAGCTGTGGACACTGGTGCGGTTGGCTTTGTCGAAGGAGCTCTTGAAGACCACGGACACGGCCAACCGCTGCGACAACTCGGCCAAACGGCGCGCGGCGGCAAGCGTGGACGCTTCGCTTTCGATGACGCACGGGCCCGCGATGACAACGAGCGGCGCGCCAGAGCCAACTGCGATCGACCCGATATTCACGCAGCGGAAGTTAGCATTGCGCTGCGCGTGGCGCCGTCCTTATCGTTCGGCGAACTTCTTGAATCCAACAATCATCAGCCTCGGTGCCGATCGGCCTTCTGCCACCGGACCAATCCAAATCGCGCCACCGGCCAGGCTGACACCATTGCGATCGCAGTAGAGGTGCTCGAGACGCTCCTGGCGCACCGCTTCACGCACCAGGTCGGGAACGAGCTCCTTGAAATTTTTCTCGACATCGGCGGGCGAACGCACCTGCGTCCGGCGACCCTTGACCATCACCCGCATCGGCAAATGCACCAGCTCGGCCACGGCGCGCGCGCGGCCTTCGCTGACAGCGTCCTGCACCTGGTGAAAAAATTCGACGAACGCTTGCCGATCTTGGATTTGCGCGCGATTGAGATCGCAACGCGCTCCGAGCGTGGTGTCGCCGCTGGCCGCCGCGAGAAGCACGAGCACCGCAATCACGCCGCCACCCCGTGATGCTCCAACGCCGCCCGCACAAATCCCGCGAAGACCGGATGCGGCGCCATGGGCCTGCTCTGAAATTCGGGATGGCACTGAACGCCGATGAAAAAGGGATGTCCGGCGAGCTCGATCACCTCGACCAGATTCAGCTGCGGATTCACGCCGCTCATCACCAGGCCCTTTTCCTCGAACCTACTGCGGTAGGCGTTGTTCACCTCGAAGCGATGGCGATGCCGCTCGCTCACCTCATCTTTTCCGTAGAGGCTGCGCGCCAGCGTATCCGACTTGAGCACGCAGGCGTAGGCGCCGAGCCGCATGGTGCCACCTTTGTCAGTGACGCTCTTTTGCGCCTCCATCAGGTGCACCACGGGGTGCGGCGACTTCTCGTCGAACTCGGCCGAGTTGGCACCGGAAAGCCCCAGCACGTTGCGCGCAAACTCGATGCACGCCATCTGCAACCCGAGGCAGATGCCGAAATAGGGCACCTTTTTTTCGCGCGCGTAGCGGACCGCCGCGATTTTACCCTCGGTACCACGCGCGCCGAATCCGCCGGGAACCAGTACGCCATCGGCGCTGGCGAGCAGCGCGTCGGCGCCTTTCTCTTCAATATCGGCGGTGTCCACGAAGTCGAGCTGCACGCGGCAGTCGTTGGCGATCCCGCCATGCGCGAGCGCTTCGTTGAGCGATTTGTAACTCTCCACCAGGTCCACGTATTTGCCGACGATGGCGATGCGGCACGTTTTGCTGGGGTGCTTGACGGTCTGCACCATCCGCTCCCACTTCTCCATGCGGGGCGCGCGCGACCAGATATTGAGTAGCTCAGCGATCTTATCGTCGAGCCCCTCTTTGTGGAGTTCCAGTGGTAGCTCGTAAATTGTTTCCACGTCGCGCGCTGTGAAAACCGCGCCGGGTTCCACCGAGCAGAAGAGGGCGATCTTGTCTTTGATTTCTTTCGACAGCGCGACCTCCGAGCGGCAGAGCAACACGTCCGGCTGAATGCCGATCTCGCGCAGCTTCATCACCGAGTGCTGCGTGGGCTTGGTCTTCACCTCGCCGGCAGTCTTGATGAACGGGACCAGCGTTAAGTGGACGTAGAGAACGTTCTCGCTGCCGGCGTCGTAACGCATCTGCCGAATGGCCTCGAGGAACGGCAAGCTTTCGATGTCGCCGACGGTGCCACCGATTTCGACGATGAGGAGATCCTGCCCCTCCGCCGCGCCGCGAATGGCCGCCTTCACCTCGTCGGTGATGTGCGGAATGACCTGCACGGTCTTGCCCAAATATTCGCCGCGCCGCTCTTTGTTGATCACCGACTGATAGATGCGGCCGGTGGTGAAGTTGTTGCCGCGGCCCATGCGCGCGGTGGTGAAGCGCTCGTAGTGGCCCAGGTCGAGATCGGCCTCGGCGCCGTCGTCGGTGACATAAACCTCGCCATGCTGGAACGGCGACATGGTGCCGGGATCGACGTTGATGTAGGGGTCGAGCTTCAGGTGCGTGAGCTTGAGGCCGCGGTTTTCCATCAGCGCGCCGATCGACGCGCTGGCGAGCCCCTTACCGAGCGAGCTGACCACGCCGCCGGTGACGAAGATGAACTTGGTTTTTTTCGAGCGCATGATGGCCGGAGACTTTCGCACCGACCGGCGCGCGACTCAAGTTAGCGATGCTAGGGGGGCGATTGGGATAGGGGAGCTGAAACGAGGTCTGCAGACCCGTCCTTGGCCGTATCCAGCGTTTCCGCCTTCGTGCCCGTGTAGAACGTGCCATGGATCTCGTTCAGCGGCCCCCCCCC
>JAHFDP010000084.1 GCA_023248955.1 Deltaproteobacteria bacterium
TGCGGAAGGAAACGCTGGCACGACATTGGCGTCATCGACGATCCATCGAGGTCGATTTGTCGATGGTCGATTCTCGCGGACGACCGGACGCGGACGACTGTCGACCATCGATGGCCGTCCTCGTCTCGACTACGAGTCCGACATCGATATCGACCGCGATTCACTCGGTGCTCCTCACAATCCTGTCGTGCGCCCTACTTGGCCCCGAAAATGACAGGGGCGGTACCGATGGCCATGACTGCCTCTGGCCGAAAACGGATCACGTTAACGATGCGAACGTGCGACAACGTTCCATCCGCAGCCCATTTGGCTTGCCTGAATTTCGGGACACGCCCCTAGCTATAGCTAGTAGCTGAACGGATACCCGGAAGCCTCCAGCACCGCTGGAACAATAGCTTCCCGCAGGGCCGCTGGATCCTGCGGCACATAAGGCAACAAAACATCAAGTCCGCGCAGCGCCCCACTCAACTCATCCCCCGCCAGGGAGCCCGCCAGCGCGTCGCGCGTCCGTTTGTGCACGCGGTCCCGCGCCTCGGCGGCGAAGAAACGGCATAGCGCATCGCGCAGCCCAGCTTGGGGATCGCCGTTGCGTTGGAGGGTCCGCGCGATCATCGAATCGAGCGCGTAGGCGTCGATGGCGATGTCCGCAAGCGCGGCGAGAACTTCCTGACGCTCGTCGATGGCCGTGCCAAACTTGGCCACCGCCGCGCGCGCAGCGAGGAGAAAACTCCGCTTCACACCCTCGGTGAGCCGCCGCTCCGGCACCAGGCGGCCCTGCGCGTTCGGGAGTAGGCGCGCGGGATCCGCAATTTCTTCGTCTAGGTTGGCCGCGGCCTCCATGAGCGGAAGCTCGCCCTTCATGGCCCGCTTGAGGATCATGCCCGGAATCAGCATGCGGTTGATCTCGTTGGTCCCCTCGTAAATGCGGTTCACGCGCTGATCGCGGAAGACGCGCTCGATGGGGAAATCCTCGACATAGCCATAGCCGCCGTGGATCTGCAGCACCTCGTCCGACAAATTGTGCAGCGCCTCCGACGACATCACTTTGCAAATCGAGCACTCGACGGCGAACGCTTCGAGCGCCCTCATCATGTCGAAGGCATGGTTTTTCGAACCATCCGAAACGTGCGCCAGCGCCTCTTCGATCGAACCGGCCACGCGGTAGCCCATGCTCTCTGCCGCATAGGCCGTGGCCGCGCCGCGGGCCAGCTTCTCGCGCACCAGCGCAAAGTCGGAGATGGGGTGACCGAAAGCCTTGCGGTCGAGCGCATATTTGGCGCCCAACCCGAGCGTATTTTTCATCGCGCCCGCCGATCCCACCGAGAGTTTGAAGCGGCCCATATTCAATATATTGAACGCAATTTTGTGACCCTTCCCCACTTCGCCGAGCACGTTCTCCACCGGCACGCGCGCGTCCTCGAAAATGAGTGGGCAGGTTGACGAGCCACGCAGTCCGAGCTTGTGCTCCTCGCGGCCGACGGAAAATCCGAGCGTGCCTTTCTCGACGATAAACGCCGTAAAACGGTCGCCGCTCACTTTCGCGAAGACCGTGAAGACATCCGCGAAGCCGGCGTTGGTGATCCACTGCTTACTTCCATTCAATATATAATGCTTTCCGTCGGGAGAAAGATCGGCGCGCGTTTTTGCGCCCAACGCGTCGGAGCCGCTCCCAGCCTCGCTGAGCGCATACGCGAAGAGCCACTCACCGGTGGCGGACTTCGGTAAAAACTTTTTCTTCTGCGCGTCGGTCCCGAAGAAAACGATGGGCAAGGTGCCGATCGAAACGTGCGCGCCAAACGACACCGTCCAGGAGCCCTGCACCGCCTGCGACTCGGCCACCAGCGCGCTCGTGACGATGTCGCCAGAGAGGCCGCCGTACGCTTCGGGAATGTCGACCATCAAAATGCCCAGCCCGCCCGCTTCCTTCAAAAGCCCCGGCAGCACGCCCGGCCTCTTGGCTTCGATGGCTTCGGATTGCGGCAACACCCGCTTCATCGCGAACTCCAACGCGGTCTTGTAAAAGCTGCGCTGCTCCTCGGAAAAAAGTTCCGGACAAAAAACCCGCCGTTCACCGACGGGAGAAAAGAGAAACGCACCGCCCTTCGCCGCAGCGTGAGCGAGTTCGTTATCAAGTTGGATTTTTTCCACGGCCATTGGATTTCCCCTGTCGGACAACTGCGACGCGGTGCAGCATAAGGCCCGATAGTTTGCTGGAGCAAGAGGCCATCCGCGCCGGCTAGGAATTCCGCGCTTGTTCGCGTAGCAAGGTCGCATGAAAACACTCGCGTCCTTGACGCTCGCAATCGCCGCCTGCTCGGCGCCGAAGCCGCAACCGCCGCCATCCGCCAATTGTGGTCTCGACGCCACGTCGACAGGCGTCAGTGCCGACAATTATTTTCAAAAGATCGGCGCCATCGTTTGCAATCCTTCCGTAAGCTGCGCCGAGGCGTCCGCTTGCTACAGCGTTGTGGCCTGCGCGAAAGCGATGGCCCAGTCCGAAATTGTCAAGAGCGTCGCCGCTGGCCGCATCCAGCTCCAGGCCGACAATGCCGCCGCCTGCCTCAATGCGCTGGCCGCGCGCACCATCACCTGCCAGCCCTATTTCGATCCGCCACCGGCGGTCTGCTGGTCCGCGCTCAAGGGCACCGTGGCCGTCGACGCAGCCTGCTTCATTGATGCCGACTGCGCCAGCGGATCGTGCGATGCCACCGCGAAGACCTGCCCGGGAAAGTGTCGCGCCACGCTCGGCGAGGGCGCGGCCTGCGGAGACAACGGAAGCTTCTGCAACCCACAAACGGGCCTGTCTTGCTTGGGCAAGGTATGCACCGCGCCAACCGATCTTCCGCGCGGCAAAGCCAGCGATCCCTGCGGCGTCTTTAGCGACTGCGAATCCGGAATGGCGTGTCTCCAAGGTGCTTGCGCCGCACCAGCCACCGCGGGCGGCGACTGCATCCTCGACAGCGACTGCCAACCGACCCTCTACTGCCTCTTCTCACTCCAAGGCGGAGACCACGGTTCCTGCACCGCACGCATCGCGGAAAACGGCGTCTGCGGCGAAGATCCCACGCACAAAAACGTGGCCATCTTGGGCAGCGAATGCACGCCCGGCCTGGTCTGCAAAGGGTTCACCTACGACTACGCCAACAATCCACAAGTCGCCGGCGCCTGCGCCGTCCCAGGCGACGAAGGCGCGGCCTGCATCGCGCGCCCGCCCACCGAGCGGCGCATCATCGTGTCGGGGTGCAAAGCCGGACTTCAATGTCTTGGAGGCGCATGCGCCAAGCCACCTTCCACGGGATCCTGCGGGCAGGGAAATGCGTGTCTTACAAGCGAATCGTATTGTGATACATCGAGTCATGTTTGCACGGCGCGCAAGGTGGCGGGACTTGGTTGTGGGGACAAGGATCAATGCTTGAGCGGGATGTGTACGAATGGGGCTTGCGGGGAAATCGTGAGTGTTTGCCATCCCAATTAGCTTTGATTTGGCCACCCAACTTTTTAGGGGGCTAGGATAAGAAGGCTGGGAGTCGTTCCGGCGGAGCGTAGTCCAAGCGAAAAATCGGCGTGGCGAGTACCGGCTGCGCACTGTGATCGAATTCAGGATCGGCTCAGGGCCAGCGGCCCCTTCGATCCGGCCATGCGTTGCGCAAGCAGTAAGCTCATGACCGGTCCACTGAGTATCGAGGTCACCAGTGCCATCACCACCAGCGCGACGAAGAGGCCCTCGTCGATGATGCGGTGTTCGAGCGCGATGGACGCCAGGATCATCTCCATGGCGCCGCGGGCGTTCATGCCAAAACCCACTGCCAGCGCTTCTCGCCAGCGCATTCCGACAGCCGCGCTCCAGCCGTCACGCCGCCAATCTTTCCAAGGCAGGCGATGAGGAGTACGACCAGTGCGAGGCTCGCGGAGAAGTTGGCGGCGAAATCGGTCTTGAGCCCGATCGAAACGAAGTAAATGGGCGCAAAGATACCGATCGCAAACTGATGAACGACCTCGGTCGGCGGATCGCGATCCTCGCGTCCTTGAGCGAGAGCGACGCCGGCCAAGAACGCGCCGACAACGGCGTGAACTCCGATCCACTCAGCTACCCGACTCCAAAAACGGCGAAACGAGCGTCTCCGCTCGTTCCGAAAATCTTCCGAACGCCGATGGGATGAATTGGTTGCGGGGGCAGGATTTGAACCTGCGACCTTTGGGTTATGAGCCCAACGAGCTACCGGTCTGCTCCACCCCGCGTCAGGGAACGGCGCTCTATAGCCGCTACAGCGCAAGGCGTCAATGCAAATCGCCACAACCCAAGAACGCGTGAGCGACGATTTTTGAACATCCGACAGCCAGGAGGATGGCTGCTAAAGCTCCTCGATGATCACTCAGACGCGGACAAGCTCTCCCGGAGCAGGATTGATTACGATCGGAAGCATCTGATCGTAATCGGCGCGGGGGACCACTCCGATCACGCGAAATAGATCTCCCTCGATGAGGGCGGGCCGCCAGGTGGTAATGAACGCGCGGATTTCGGCGGCTGACAATCCACCGTGCCTCAGGCTCCAACTTTCCATCTCGAATCTTCCACACTCCCCATTCATGGACCACGAGGCCAGCGGACTTGCTCTGATTCCGGCTCGCCTCTGCGAACCCGAGCCGCGCGAATAGGCCAAATGCGGCAACGCTAAAAAAAGCGAAAAGGCAAAAAAGATCGCCAAGCCAAGCCAGCATACGGCCAACGCTACCACGTGTTGCGAACTACACCGCGTGCGCCAAGTGCGCCTTCAACGTGCTGCCCAACTCGGCAGGACTCTGGGCGATCGCTACACCTGCCGCTTCCAGCGCGGCAAATTTCTCCGCGGCTGTGCCTTTTCCACCCGAGATAATCGCGCCCGCGTGGCCCATGCGCTTGCCCGGCGGCGCCGTCGCGCCAGCAATAAATCCGACCACCGGCTTCTTCATGTTGGCCTTAATCCACGCCGCCGCGCGCTCTTCCGCGCTGCCGCCGATCTCGCCAATCAAAATCACCGCGTCGGTATCAGGATCTTTGTTGAAGAGCTCCAGCACGTCGATGAAATCGGTGCCGTTCACCGGATCGCCGCCGATGCCCACCGCCGTCGACTGGCCGAGACCGAGCAGCGTGAGCTGGTGCACCGCTTCGTACGTTAGCGTCCCCGAGCGCGACACCACGCCGATGCGTCCCGGCTTGTGGATGTGGCCAGGCATGATTCCGATCTTGCACGCGCCGGGCGTGATCACGCCGGGACAGTTGGGACCAACCAGCCGCGACTTTGATCCGGCTAGCGCGTGCTTCACCGTCACCATATCGGCGATGGGAATGCCTTCGGTAATGCAGACAATCAGCCGCACGCCCGCATCGGCCGCTTCGAGAATGGCGTCCGCGGCGAATGGAGGCGGAACGTAAATCATCGTGGCGTCCGCGCCAGTCGCGGTGACGGCTTGCGAGACGGTGTCAAAGATGGGAACGCTTGCCTCGAATTTTGTCCCGCCCTTCCCCGGCGTCACGCCCGCCACGAGCTTCGTTCCGTAAGCAAGCGCCGCCTTGGAATGAAAACTTCCGGCCGAACCGGTAATGCCCTGGCAAAGAAGCCGCGTATTTTTGTCGACGAGAATCCCCATTACGCGCGCTCCATTCTGGCCGCGGCTACGACTTTGCGCGCCGCATCGTCCATGCCGTCCGCTGGCGTAATCGCGAGTCCGCTGCTGCCCAATATTTTCTTGCCAAGCTCGACGTTCGTTCCCTCGAGCCGCACCACCAAGGGCACTTTCAGATGCACCTGCTTCGCCGCGGCAACGATGCCATTGGCAATCACATCGCACTTCATGATGCCGCCGAAAATATTCACCAGCACCGCTTTTACCTGCGGGTCGGCCAAAATTATTTTGAATGCCGCGGTCACTTTTTCCTCATCCGCGCCGCCACCCACGTCGAGGAAGTTCGCGGGCGCGCCGCCAGCCAACTTGATGATGTCCATGGTTGCCATGGCCAGTCCGGCGCCGTTCACCATGCAGCCGATGTTCCCGTCGAGCGCGATATAGCTAAGGTCATGCTCTTTGGCCGCGATCTCTTTCGAATCTTCCTCGGCCAAATCGCGCAGCGCATTCACGTCCGCATGGCGGTAAAGCGCGTTGTCGTCGAAGGTCATCTTGGCGTCGAGTGCAATGACGTCGCCGGATTTCGTAATGACGAGCGGATTCACCTCGACCAGTGACGCGTCGGTAGCGACATAGGCGCGGTAAAGCGCCTGGGCGAATTTCACGAATGCAGAAACCGTCGGGCCGGAAAGTCCAAGCCCAAACGCCAACTGCCGCGCCTGAAATGGCGAGAGCCCGACCAGCGGAGCAATCGCGGCCTTGAGAATTTTCTCGGGATGGTGCGCGGCGACCTCCTCGATCTCCACACCGCCTTCCGCACTGGCCATCATCGTCACGCAGGCGGCGTCGCGATCGAGCGTCATGCCGAGGTAAAGCTCGCGTGCAATGTCGCTGCCCGCCTCGACGTAGACCTTGTTCACCCGCTGGCCCGCAGGCCCGGTCTGGTGCGTCTTGAGCATCATGCCGAGAATTTTTTCGGCGTGCCCACGTGCCTCGCTTGCGTTTTTCGCAAGTTTGACACCGCCACCTTTTCCACGGCCACCGGCGTGAATTTGCGCTTTCACGACGACAACTTTGGAGCCTTCCGCAAACAGCGCCGCCGCTGCAGCCTCAGCTTCTGCTGCGGTCGTAGCCACTTTTCCGGAAGGAACGACAACGCCAAACCCCTTGAGCAGCGCCTTGGCTTGGTACTCATGAATTTTCACGACGCGTCCTTCTTCTCGTGATCGTCACTGTCGCGCACAAAGAAATCCTTCACGGCCTTCCACGTCACTTCACGGTTCATTTCCGCAATCGACGTGGTCAGCGGAATCTCCTTGGGACAAGCCTGCACGCAATTGCCCGCCTTTCCGCAATCGGCCACGCCGCCCGGTTCCATCAGCGCGTGCAGCCGCTCACTCTCATTCAATTGACCGGTCGGATGGGCATTAAAGAGACGCGCCTGGCTAATGGCCGCCGCGCCAATAAACGGCGAATGCGTATTCACTTGCGGGCATACTTCAAGGCAGCAGCCGCAGGTCATGCACGTCGACATGACGTAGCGCTCTTCCGCCGTCTTTTGCGACATGCGCGGCCCCGGCCCCAAATCGTAAGTACCGTCGATGGGAATCCACGCCCGAACTTTTTTCAAGCTCTCGAACATCCGCGATCGATCCACCACCAGATCGCGCACCAGCGGAAATTTGCTGAACGGCTCGAGCGTAATCGGCTCGCCATTCGGGCTGTAGGTCTCGATGAGCGCCGTGCAGGCTTGGCGCGCGCGGCCGTTCACCAGCATGCTGCATGATCCGCACACTTCCTCGAGGCAGGCGGCGTCCCAAGCGGGCGGCGTGGTTTTCTGGCCACTGGCGGTAACTGGATTTTCGCGCACCTGCATCAGCACCGACAACACGTTGGCGCCCGCATGGCGCGGCACCGAAAACTCTTCCCAGCGCGCCGGCGACTGCGGCCCGTCCTGCCGCTTCACGCGAAGGACTACGTTTTCTTTACTCATAGTAGCGAGGCTCCGGCGCCAGAATGGGCTTCTCCACGGCGAGGCTTCGAATCGGCTCGAAGGAAATCTCGGGCCCCGACGGCGTGTGCTTAGCGAGCGTCGTTCGCAGCCACTTGTCGTTGCGCTCTTTCCATTTCGCCATCCACTCGGGATCGTCGGTGGGCTTGTGTGTCTTTGGCTTGGGCAACGCGAAAGCCGGCTTGAAATGCGCCCCGCGGCTTTCGTCGCGCAAAAGGCTGCCTTTCATAATCGCCTTACCCAATTCAATCATTCCCCACAGAGCATTCACGAAGCTCGCGGCCTGATTCATGGTGCGGCCAGTATCGAGCACATTGCAGGATTTCCAGCGATCGGAAATCACGTCGAGCTTTTTGAGACCATCCTCGAGCTTGGAATTTTCTTTCACGATAAGACAGCGCTCGCTCATTAAATCGCCAAGCTCGCGTCCGAGCCGATAGGGATTCTCGGCGCCCGACATGGCGCGAATCTGCTCGAAGCGCTCGCGCCAGCGGGCCGTCGCTCCCTCGGCCACCGTCGACGGAAGCGCTGCTGCCGCCCGCTTCTCCGGCCGCGACTTGGCATAGGCAATCATCGCTGGGCCAACCACGCGACCGGCGTAAATACAGGAGATAAGCGAGTTCGCGCCGAGGCGATTAGACCCGTGATATTGATAATCGACTTCACCGGCCGCATATAAGCCCGGAATATTGGTGGCCTGCTGCCGTGGTGAATCGGGCAAGATATCGTGCCGCGCATTCGCTTCGTAATCGACCCACAATCCGCCCATGCTGTAGTGCATCGCCGGATAGATCTTCATGGGCACCTTGCGCGGATCCTGGCCCATGAATTTTTCGTAAATGTCGAGCACGCCCTCGACTTTTTTGTGCACCTCGGCCGAAAGATGCGTGAGATCGAGATACACCGCGTCCTGGCCGTCGACGCCCAGGCCCATGTTGCGCACCACATCGAAAATCTCGCGCGATCCAACGTCACGCGGCACGAGATTTTTGTATTTCGGATAGCGCTCCTCGAGGAAATACCAGGGTTGGCCCTTGGGCGGCAGGCCCGCGCGGCCGTCCGAGGGAACCCAGACGCGCCCGCCTTCGCCGCGAAGGCTTTCGCTCATCAGCCGCAGCTTGTCCTCACCAGGAATCGCCGTGGGATGAATCTGAATCATCTCGGGATTGCCATACCAAGCGCCCTGCTGGTAGCAGCTGGAAGCGGCCGCGCCGGTATTGATTATCGAATTGGTGCTGCGGCCGAAAACGATTCCCGGCCCGCCAGTGGCCATGCAAACCGCCTCGGCGGGAAAGGATTGAATCTCCATTGTTTTGAGATCCATGGCCACCACGCCACGGCAGGCGCCTTCATCATCTTGAATGAAACCGAGGTATTCCCAATATTCGAATTTCCGGACGCGACCTTCCGCCTCATAACGGCGCACCTGCTCGTCGAGCGCATAAAGCAGCTGCTGACCGGTGGTGGCGCCCGCGAATGCGGTGCGATTAAAAAGTGTCCCGCCGAAGCGGCGAAAATCGAGCAGCCCTTCGCTGGTCCGCGAAAAGGGAACGCCCATGCGATCGAGGAGATAAATAATGCCCGGGGCCGCGTGGCACATACCGCGCACCGGCGGCTGCTCCGCGAGAAAATCGCCGCCGCGCAGCGTGTCGTACATATGAATATCCGGGCTATCGCCTTCGCCCTTGGTATTTACCGCGCCGTTGATTCCGCCTTGCGCGCAAACGGAATGGGATCGCTTCACCGGAACTATCGAAAAAACATCGACGTTTTTTCCGGATTCAGCGAGTTTAATAACGGCCATTAAACCGGCGAGGCCACCGCCGACGACTGCGTAACGCTCTTCTGACATGAGTTATCCGTGCGCCACGCCCGCAAGATGCAGGCTGACCAAAATATTCACCGCAACGATCGACGTGGCCACAAAGGCGCCCCAGCCGACGTACTCCATCATCCGCTGGGACTTCTTACCGACCGTAATTCCCCACGAGTAACAGAATCCATAAAGACCATTTCCGAAATGGAAGCAGAGCGAAAGGACGCCGACCAGATACCAGGTCAGCATCGGGACGCCCGCCAAATCGCGCGTAATGTCCGCGTAAGTAATCGGCGTTCCGCGCATCAACACGGCCCAGCGCCATTGCAGAAAATGGGAAAGAATAAAAAGAAAGCCGATACCGCCCGTCCAGCGCTGAAGCGTGTAGAGCCAATTGCGGCGGTAGGGATAAGCAAGTGGATTAGGTTGCCCCGAAAACCAGATCATCATTCCGAGCAGCGAATGAATCAGGAGCGGAATGAGAATGAGGCTCCATTCGATAATATAAAAATAAGGGAGCGGTGCCAGCTTTTCGATATCGTGAACGATCTCGTTAAATCGCTCAGGGCCCGACAACGCCGCCAAGTTTTCGAAGAGGTGAAAACAGAGATAACCGCCTACCGGGAAAATTCCAGTGAGCGATTGCAAACGACGCAACAAGAACTGTGTTTGGTTCTGCTGCACCCCCACCGCTGCTTCCGACAAGATGCCCCCGCTTCAAAGCCTCCGTGGATGGCCGGGTCAAGCCCGGCCATGACGGAGAAAGGTTAAAGCTTGCACTCCTCAACCGTTTTCTTCACCGACGCGAAGCTTTTTTCCCACTGCGCCCGCTCTTCGCCGTTCAGCTCGATCTCCAAAACCTTTTCCACGCCGCCCGCGCCAATAATGGCCGGCACGCCCATGTAATAACCGCTCACGCCATATTCGCCATCGAGATACGCCGCGCAGGGAAGCACGCGCTTTTTATCGAGCAGATAGCTTTCGGCCATGGCAATCGCGCTGGTGGCCGGCGCGTAGAAGGCGCTGCCGGTCTTGAGCAACGCAACAATCTCGCCGCCACCTTTGCGGGTGCGTTCGACGATGGCATCGAGCTTCGGTTTCGAAATCAACTTCTCCAGCGGAATTCCGCCCACGGCACAAGCGCGCGTCAGAGGAACCATGTCGTCGCCATGGCCGCCTAATACCAGCGCGGAGACATCCTCGATGGCCACGCCCAGCTCTTCCGCCACAAAGAGCCGGAAGCGGCTGGTGTCGAGCACGCCCGCCATTCCCACCACGCGCGCCTTCGGAAATTCCGTGATTCGCTTCATCGCATAGACCATCGCGTCGAGCGGGTTGGAGATCACGATCACGAACACATTTGGGCACCGCTCGCGAACGTTCTTGGCCACATCGCCGATGATCTTGAGATTCGTGGCGAGCAAATCCTCGCGGGTCATACCGGGTTTGCGCGCCAGGCCAGCGGTCACGATGACCACATCGGCACCGGCCACTTCGTCGTACCGGTTGGTTCCGGTGATGCGCACGTCGTAACCGTCGACCGCGCGGGACTGCATGATGTCGAGGGCTTTGCCCTGCGGAACGCCCTCCATGACGTCGAACAGCACCACATCGCCGAGCTGCTTTTGCGCGGCGAGTAGCGCTAAATTTCCGCCAATCTGTCCTGCGCCGATCAGCGCAATCTTCCGGCGAGCCATTTGAATATCTCCTGCGAGTTACGGCTTGTTGTATCCGTTCAGTCACCAGTCGTCATGGCCGGCCGAAGAGCCGGCCATCCACGTGCATCGAAATCCTCGTGGATGGCCGGGTCAAGCCCGGCCATGACGACCGAACGGTTACGGCTTGTTTTTTTCGTTCACCGCCGAAACGGTGAAGCGATCCATTTGTAACGATAAGTCGTCGAGGTTGTGCGAATTGAAGGTCGCAATTCCCTCGAGGATGGCCTGCGCATCGGTAACCGTCGCCACATCCGCCGTCACGCTCACGCTCTGCATCAAGAGACGCGGCTTGGCGGTCTTCGTCTTCGTCGGATCGGTCGTGTCCGGAACTTCCAAATTGGCGAAAGGGTCCCGCTCGGGCAATGCAGTCCCGTTGCTCATGTAGATGTTGTCAGGAACTGGAGGCATGGGGAACGTCGTCTTGCCCGTCGGTGAAAAGTAGACGACCCAGCCCTTGCCTTTGCCGTTGAGAACATCGAACCGGTTGAGGTTCGCGCCCACGGTTGGCGTACCCAACGTGAACTGCCGGGATGCGTAGTCGTACGCCACGTCCTTCGACAGCTCCATAAACGACTTCTGCGACAGATCGATTTTCGGGACATTGGTCAGGTCAAATTTCACCTTCGGAGACTGGGTGAAATCGTCGATGACCGAGATGGCAAGCTGGCTGGTCAAAGACGAAGTCCCCGCCGGCGCGGAAGGCCCCGTCGGAACCGAGGGAAACGAGATCGCCATCGCTAGGAACCCGTAACCACCCGTCTCGAGGCCGTCGTGCAGCGGCGAAAGGCGCAACGGAAGCAGCCCCGACCCGCTCTCCCCTACTTTGCCGTCGAAAACTCCCGCCGAATCCTTGTCCAGGCCAGCAGTCAGCCCGAGCGGAACGAGGCCCTGCGCCGGAACGGCACCGCCCGCGATTATCAAAACACCATCGACGAACGTCGACTGCTTGGGGTCGGTCGGCGGCGGCGCGCGCAGTGGCAACGTGGGCAACTGCACGCCGATTTTCAACCGCAGCGGGGTCGTCAGCGGAATGGTGACGTCCTTATTCTTCGCCTGTTCCGCGATTTGCCCAGCCAAAACGCCGGACTGTGACTTATTGAGCAGCGGAAGAAAATTATTGAGCAGCGCACCGATGTCGAGGTTGGCTGAATTTCCACCGCCCAAAACCGGCCCGAGCAGCTTCACCACTTCCGCCAGTCGCGAATTCCCGCCCATGCCCCACAGCGCGCGGCGGCCGGGCGTCGAATAGAAGGCGTAATTGCTCTTGAACATGTTGCTTTGGAGGCCCAACACCGCGCCCGACGGAATTGGGATGGTTACCGGGGAGGACGTGATTCCGGTGATGGTGGTTGGTACGAAATCGCCAACCAACGTGGAGAGCCCCAGGTCGAGGAAGCTGCCGAAAATCGAAGCGCCGTAGAGCGCGATGTGCACCTCGCCGCCCTGTTCGTCGAGCGTCTTGAAGTCATCCGCCTTGAGAACACCCGCGAAACCGGCGCGCTGCGCGCCGGAGAGTTCGGGCACCAGATAAATAACGAGGTCGTTGCTGTTCACCCCCAACACCGACAAATAGGTGTGTGCCGCCTCGAAGACGTGAACGTCGCGCAGCGCGGTGGTGTCGGTGATGTTGAATTCGTAGACACCGTTGACGCCGCTGATGAGCGTGTCGTCGGCGCCATCGTGGTTCAGCACAACGGTCGCCGTGCTGATCAGATCCTGGGTGGATTGATCGGCCACAATGACCCGCACCTTGCCGGCGGCCTCCGTGTTGAAGTTCGTTACTTTCGCCAGCGTGCAGGTCGGGCCACCGACAATCGAAGCGCCCACGGTGGCGTCACCCGCAATGGAGCCACCAACCACAACACCCGTGGTCGCGTTCACCGAAACCTTGGTCTTGTCCGAGGAGTCCCAGGTCACCGCGCCTTTGTAAGCTACGCCGTTTCCCTTGGCGTCCTGGGTCACCACGGAGAGTTGTCGCGTCGAACCCTCGTGGATCAAGAGGGGAGCGGGCAGCACAGAACAGGACTTCACCGCACTTGCGGTCACCGGCGGCTGGCAAGTTCCCCCCAAGCAAGCCGTGTTGGCGCCCGTGGTGCACTCGGCGTCAGAGGCGCAGGCCGGCGCACGGCAGACCCCTTCGTCGCAAACCTGATTCGCCGCGGCGGTGCATTCCGAATTTTTCTGGCAGACAAAAATGCACTGAGACGAGGCGCAAAGCCAGCTCTTTACATCCGAGCAGTCGTCCGTTTTGCAGCAATCGACTGCCGACGAGCATCCCGAATCATTGTTGGGCGGGGCTGGGGGCGACTTCGGACAAGCGGAAAGCCCGTAAGCGAACGACAAGGCAACGAAGGAAACGAGCGCAGCGCCTGCGAGCTTTTTCATGGGAACTCCATTGAGCTGTCGATGCGAAAACGAGAGATGAACAGGAGCGGTCAGCGGCCGAGCATTGAGACACCGAGGAAGCATGGTGTCAAGCGATAGCTTGCTCGCAATTTAATCGGACAATCACAGGACCGCCATGACCCCCTGGAGCTCTTTAGGTCAAGAGGTAGACGACGAGAAGGTAGGCGCAAACCCCAAACGCCGCGGCTGGCTGGAAATCGAATCGTGCGAACATCGCTGCATCCTCCACACTGGAGTCTTGTAGCGATGATCGTGCCAAGCGCCCGCTCGCCTTGGGGCCGCCGTCCTGGTAACGCTAGGTATGACCCGCTCGCCATGCGAAACATCACAAGTCGACGGGATTTGCATCGATGAAGAGCTGTCGATTAATCGGCAGCTCTTCATCCCGACGCGCAATCATGCGCGCGGCGGCGGGTGGGGTGAGCCCGGGGTCCGATCGAGCGCTTCCAGCGCGACCACACGGGCCGGCGGCGCTTCCAGTATGCATCGCCGCACATGCGCCGATTCACTCGGCGCAGAGGGGCGGGCGGCGGCCCGGCCTTTCAACGGCAAGAGTTGTCGATGGCAATTAATCGACAA
>JAHFDP010000085.1:0-5839 GCA_023248955.1 Deltaproteobacteria bacterium
TTTCGGTTCACCATATTTTTCGTTTCGAGCGGCGGAAGCGACGGACGATGAGGAGCTTGTTGCGACGATTGATCAGCCTGAGATTCGCGGGTTGGTTACCGCATGACAATTCATTCGTCGGGGGCTGCCTCTGTCTAGTGGCGAGCGTGGGCGGTGAAGCCTGCTCATAGTCTCCTCGAGGATTCCCCTTGATCGCGCTCTTCGTCGTCCGCCTCCTCCGCCGTTCGATTTTCCATGGTTGGACTCGTCTCCCGCTGTGGCTCTACGCGCCTTGGCGAATTCCAAGTCGCGCAACCCACGTTACGCGTGAACTTCGGGTCCAACCATTTTGTCTAGGTCCCGTCGCAGCTGGCCTTGAGCGTGACCACCTGGGTGTTCACGTTGAGCATCGGCCAGCAACAATTGTCTCCCTTGTTGGTGATGCCGTTATCCCGCCAGCCGATGCCGTCGTTGAAATCGGTCCAGGTGCGCGGGCAGGCCCGGTTGTAGTTCGACGATCCGACGAGCGGGCTTTTCGCGTTGGGCCAATGCACGGCGACCATGAACGACGTCGAGGTCATTCCGCTGTCCGGGATCAGCGGGCGGAAATCAAAATGCATCCATCCGCGGTGAAAATCCTTGCCCCCCGACGGTGTCTGCAGGTGGACCTGCTCCCAAGTGATCTGATTCGGGTCGAGCGTCTGCGTGACGACCCAAGGCTGCGTGGCTGTCGCGCTGGTTCCATCCCAAACGTCAACCGCCAGTGTTTGGTCGACGGCGGTCGGGGCAAATTTGTCATCGGGAATCATCACCAAAACATCGACGGTGCTGACGCTCCAGATCGAGCCAGGCGGGTTCTTCGAGGGATCCTCCGTCAAGGTTACGGCGTCCGATCCTCCGGCGATTCGATAGCTACTTTCGAGTGCGGAGACCTGTTCGATGGCAAAGGTCGGCTCGTTCGTCGCGCAGCGGATGGCGTGAACTTGTTCAGCGCTGCAGGCGGCGAGCGCGGCGAAGGTCAGGGCTGCGAAGGAACGATGCATCGGAATATCTTAGCCGGAAATCCACAGTTGCCGTGGAACCGAGACGGCCGAGCGTGGCTCGGCTGCGAGGCGCGGACGAGGGGACTCCCCCGGTACCGGGGGAGATGTCGCGCAGCGACAGAGGGGGGCCGCTTGCGGCGAGCAAGCCCCCGGAAGCGCACTTTTCGGTGCGCTGAGGAGGCACCGGAGGAGCCCGCTGTGATCGGGCGCTTCCAGCGCCACCAATCGGGCCGGCCGCGCTTTCAATATGCGCGGCAAGCACCGAAGTAGACGGGCCGCGCTCGGCCGTCGTAGGTAACGGCAATTGTGGTTTTCCGGCTCAGCCCGTGGCGTGTCGCGCCGCGTTCTTCCCCGCCACCACGAGTTGCTCACCGGTGATCACGAAACCTTGCTCGCGCAAGAATGGCGCAAAAGCATCGGCCACCGCCGCGTGGAATGCGGTTACGCCGTTCTGGTCGAGCCGTGCCGTCAACTCCGCGATTGGCCCCGACGGCCGGTTCGCTGCGACGGCTTCGTCAATCGTCGCGAAGTGCCGTGTCACGGAGACCGATTCGATCGCGACGTCCGCAAATCCGGCGCGCTCGAACGCCGCTCGCAACGAGCCGGCATTCGAAAGCGAAAACGCGCGCACGATGTGCGGCTCGGGCGATGGCATGGCGTTCATCCGTCGCACCACTTCGATGGGAATGGCGTGATAGGGATTTCTCTCGAGCGGTCCCCACACCGTCGTGGCGAAGCGACCGCCCGGACGCAGCGCGCTTCGGATCGCGCTGAGCGCGCGCGGCAGATCCACGAACATCAGCACGTTTCGGCCAATGACCGCGTCGAACGTTGCTTCGAATTTGAGCGCGGCTGCGTCGGCGACCAGTGTTTCTACATTGTGGATACCGGCCTGGCGCGCGGCGGCTGCGCACTGCGCGAGCATCGGTGAGGAAACATCCGTAGCTACAATGTGGCCACGCGGTCCCACGCGCGCGGCCGCTTCCAGCGCGGTGTCGCCCGTTCCCGCGCCCACGTCGAGCACGTGCGCGCCCTCGTGAATCGCGGCCCGTGCGAACATGCGCTCGGTGGATGGCGCCATCGCGGCGTTGCGTGCGGCGGCGTGTAGGCGCCACTGGGCGGCGGCTTCGGTCGTTCCGAAAGCGATGTCGGTCATGGTCGCGCAGCGTAGGGCGGGGTTGTGCTTGTCGCAACCAATCGGTCGCTCACCCGCGGCGCCGGGGATTTGTTATTGATCGTTGATGGCTGAAAAAAGGGAAGGCAGCGGAGGGTCGCCTGGTGAGACGCCTCAGGGGCGAATGAACGTGTTGCTGGAACAGCTCAACTCGAAAATGGATGCTTTCGCGGAAGGGCAATCGAGCACGAAGGAAGAACTCCTGCGGAAGATCGATGAAGTGCGCGTTGAGCTCGGTGGCAAGATTTCGAATCTTGAGCTGGTTGCCAGTCACCACTCGGCGGAATTGAAGAGCATCAAGGGTACGTTGAGCGAGCATTCGGCAACGTTGCGCGAGCATTCGGCGACGTTGCGCGAGCATTCGGCGACGTTGCGCGAGCATTCGGCGATCTTGAGTGAGCATTCGGCGATCTTGGGTGAGCATTCGACCGACCTCAAGGAGATCAAGCGCGAGGTCAAGGGACAACGCGCCGATCTCACCAACGTTCAAGAACGTGTGACGGTGATTGAAAACGCACGGTCGTAGAGAGGGTTACGGTCGGCAGTCGTGTGGCACCGCTTGTCCGAGCTGCGTGAGCGCATCGCAACGCAGGCTGTTCACCTCGGGCCGCAGCGCGTGGCTGGCGTAGCGATCGCGGAAGGCATCGAGATCGGCGAGCGCCGCCGCGGGATCGTGCAGCTCGGTTAGACAGAGCCGCGCGCGCTCGACGAGGGCTAGTGGCGACCAGGTGGAATCGTTGCGCGTGATGAGCGCTTCGAGCGGCACCAGCGCGTCGCGGAATTGTCCCTGCGCGCGGAAGAGCCGCGCTTTGCGCCACAGATCGGTCGCGCTTTCCGTAGGTGGTGCGTCGGCGATCGGTGTGACGACTGGAGCTGTGGCGATGGTTTTGGGTTGGTCGTTTGAAACCTCCGCGAGCGCGCTGGCGGTGATTTCCTCGAGCGTGGGATCGTGTGAGCCGTCCGCCTCGAGGAAGAAGTGTCGTCCGTCGCGCACCGAAACTTTCCCCTCTTGAACCGACACGCTGGCGTGGCCGTCTTGGACGCACACGGTGAAGATTGTTCCCACGGCTTCGGTCATCGTGTCGCCGCCGGAGACGAGAAGGCGATGCGGTTTCTCGCCGTGAAAGAGGCGGAACCCAACGGCGCCGCTGGCGACTTCGATGCGCGTGAGATCGTCGGTGGCGTGAACGACGCGGTAGGTCGCACCCGGATGCGGGTGCAGCATGACGCGCGGGCCGATCTGGACGACTGTTTCGGGAACGGTCGTCGGAGGAGAAACGCTCGCGCGCGGAGAAATGGGAGAGGGCGGTGGAGCGGGTGTTGGCGGAACGGGCCGCGAGGGAACGAGGATGAGGACGAGCGCCGTTGTCGCCCAAGAGAGTGCGGCGATGGGAAGCCAGTAGCTGCGCCGCGGCGGTTTTGCGGGACGTACATTGAGTAGCGCTGCGACGGCAGCGTCGCGGTGATCGTCGCGCAAGGCCAACGAACGCGCCGCGTCGAGGGCGCGATCGAGACGCGGATTGTGCGAATTAGAATCGGCCATGGAGTGCCAACCCGGGTGCTCCCAGCGTGGGAGCAACGGAGATTTCGAGAGGAAGGTTGGCGGATTCGACTTTGTCGAGAAAGTTTTCGGCGAAGCTCGATCTGAAAAAGAAAGCGCCTATGTGGGGGAACAGGGCCCAGACCAGCGTGTTGAAATTCCAGATGTCATTGCGGTCGACCAGAAGAACGCCGGCGGTCCCCAGCAAGAGCGTGGTCTCGGGGAGCCAGCGCAGGCGGCTACGTCTTCTCCCCATTGCACCACATCGCTCAATTTCGCCGAAGGTTTGGCGCCGCTCGACGTCGTTCGAAACGATGGCTGTTTCGTAGAGCTTAGCCTCGTGCTCATCGGAGCACCCCTCGGTAGACGAAGCGATGGCGAGGTCAAGCGCTGAAGCAACGACGAGCGCCGATGCCGCGATGGCTGGTTCCACTCGAAACCCGTTCGCCTTGGAGTAGATCTCACTTGAGGCCCAAAGCGCGATTCCAACTCTTGCCACACTGTTTGGGACTGCTTCGTAGAACCGGCTTGTTTCTGGCAACGAGAACGCGATGGGAATTGCGCTCAGCAGGACAGCAGCGCCGCCGAGACCTAGACCAAATTTAACGGGTTCGTTATCGAACTCCACCAGCGCGAGCAGGCTGAACTCTAGGGGCAAGCTAGCCAAGGTTCCGTACATAAAAAAGGCGCGCATCCGAACGGGGTGCTCGAGAAGGCCGAAGTTGGTCTCCCGGCTCGCGAGTAGGAGGAGCTCGAACTTCTTCTCCAGGAATTCGTTGTCAGGCAAGTGCGCAGCGTTGGGCTTTGGCAGGGACGCCGAGGGATTCTTGACCAGCGTTGTCACAATGGGGACCAACTCCGCGATCGCTGCCTCGATGTCGTTTGGCAACTGATCGAGGACGCGTGTGCGAGCCATGTGCCCAGGCTCCGTCAGCGTTACGCTCCACTGCGTTGTTTCTTGCTCGGCGATTTCGAGCGTGAGCCCGAGTCGCGAAAGCGGCACGCCCTCGCGCGTTAGATCCTCCACGACGCGTTGTTGAAGTTGCGTCGCGGTCCACGTACGCGACGGCGCTGTTTGCTCGCCAGAAGACGCAAGCGCGACAACGATCAGAAAGGACGCAACCATCAGAACCGCCCCGCTAGCGTGATGCCGAGATTGTTAAGCGACGGAGCAAGCGTGACTTCGAGCGGGAGCTTGTCCCTTTCAAGACGATCGAGAAATTCGCCGGCGATGGTTGAATCGAAAGGCATCGTTGCCACGACGCCCAGACCACTAAAGGCACCCCAAATGAGCCACTCGAATAGTGCGGAGTCGGTCTTCTGCGAGGCTGCTGTAATCGCTACGCCGGCAAAGCCGATAATCGAGACGGCGAATGGGATCCAGCGTGCGTGCGCTCGTTCTCGGGCCCGCGTTCCGCAATCCTCGACGCTGGCGATCGCGCGGCTGCGGTCGCTTCTGTTCGCGGCCATTGCGGTGTCAAAGAGATCGCCGTCTTCCTCGTAGGAACAGCTGGCGCTGGTGAAAGAAGTTGCGAGCAAGAGCGCGCCAGTCACTGCGAGCGCCGTTCCTGCGACGAGTGGTACGGGATGGAATCCGGCAGGGTAGAGCGGCGAGGCGTCGCTAGCGAGAAGCGAACGTGGCGAATAGACCGATCCGAACGCGCTCAAGGAGGCGCCAAAGAACCATAAACTTAGGGGCAGCTCCATGTTTCTAGAACTCTTTGCGGGCATGAATGGAAACGCGATCGCCCCACTTAGACTAGTGAGTCCGCCCGCAATGGCTAGACCGATGCCGAGTGGGGAACCGGAGCTGAGGAACACAGTCAGCGCGGGAGGTAGCAGACCTAAGAACGCCAATTCGCCGCTAACGAATCCTCTGCCAAGTTTCAAGAGGGTTGGTCTCGGCATGGACTGTGGATTGAAACGCTCGTTCAGAAGCAAGAGGCGACGAAATTTGAGCTCGAGCAAATCGTCTTCTGGCGAGGGAGCCGCTTCGGTTTTCGCAGGCTCCGCTGGCGCTTTGATCAACGTCGTCACCACCGGCACCAACTCCGCTACCGCGGCATCGAGATCAGTCGGCAACGCATCCATGACCCGCGCTCG
>JAHFDP010000085.1:5939-10344 GCA_023248955.1 Deltaproteobacteria bacterium
AAGGCGATCTTCAGCGCCCACGTCTTGAGCGACGCGCGCGCGGCAAAGCTAGGCAGGGCATGAACGATCGCCAGCATCGACTCCTGCACGGCATCGTCCACCGAGCGGCGAAATCCAAACATGAACGACAGATGCTTGCGCACCAGCGGGTAGAGAAAATCGAGTGCTTCGCGCAGCGCGCGCGCGTCGCCGCTCTGGGCGCGGGCGATCGTTTGGGCATCCGGGCGCGGCACGGCGGCGTCATACCGCACGGGGAGTGACCATTCGAGGGCGACGAGCGCGTGCATCGTCTCTGTGGTGGCGAGCGGCGCGAATTTTCGTCAAAAAAAGAAAGGCAAAAGCTTACAGGGAGGATGGGAGTGGGGGAAGGATGGAAGGTTTTTGGGGTTGGACAGTGAAGTGACGATTATTGCGCGCGCAGCGCGATCTTGGGCTGGGCGAGAACGTGGTATTTTGTGCGCCCACGATGTTCATCTCGAGAAATTGTCCGAGTTGTGGCGGCGGCGCGAACGCTTCGCCGTCACGTTTCGCGGCGCTTCCGGCCGAGTCGATGGAATTCGATCGATTGCGCGAACACTGGTTTGGTTTCTTTAAAGGCAACGTTTTTTTCTCGTATGCGCGCTGCACGGGTTGCGGCCTATTATTTTGTCCGCGCTATTTTTCTTCCGATGCGCTTGGGCGCCTCTACAGCGAGATGCCGGACAACATGAGCATCGTGGCTACCGATGCCCTCGAGGCCACGCAGCGCGGTTATTTCGACGTTCTTAAAAAGCATTCTTCGCTCGCCGGTCACTATCTGGAAATTGGGCCGGATACCGGGTTGTTTACGCAATTTGCGGCGCGCGAAGGACGGTTTCAGAAGTTTTGGCTCTTTGAACCGAACCTTCGCGTGCATGAAAAACTTCGTGCCACGGTGGGTGATCTGGCGGCGAACATCAGCACGCAGATGTTTGGATTCGACGACGCCCCCGAGGGAAAAGTCGAGGTGGCAGTGGCCATCCATGTGCTCGATCACCTCTTGGATCCCATGGCCAGCTTGCGGGCGCTTCGTTCACGATTGGCACCGGGGGCGCGCGTTTTATTCGTGACGCACGATGAATCGTCCGCGCTGGCAAAGTTGGTGGGGCGCCGCTGGCCGGCCTATTGCCTACAGCATCCGCATCTCTTTAATCCGCAATCGATTGCCGAATTATTGGCGAAGGCCGGTTATCGCGTTCTGGAAACGCAGCGCACCAAGAATCGCTTTCCGGTGACCTTTCTCCTCGAGAATGGAATGTGGGCCATGGGATTGCCGCATTGGAAACTGCCGTCATTGCCGCGGTTGCAGGTTTCCTTGAAGCTCGGAAATATCGCCACGGTGGCTGAACCGATGGGGATGGCATGATTCGACGTAGCCAGAGCGAGTTGATTCAGGAGCTTCGCAAAGAGGGATTTCAATTCAACGAATTCGCTTTAATGCAAGAAGGCAATTATTCGGTCGATGACGTGGATTGGAATTACAAAGACATTCCGCATTTCGCGCACGTTCATCAACAGGCCGAAGCTTATCCGACGTTTATTACCGACGATTGTATTAGTTCGATATTGGCGCAGCCCGTGCTGGGGTTTCGCGTTCCGATGGCGCTGATGAATTATCAATCCGGTCCGCGGCGGCAGACCTATTACACGTCGGCGTTTTTCTTTGTCTTGGTCATTGAAACGACCTGCGAATCAATTGGGCCTGCGCAGACGCGCGTGCGGACCAATTACGCCATCGGTGCGAAGGGATTGATGCGGATATTCTTTCCGCTCCTTCGGTGGTCGATTAAACGCAATTATCGAATGCTGATGGCCGGCGATGTTCCAATGCGGGAGCGGCGCGGTGAGATTCGCAAATGGGGATATTCGTTTCGTCTCGATGGGCAGTCGCAAGGGTTTGAGGGGACGCTCCAAATCGGACGTTCGAATGTGATTCGGCCGCAGGCGTTGGCTGCGGCGCCGGAGAGCACGATTGATCTGCGCGCGGTGTTGCCCACGGATGGAACGTATCTGTGGGGGCGCAGCGATCACCTCGGGCTTCGCCTGGTTCGCGAGGGGACGACGGTGGTGGCGCTGCCGCGGCTCTGTCCGCACGAGGGCGCCTGTCTCGACCTATCGCCCTGCGTTGGCGGGCAGACGCACTGTCCGTGGCACGGGCGGAAGTTCAAGCCGCTGGCGACGTTTGCGCTAGATGGCGCCGACGTGCAGCGCGTGGTCTCCGCGGATTACGACTTTCTTCTCACGGGCGGCGTGTTGCGGCTAACCGCGAAGGCGATCGCCCAGCCCGCTGAAGCGGTGTAGCTGGCGGCCGATCGCGGTTCGGAGCTGATCGATCGATCCGACGATCACCGCCGATTTTCGACTGCGCGTGAGCGCCGTGTAGACGAGCTCGCGGGTGAGGAGCGGGACGTCGCGGTCGGGGAGCATCAGCGCCACCTGATCGAACTCCGAGCCCTGGGCGCGATGGACGGTGGTGGCGAAGGCGAGCTCGAGGGGTCTTGAAAATTCGGCCGGATCGAAGACGCGAAAACTGTTGGCGTGCGGAAAGACGGCCATCAACTTGCCGCCATGGGCGCGCAGGATCACGCCTTGATCGCCGTTGAAGAGATCGTGTTCGGGATCGTTCTGCACCACCATCACGGGCGCGCCGGGGGAGAAGGCTGCGCGATCGCGAAAAGACAAGGTGCCGCGTAGACGCTGGTGCAGGAAGCGGTTGACCGCATCGACGCTGGTGGGGCCGTCGCCACGGGTGACGCAGAGGAGGCGTTGGCGATCGAGGCGTGTGAAGATCGCGTGAAGCGCGGCGGTGTCGGCGTGATCGGCGAGCGTGTTGCTGAAGGCGAAAGTGCGTCGCGCGAGTGTCAGGAACGCGTCCTCCCCAATGAGGCGATCGCTCCAGCGCTGAAGAAATGCGGTCGGGTCTTGGACCAGCAACTCCGCGCCATCGAATGCCACGTCCGCCGCGGCGGAGCGAATCGTTAGTTCCTTTTCCACGCCAGAAAAATCGCCGGCCTGGATTCGCTGTGCGGTATTGAAAATATTCCGTCCCGCAGGGTCGCGCTGATCCATGCGATAGCTCTGCGTAAGGTGGAAAGCGCTTGCCGCGTTGGACAACTCGCGAAAGGGAGCGCCTGCCTCGACCGGCGGAAGTTGGTCCGCGTCGCCGAGGAGCACGAGGTGCGCGTCCGGGCGCAGCGCCGCGAGGAGGTGGTCCATGAGCGACAAATCGATCATGGAGCTCTCGTCGAGGATGATGACGCTTTCTTCCAGTGGGTGATTGGGATGATGGCGAAAGCGGTCCTGCGACGGGATGTAGCCGAGAAGGCGGTGCAGCGTCTTGCCTTCGGGGCATTCGGCGAGGAGTGCGGCGTCGCGCGGGTCGCCACCCGTCAAGGCGAGTAGCTGATCTTTCACGGCCTGCTCGAGACGGTGCGCCGCGCGGCCCGTCGGTGCTGCCAGAGCGATCGAAGCGGATGGAACGCCGAGACGGACGAGCAGACGCAAGAGAGAAGCAACAATCGAGGTTTTGCCTGTCCCCGGTCCGCCAGAAATGGCGGTTAGGTGTTGGTCGAGGGCGCCAGCGAGAACACGTTGTTGTTCGTCGGAGAGACGCGCCGCCCGCCCGCCGCGAATGGGCGGATCCGCCGCGACGGCCTGTAGTTCAAACTTGATATTTTGTGGAGTCCATACCGAGGCCTGTTTTTGGAGGCGGGTCCGCAAGGCGGCGGCGACGCGTGCTTCCAATGCAAATTGCCGCTGCGAATAGAGGTGCCCGTCCACGACGAGGAGCGGTTTTCGCTCGTCCGGTCCGCCGATGAGCTCGGGCACAACATCCTTCCGCGCGAGCATTTCCACGAGGTGTTCGACTTCGCTGATAGCGACGCGGAGCGGGGCAAGCGCGGAGGCCAGTGCCGCTCGTCCGACGTCGCCGACCACCGGCAGCCGGGTGTGCCCTTCACGCAGACTGGCCAGCGAGGCGTAAGCGGCGAGGAAGATCGATCGTTGGTTGCCGGATGCTGCGGCCGTTGGCCTCCGCCCGTCGCAGGCGAAGCCCGCTCCTCCGCCATATGCTGCGGCCGTTGGCCTCCGCCCGTCGCAAGCGAAGCCCGCTCCTCCGCCATATGCTGCGGCCGTTGGCCTCCGCCCGTCGCCGGCGAAGCCCGCTCCTCCGCCATATGCTGCGGCCGTTGGCCTTCGCCCGTCGCCGGCGAAGCCCGCTCCTCCACCATATGCTGCGGCCGTTGGCCTCCGCCCGTCGCAGGCGAAGCCCGCTCCTCCACCATATGCTGCGGCCGTTGGCCTCCGCCCGTCGCAGGCGAAGCCCGCTCCTCCACCATATGCTGCGGCCGTTGGCCTCCGCCCGTCGCAGGCGAAGCCCGCTCCTCCA
>JAHFDP010000085.1:10354-13526 GCA_023248955.1 Deltaproteobacteria bacterium
GCCCGCTCCTCCACCATATGCTGCGGCCGTTGGCCTCCGCCCGTCGCAGGCGAAGCCCGCTCCTCCACCATATGCTGCGGCCGTTGGCCTCCGCCCGTCGCAGGCGAAGCCCGCTCCTCCAGCCGATCGCTCCGGTGCGCAGCGCATCAACTCCCAGGCGAGCTGGGCGAGGTCTGCGTCTGCGCTCTCAGGCCATGGGGCGGTCTCTGCGGCCGTAAATCGCGCTTGCGCGCTTCCGTGCGGGTGCCAATTGGGCGTCATGTCGCGATCCCCGATCCCCAGTCGCCGCCCGCGATCTCATCCTGCCATCGCGTAAGCTCACTCCACGTTGGTCGCAAAAAATGAACGCCGTCGGCACCATCGCCAGCTCCGCGCATGCTTCGTAAAAAGCAGTAGGCCATGCCGCCGAAGCGCTTTTTGTGATCCTCTTCGCTGCGAAGTTCGAGGAGCCGCGCCAACGCGATCAGGTAGAGCTTTGCTTGGAGCCCGTAGTGTCGCTCGACGAAAGCCCCTAAGAGCGGCCCACGTTCGGACTCTGGCGCGAGGCGATCGCTCTTCCAGTCGGCGATGTAGCAAAGTCCGTCGTGTTCGAACGCCAAGTCTACAAAGCCTTTTACGTAGCCCCGTTCTGTCGAAATCTCGTTCGGCTCGGCAACGGGGAAGAGAAATTCCATTTCGCGGACCACGCGCGTCGCTGTCGCGAGTCCTTCGAGTCGCCGATTTTCCGCGAAATGGATCGGGGCGCGAAGGGCGGTATGCAAAAGTTCGGCGGCTGGTTCGAGATAGCGCCGTTCCACGTCATGGCGGATGGCTGCGGTTCCGAGGAGCGCAGCAACTTCCGGGAGACGGCGCCACTTTTCCACGGACGCCGTGGCGTGCACGCTTTCGAAGGAGAGCCGTTGCAAAACGTCGTGCAAGAAAAGGCCGATGGTTGCGCCACCGGGGAGTGACTGCTCGGTTGGCGCTGAGGACGGGCGAGCTTCGGGGGCGTCTCGATCAGCCATGAGGCCGGAGTAGGACGTGACCCAAGGCCCGGCACGGTGGCGTCGAAGCGCGTCGAAAGGAGCATCGGCGGATTCTTCCAAAAGTTCTGGCGGTGGTCGCCAGGGCGCTGTGGCGATGGCATTGACGACTTCGTTGGCGAGAGGCGGTGGCGCCTGAATCGGCTCGATGGAGAAGAGTCTCGTTTGGTCGCTAGCATCGTTGACAATCGCCGCCAGCCGCGCGTTGGCTTTGGCGTATCCCCCGCGAAAATTGGCAGGGGCCGTGCGCCAGAGCGGAAGGTAGAGCCGCGCCTTGGCCCGGGTCAGTGCGACGTAGAGCAGCCGCTCATCTTCTTCGCCGCGCTCTTGGAGGACCGCTTGCGTAATCGCGGAATCGCGAATGGTACCGACGTAGGCTTGGCGCCGACCTTGCGCGTGGAAGACGGAGAGCGAATCCGCCGGTGGCATGGAAAGACCGCCCGCGATGAAGACGACGGCCGCTTCCAGGCCCTTGGCCTTGTGCATCGTCATGATCTGCACGGCGTTCGGATTCGGTTCGATGCGTTGCAGACCTCCTGATTCACCTAGCGGACGCTGCTCTCCATTGCGGTAGGCGCGCAGACGCCGAACGAGCGCCTCCAGCGAGGAGGGCGTTTGCGCGGTTTCCTCGAGGAGCAGTTCGAAAAGATGCTGGTAGTTCGTTCGCACGCGGTCTTGCTGATCGAAAAATCGCTCGCGACGGTAGAGACCGCTCTGTTGCGGGATTTGGGCGAAGAGGCGTGTGAAGTCGTGCGCGTCCGCGAGCTGTTTCCAGGCACGGAGTTGGGCGTTCGCTTCGGTGGCGATTTCCGGGCGTTCACCTAGGAGCACAAGATCTTCGAGCGAGAAAGCGAAGAAGGGCGTGAGCAGCGCGCGCCGCACGGTGGCTCGGTGGGTCGGATCGGCCACGGCCGCAAGGATGTCGATGACGTCCCCGGCTTCATCGGTTGCGTAGAGGCCGTCCTGCTTGAAGTGGGCGTGCGCGATGCCCGCGGCGAGAAGCGCGTCGCCGATGGTGCGGCCCTCTCTGTCGGTGCGGGTCAGCACGAAGATGTCTTGCGGGCGAAGCTCGAGCGGACCTCTTTCGCTCGAAAGCCGTAGGCGGGGTTGGTCAGAATCGAGGAGCTGCGCGATTTCCTGAACGAGGCGCGGAGCGAGAACTTCGCGGAGAAGATCGGGCCCGCTCAGTTTTTCCTCGGAGATGAGATCGAAAACGTGGACGGGCGTGGCCGGCGTGCCGTCGGAATTCCGAACGGAAAGAGTGGTTCCACCGGAGAGCGGCTGCTCGTAACGGATGGCGCCGGAGAAAAACGGGGTGGCGGCCTGCTGATCGAAGAAGTGGTTCGTGACTGCAAGCAGCGGCCGGGAGGCTCGAAAGTTTTGTCCCAACGTGACGAGCGATCCGCCTGCTTCCACGACCTGCTTTTTTGCTGCAAGGTAGGCAGAGACGTCGGCGCCGCGGAAGGAATAGATGGCTTGCTTGGGATCGCCGATCAGGTAGAGGCCGCCGCGATTGGTTTCGAGGAAGATCCGGCGGAATAGATCCCACTGCACTTCGTCGGTGTCTTGGAATTCGTCGATGAGCGCGAAGCGGAAACGGGTGCGGAGGCGCTCCGCCAGCTCGGTGCCGTGCGGGCCAGCGAGGCTCTCTTGAACGAGTCGCACCATGTCGTCGAAATCGAAGAGGCCACCGCTTTGCTTGTCCCGTTGGAGCCGCGCGCGGACCTGGGGCAGAAGTGTTTGCACAACGGCGGCAGGGAAAGGAATTGCCGCGCTCTCCATCGCCGAGAGCGCCGCGCGGTAGGCGGACGTGGCTTCGCCATCAACGTTGGCGAGACGCCACCGTGCTTCCTCGAAACCATTTTCTTTGGTGCGCCACCCCGAGATCGCTGCCAGGAGCTGCGGCAGATCCGTCCGAGACCCGACCAGTGCTTCGAGTTCGGCGATTCGCGTGACCGCGGCTTTGGCGGTTCCGCCGTGGATTTTTGCGCGCGCCAGCTCGCCGCGAAGTTTTTCTGTCCCGTGTTCGGCAGCCGCCACGAAAAGCGCGATGGCTTCGTTCAGGCGCGCTTCATCGAGCAGCGGGACGAGTTCGCCTCGTTCGACCAAGCAGCGTTCCAGCAGCTTGGAAAGGTTATCGACGCTCTGCG
>JAHFDP010000016.1:0-24247 GCA_023248955.1 Deltaproteobacteria bacterium
TCCCTCCTAGTGCATCAACGAATCCCAGCAATCCAATCAAGTCTCCTGGCTGCGGCCGCCGCATCCTTGTGCCTAATCCGCCCCGTCAGGGCAGACACCGGTGATGAACGTTGGACGCCGACTGCGCCGCCGGATCCGGCTGAGGACGTAGCGATTGGTGCGCCGGAAATGGAATCCTATTTCGCCAAAGGTCCCGCCAAAGCGGCGCGCGCGGCATTCGATGCGGGCAAGGCGCGTGAGGCGTTGGCCCTTCTTCCGGCGGCTCCGCGCGATCCGCAAACCCGCTACCTGCGCGCGGCGGCGCTGCTTGCGGCGGGCGAATCCGCAGCTGGCGCCAAAGTGTTTGCGGCGCTGGCGCCCGACTATCCGTTGCTCGCTGATCGTTGCCACTTTGTGGCGGCCAGGGCGGCCAGTGAGTCCGCTGACTATGTTTTTGCGGCGGCGCAAGCAGCGCTGGTGAGCGAGCATTTCGTTGAATCTGGCGAAGCGGTGTTGCTGCGCGCACATGCGTTTTTGTCAAGTGGTGATCCCTCCGGAGCGATTGTGGCTCTGGCGGGTTTTCTGACGGGACGCGTGCGCGGGGACATGGGCGCGGCGTTCTTGGTGGCGGGCGACGCGCAGTTGGCGTTGGGCCATGCCGAGGCCGCGCGCGCCGCTTTTCGGTCGGCATGGCTCGAGCATCCGTTGTCTCCGGCCGCCGGCCCGGCACGGCTGCGGGACTTAGCGCTGCCTGGTTTCACGGCGCCCGAAGTCGGCAGCGAAATTCGCCGCGCCGAAGCGCTGCTCGAGGCCTATCGCACCACCGAGGCGCTGGCGATTCTCGATCGGCTCAAGTTGCCACTCTTGTCGTCCGGCCATCGCTGCGGCGCGGCGCTCTTCAGTTTGGAGGCGTGCAAGTGTGGGGCGTGCGCCGAGGGTGCGGTGCCGCTCGATCTGTTGCGTCCGCCTGCGACGCCGTCCGATCCGCTGATGTGCCGCGCCCATTTCGCGCGTGGGAAGGGGCTTCGCCAGGAGCGGCACAATGGCCGCGCGCTCGAGGCCCTGGCGCCGGTGTGGGAGCATTGTGCCGATTACGATTTGCGTTCGCGCGCCCTTTTCCTCGGTACACAAGCGGCGGTAGCGCTGGGGGAGCAGCGTGGGGCTTCGGCCGGTTCGCTTTCACGCGCACTCGCGGACGGCTTTGTCACGAGCTCACTGGCCGATGACGCGCTGCTGGCGCTGGCGAATCTCGCGCGCCGCGCGGGGGACGCGCGGGCAGAAGAAGCGCGGTTGACGGAGCTCGTCCTTCGATTTCCATCAGGCGACGTTCGCGCCGAGGCGCTCTTTCGGCTCTTTTGGAACGCCTATGCACAGGGAGAGACCGCACGCGGAATCGTTTTTTTGGATCAGCTCGAACGCGAATACGGCAACGTCGGCGACGGCGTGGACGGTGAACGTGCGCGTTATTGGAAAGCGGTGGCGCGGTTAGGGATCGCTGGCGCTGAGGCGCGCGCCATTGCCACGCGGGAGCTGTCGCGTCTCTCGCTGCGTCGGCCGATGAGCTACTACGGACTCCTCGCGCGAACGCGGCTCGCGGCACTCGATCCAGCACGCGCCAAGGAGATCGATCGCGCGCTCGCTGGGCGCCCCGAACCGCCGTCGTCGTTGCGCGAAGGACCGCTGGCCGGTGATACACACCTCGCGGCGGGACTTGAGCTTTTACGACTCGGCTTTCGCACTGAGGCGCAGCGCGAGTTTGCCGCGGTGGACAAGCAGCCCGCGCGCGATGGTGGCCGCCGTGGACGCGAGGCGTTGGTGCTTCTGGCGCGGCTCTCGTCGATGGCGGGCGACGTGCGTGGAGCGCATCTTTTGGTGCGAACCGAGTTGCGAAAATACTTGCGGCGCGCCGCCGGACCGTTTTCGCGCGCGGCCGCCGAGGTGGCTTATCCGCTGGCTTTCCGCGATCCCATCGAGCGCTTCACACGCACGGCGAAAGTTCCGCCCGATCTGCTGCAAGCGCTGATGCGCGAAGAGAGCGCGCTCGATCCGTTGGCGCGATCGTCGACTGGCGCGCTGGGCCTCACGCAGCTGATGCCGTTCACCGCGCGAGCTGTAGCCCGCGCGTTGCGTTTGCCGCCGCCGACCACCGCATCGCTCGAGGATCCCGAGGTCAACATCCGTCTGGGCGCGGCCTACCTCGGCCAGCTCCTCAAGAGCCTCAAGAGCCCGCCGCTGGCCGTGGCTGCTTACAATTGCGGACCAGGCTGTGTCGCGCGCTGGCTCGCCACGGAGCGGAATCGGCCGCCGGTGTTGCGTACCGTGGACGCCTTTGTCGAAGAGATCCCCGTGGAAGAGACTAGACAATATGTCAAGCGTGTTTTGCGCAGTTATGCCACGTATGCTTTTTTGTATGGCAAGCGCGGCGCGCTCGAAGCGCCCTGGTTGATCTTGGGCTTGTGATCTTGCCGAGCGCACGCACGCTCCATTTGGGGCCGGGCGTGTTAAACTATTTTTAATGGATACGCGCGCGCGGCTGCGTGAGTTGCCCAGTGTCGACGAGCTGCTTGGTCGACAGCACGCGCGTGAGCTCGCCAAAAAGCATGGCCGGACGCTGGTGGTCGAAGGCGCGCGGGCCGCGTTGGCCGAGGCGCGGCGGCGGATTTTTGCTGGGGAGACGAGCGCGGCCGCGGTGGGCGAAGCAGATCTCGCGCAGGCGGTGGAGCGGCTTTTAGCCTGGCGGCTGCGGCGTGTGCTCAATGCCACGGGCGTGGTGCTGCACACCAATCTTGGGCGCGCTCCGTTGGCGGAGGCGGCCATCGAGCGGGTCCTGGAAGTGGCGCGCGGCTACTCAACGTTGGAGTTCGACGTCGCCTCGGGCCAGCGCGGATCGCGGCAGGCGCCAATCGCCGATTCGCTGTGCGCGCTAACCGGAGCCGAAGCGGCGCTGGCGGTGAACAACAATGCCGCGGCGATGTTGCTTGCGTTGGCGGCATTGGCGCACGGCCGCGAGGTGATCGTCTCGCGCGGCGAACTGGTGGAAATCGGCGGCGGCTTTCGGATTCCGGAGGTGCTCACGCAGTCTGGTGCGCGGTTGGTCGAGGTGGGCACCACCAACCGCACGCGCACCGCCGATTACGTTTCTGCGATCGCGCCGGCCACTGCGTTGTTTCTCAAAGTGCATCGATCGAATTTTGCGCTGGTCGGTTTTACCGAGGAGGCTTCGATCGCCGATCTCGCGCCGGCCGCGCGGGACGCTGGTTTGGCGCTGGTTTATGATCTCGGGTCCGGGGATCTCGACGAGGCGCGCCGCACGCTGGCCGAGGGTGCGAGCTTGGTCTGTTTCTCCGGTGACAAGTTGTTGGGCGGTCCGCAGGCCGGCCTCATCGTGGGCGCGCGGACGCTGATGGATCGCATCGCCAAGCATCCGTTGGCACGAGCGGTTCGACTTGATAAAATGTCGATTGCGGCTTTGGAGGCTACGCTGGCCCTGCACCGCGCCGGACGGGCCGAAGAAATTCCAGCCGTGCGGGCGTTGTTGGAAAAGCCTGTGGCGGTGCGAAAGCGGGCCGAGCGCTTGGCGTCTCTGCTTGCTGCAGCGGGTGTGGTTGCGGAAGTGGTGGAGAGCGAGGGACAGGTGGGCGGCGGCGCTATGCCGTTGGAGAAGCTGCCGTCGGCGGCGGTGCGGATTGCGGCGCCGGCGCGGGATTTGCTGCTTGCGTTGCGCGCGGGAGAGACGCCGGTGATTGCGATCGTGCGGGACGATCGGGTGTTGCTGGATGTGAAAGCGCTCGATGAGGGGGAGTTGGGGGAGGTGGCCCGGATGGTGGGGGCGGCGGTGGAAAGGCTGGCGAAGTTTACGTCTACATCCACGCCTACGGGTTTGGAGGCAGTCCGTGTGTTTGATGCCGACGCGGAAGGAGAAACGTAGGACCATGAAGAGACCAACGCATGCTTGATGGCGGAGTCTTAGTCCTCAACCGCGGTTATCAGCCGGTGCATGTCACCAGTGTGCGGCGCGCGTTTACGTTGCTCTACCAAGGTGTGGCGCGCGCCGTGGATCGCGAGTGGCGGACGTTTGATTTCGACGGTTGGGTGGAGCTCGCGGTGGCGGTGCACGACGAACGGGTTCGCACCGTGCATCGGTCGATTCGTGTCCCGCGCGTGATTCTTTTGCTGGCGTACGAGCACCTGCCGCGCGCGCGCGTGCGTTTCTCTCGACTCAACATTTACGCGCGCGACAAAAACACCTGCCAATATTGCGCTCGCGTTTTTCCGCGGAGCGATTTGAACCTCGACCACGTGGTTCCGCGTTCGCAAGGCGGAAAGACGACGTGGGAGAACGTGGTGTGCAGCTGCATTCGATGCAATTTGAAGAAGGGCGGCAACACGCCGGATCAGGCGGGCATCAAGTTGGTGCGTGCGCCGTCGCGACCGCGCTGGACGCCGCTTTTCCGGGCGCCCGCCGGTCGGCGATTTCACAGCGAGTGGTTACCGTTCTTGCCGCTGGCGGATCTCGCTTATTGGAACACGGAGCTCGAGACGGAGTAGCTACGGCTCTTCGTCAACAGGGGCGGGTTCGGGAGGCGAGTCCACGTTCCAGCGATAGTTTTCGTAGTAAACGCGCCCCTGCACTCCACTCACGCTTTTTGAGATAAACTCGCGGGATGCCAATCGTTGAATCGCCTGAACGCGCCGCCCGACTCGCTCGCGCCATCGTCAGCGACATCGTGCTGTACAACGAAAAGAAGGTTCAGGAAGGGATCGAAAAGGACACGCTGTTCGATCTCGTGAAGGATGAAATCGCAGAGGGGCGGGCGCATTACGAGAACCAGGTTTCTCCGGGGTTGCTCGCGCGCACTCACTTTTTCGAGCGGGCGTTGGTGGATGTGATGCTGGCGCGCAAAGGGAATATCAAATCGAAGATTTGGTGACGCCCGTGGAGGTCGCAGATGTTGGCGCGCGGCTCGATGTGTGGCTCGTGCGTGCGCATCCGGAGTTGTCGCGGGCGCGGGTGCAGAAGCTCATCGAGAGGGGCGACGTCACCGTGAACGATCGGGCTGCGCGTGCTTCGTTGCGCCTTCGGATGGGTGACCGTGTGGCGTTGCGGTTGCCGCCGCCGGTTGTTCCCGAGGAGGGACCTAAGCCGGAGCGGATTCCGGTTTCGGTGCTGTACGAGGACGCAGACATCGTTGTCGTGAACAAGCCCGCGGGGATGGTCGTGCATCCGGCGGCGGGCGCGCGAACCGGAACGCTGGTCAACGCGCTGCTCGCGCAGATCACGGATCTCGCGGGCATCGGTGGTGAGTTGCGGCCGGGCCTCGTGCATCGTCTCGATCGCTTCACCAGCGGCGCGATGGTGGTGGCGAAAAGCGATGCCGCGATGGCCGCGCTGCAGAGCGCATTCAGGGCGCGCACCGTCGAGAAAACGTATCTGGCGATGGTGCATGGAGCGCCCGCCGAGAAGGGCGTGCTCGACACCGCGTATGGTCGCCATCCGCGCGATCGCAAGCGGTTTACCTCGAAGGCGGGTGCGCGGCGCGCGGTGACGCGTTGGGTGGTGCGTGAGCGATTCGCCGGCGCGGCGCTCGTGGAAGTTTCGCTGGAGACGGGGCGGACGCACCAGATTCGCGTTCACTTTTCGGAAGCGGGCCATCCGTTGCTGGCGGACGTTGCGTACGGTGGGACCAAACGCGAGGCTAAGCTTGCTGCGCAGAGCGTTGTTGCGCGCGCCGCGACAGTGATTGGGCGACAGGCGCTGCATGCTTGGATGTTGACATTTTGTCATCCGCGGACGGGGGCGCGGATTGTATTTGAAGCGCCAATTCCGGCGGATTTCGCTGCGGCGTTGAGGGTACTTCGAGACGACGTTTCCCCTCCCCCCTTTGCGGGGGAGGGCTAGTCTGCTGAGTCAATGATTTCTGCACTAATCCTTTCGGACGCTAAAGGCGGCCGCGGCGCGGAGTCGCGCCGAAGCAAGGTGGGGTCCCCGGCGGGCTTCGCTCGACGGGGAGGGGCGGCGAGCCCCTTCTAGATGCCTAGGCTACTGAAAATAACCGCCGCATTTATGCGGCGAACTTCTGACTCAGGAGACTAGGGTGGGGGGACCGAAACCGAGCGCGCCGTGTAACCCCTCCCTGACCCTCCCCCGTCAGGGGGGAGGGGACAGCGGCCTCACCGATCGTATTCCCGGTCTTCTCACCGTGGCGCGCCAGCGTTTGCGTCTTGCAGGTGGCCCGCTAGATCGACTCGCGCCAGCGGAGTTGAAAATTGCTGCGCGCGCGATTGCGCTCTTGCACGAAGGGCTCGTTGCCGAGCGGGCGCTGGCGGGAACGCGTTATCTCGATCGCCCCGATCTGCTCGGAGCCTACCTGCTGGCCTTGTGGCCGCTGAGTTACGCGAAAACGCGCGAGGTGCTCGCTCCGCTCGCGCTCAAACCGGGCGGACGCGTGCTCGATCTTGGCGCTGGTCCCGGTCCGATGGCGCTCGCGGCGCTCGATGCGTTGGGGCCTACAGCGTCCGCGGTGGCATGCGATCCCAGTGCGGCGGCGCTGGGGGCGCTTACCGAAATGTCAAGTCGATATTCAGTGGAAACACGCGGCGGCGACCTGAGTCTCGAGCCAGCAGGCGTGTATAACATTGTATTGCTCGGCAATGTTCTCAACGAGCTCGCCGCCGATGGTGTGGGGCGCGCGGCGCTGTTGCGGCGAATCATCGATCGCAATCTCGCGCCCGGTGGGGTGCTGGTCATTCTCGATCCCGCGCTGCGGAGCACGGGGCGCGACGTGCTCGAAGTGCGCGACGCGTTGCTGGCGGCGGGCGGGCTCGTTGCGTTGGCGCCGTGCATTCGCCAGGGGCCGTGTCCAGCGCTGGAGCGCGCGCGTGACTGGTGCCACGCCGGCCGCGCTTGGGAACCGCCACCGCTCGTGACGCAACTCGATGAAGCGACGGGGCTCGATCATCGCTCGCTGAAATTTGCGTATCTCGTCCTTGGCCGCGCGGCTGAACATGTTGCGCCAGCGGTGAGCGCGAATGGGCTGGAGCGGTTTCGAGTCGTCTCCGATCCGCTCGTCGAAAAAGGCAAGCGTCGCATTTTCGGTTGCGGCGAGCGCGGGCGGCTTCCTCTGGTGCGGCTCGATCGCGAGGCGCCGGAGGGAGATCCGATCGCTGTTGCGCAACGTGGAGATGTGGTGCGCGTGGCGGGAGCGCGGACGCGAGGAGATGGATTGAGGCTGGGGGCGGATTCGCACGTTGAGCTGGAAGCGTGAATGTCGCCACTCCTCTTCATCCTTGGTCCCACCGCGTCTGGCAAAACCGCGCTTGCCGCGAAGTTGGCGGAGCGTCTCAAGGGCGAAGTGATCTCCTGCGACTCGCAGCAGGTCTACCGGGGCCTCGACATCGGCACGGCCAAGCCCGACGCGGCTTTGCGCGCGCGCGTCGTTCACCATCTGCTCGACGTGGCGGAGCCGCATGATCAGCTCGACGCCGCGCAATTCGTGCAGCTTGCCGATGCGGCGATCGCCGACGTACGCGCACGTGGTCGCCGTCCGATTATTTGCGGTGGAACTTTCCTCTGGGCGCGCGCACTGCGCTATGGCCTCGTCCCCGCGCCGCCGCGCGATGCGCTAGTACGCGACGCGCTCGAGGATGAGCTTGCCGAGAAGGGTGCGCCGCTCCTGCACGCTGAACTGGCTCGCGTGGATCCGGACGCGGCGGCGCGCATTCACGCCACCGATCCGGTACGCATCATCCGCGCGCTCGAGGTGTGGCGGCTGACCGGAACGCCGATTTCGAAGTTGCAAGGCGCGCACGGATTCCGCACGCCGCGCGAGCCCGACGGGCGGCTGATGATCGACATTCCGCGCGTTGAAATGGACCGCCGCATCGATGCGCGCACACATGACATTTTCGCAAGTGGCGAGTCGGGCATCCTTGGCGAGACGCGCCGTTTCGTCGCCACGGCCGAGCGTCGGCTTGCGCAAATGATTGGTTACCGTGAAGCGCTGGCGCACCTGCGTGGCGAAATTTCGCTCGCGGAAGCGGAAGCGTTGGCGGCACGGGCGACGCGTCGTTACGCGCGCCGGCAGCTCACTTGGCTTCGTGCGGAACGTGACCTGACACCGGTTAGGCCGGATGCCGATGTCGACGCGCTGGTCCGATCGCTTGTATAAAGCCGCGCATGGCCGCCGTCTCGCAGACGCTCGAATTCGAACGCCCGCTCGTCGAGCTGGAGCAGAAGCTCGTGGAGCTGAAGCGGCTCGCCAGTGGCAGTCCGCAAAGCGCCGTCGATTTCGACGGAGAAATTCGCCGCCTCGAGAAAAAAGCGCAAAAGCTCCAGCGTGAAATTTTCCAGGACCTCACCCGCTGGCAAGTGGTGCTGCTCTCCCGCCATCCTCGCCGACCCTACACGCTCGACTACGTGGCGCGCCTTTTCACCGACTACTGCGAGCTGCGCGGCGATCGCAGCTTCGCCGACGATCAGTCGATCGTTGGCGGATTCGCCCGGCTCGACGGCGCGCCAGTGCTTGTGCTCGGTCATCAAAAAGGGCGCAACACCAAGGAAAACGTGGTTCGCAACTTCGGCATGCCGCGTCCCGAGGGCTACCGCAAAGCGCGCCGGTTGATGGAGCTCGCCGCGCGTTTCGGTCGGCCAATCGTGACCTTTATCGACACGCCTGGCGCGTATCCGGGCATCGATGCCGAAGCGCGCGGCCAAGCGCAAGCCATCGCCGAATGTCTCGAAACGATGGCACGCCTCCCCGTTCCTATCGTGGCCATCGTCGTTGGTGAGGGTGGCTCCGGTGGCGCGCTAGCGCTGGGGGTGGCCAACCGTGTGCTGATGCTCGAGCACTCCACCTACTCGGTGATCGCGCCGGAAAGCTGCTCGGCGATCTTGTACCGCGATGCCAGCCACGCCGAGAAGGCCGCGGAGAGCTTGAAGCTCACGGCGCGGGACATGGCCACGTTTGGAATCATCGACGAACTCATCCCCGAATGCCCCGGTGGTGCACACCGCGATCCACAAGCAACGGCGCAGGCAATCGGCGGAGGTATCCGCAAACATCTCGCGCTCCTCTCCAAAATGAGCGCCGCCGATCTCCTCAAACAACGCTACGAAAAATTCCGCGTACTCGGCGCCCTCTCCGAGTCAAGTACGCCGTGACTTTCGTAACCGTCGCCGTGGACGTAGCCGTCGCCGGCATCTCCAGAGACGACACCAAGTGAAAATCCCCATCCCCAATCACCTCGAGCACCTCTCGCCGTACGTCCCCGGTAAACCCATCGAGGAAACCGAACGCGAGCTTGGCATTACCGGGGTAATCAAGCTCGCGTCCAACGAAAACCCGCTCGGCCCCTCCCCGCGCGCCATCGAAGCCGCCCGCGCTGCGCTGGCGCATGTGCATCTCTATCCCGACGGATCCAGCTTTCACCTTCGCCGCGCGTTGGCTGATCACCACAACGTCCATCCCGAGGAAGTCATCGTCGGTAATGGGTCGAACGATCTCATCGCGCTCCTTTTGCAAGCGTTCGTGCACGGTGACGATGAGGTTCTCCTCTCGCGCGGATCCTTTGCCATCTTCAAATTGGCCGCGCAGGCGCTGGGCCGGAAGGTGGTCGAAGTTCCCATGCGCGATCGCTTCAGTATCGACGTTGACGCCGTCGCCGACGCGCTCTCCCCGCGCACGCGGCTGCTCTTCCTCGACAACCCGGTCAATCCCACCGGCACCCATTTCGGCCGCCCCGAATTGGAGCGCCTGCTCGGGAAAATTTCCCAATCGACGATCGTGGTGATGGACGAGGCCTATTTCGAATTCGCCCACGCCGCCGATTATCCCGACTCCACCGAGCTGCGCCGCGATTTTTCGAATCTAGTCACGATGCGGACGTTTTCGAAAATCCACGGTCTCGCGGGACTGCGGCTCGGCTACGCGCTCTGCGATCGCTGGATCGCGGGCTACGTCGATCGCGCGCGGCCGCCGTTCAACGTCAGCAGCGTGGCGCAGGCCGCGGGTATCGCGGCGCTCGGTGATCTCGACCATCAGAAAAAAAGCCGCACCGTTGCCATCGAAGGCGTGGCGTTTCTGACGCGTGAATTGCGCGCGCAGGGATTCGTGGTGCCGGACAGCCAGGGCAATTTCGTGCTCTGCGATTTCGGTGTTCCCGCCAAACCCGTATGCGATGCGCTCTTGCGCGCGGGCGTCATCGTGCGGCCGATTGCGAACTACGGATTCGCGAATGCAGCGCGCATTAGCGCCGGCACCGCTGCTGAGTGCGAACGGCTCGTCCGCGCGTTGGGCGAGCTCAAGAAACGCGGCCTCTTCGCCCGCTAGCTGGACTGGACATGCTCGCTCCACGCTGGAGTGTCGATGGTCCACCTGCGTGGTGTGCGCGGCATCACAATCGAAAAATATCAAGTGCTTGAAAGCGAACGGAGATCCTTTCGCCTGCGCCCGCCGTTGGCCCCGGTCTTGAAGTGGAAGAGGCCAGGAGGCATGCCATGGCTCGTTACTCGGTAACCGGAATCGTCGTCGCTCTTCTGGTGCAAACTTAGTGTAGGGAAATGTCGTGAATGGCAGCAGTCGCGCACTTTTTGGAAGGGCAGTTAACCAGTGGTAGAATCCACACTCTCGGAGGTCGCCATGTCCCGGACTCGCGCGGTTTCGTTTGTGGTTCTTTTGGCGTTCGGCGGCGGTTGCGGGAAGGCGAAGGCCAGGGTGAGCAACAGCAAGGCCAAAGAGTCGGCCGCTCTCCCGGCTACTGTCTTGCAGAATATCCATCTAGGAGAGGCGACTGGGCGCGCCAGCGCGATAGACAACTTGGCAGCACGGCTTCCCAACTCGAGCTGGTTCGGAATGCTAAAAAGGTATGGCGTCGAGACGCTAGGTTATGGAGGATCAAGCTCCGACCAATCGAACAACTGGCAGAGTTCTTCGCCCAGAGATTTTGAAAAATTCTTGCGAGACAGCAACCTCGCGGAGGGTACGGATCACGCGTACGTTTTCTTGCTCCCCCAGGGGATACCCGCCCCCGGTAGCCGCTGCGTCTTTGTTGCGCACAAGAACTATAACTACGCCGTCATTGGCCTGACTGAGGATTGCGAAAAGGAAGCGCTAAACGTTTCGAGCTTAGAGGCTTACGCTCCACTCTCTGGAGACAAGCCGACCGATGCAGCGACGGTAATGTACAGCCGCGTAGTCGCTGAGCTGCTGACATACGGTCCAGTCGGGGAGCAATGCCGAGGTAACAATTTCAGCACGGACGACGATATCGGGACTTGGGGTGGGCCTCCGAAGATTCCACGCTGGCTCGTCCAGAGGCTATGGTTACATAATCAGTATATTTTTTTCAAAGATGGATGTGCCCGCTGGTACTCTCTTTTTACGGCAAACGCCGATAGTGGCGAGGTTGAGTCCGCCGATGAAGTGGCGCTTCAGGAAATCCCCGAACTTGCCGAAAACCCTCCGGAAGACCCAAATCCGATGGCCGAAAACCCCGGGGATGGAAACGTTGCTTTTGGTGATGAAGGTGACGAGCCAGCGGCAGGATAAACGGCGCTTCGCCGTGCTAAGTTCGCGGCGGTGATCGCCTTCCTCGCGCTGTTCTTTGCCGCCGCGCCTTCGCACCGCCTCGCCGTGCTCGACGTCAAACTCGGCGCTGGCGTCGAGCCCTCGCTCGGCCCTTACCTCACGCAACTGCTCGCCGCCGATGTCGCCGCCAACTCCGGCGATACTCCGCTGACCTCCTCGGACATCGCCGCCATTCTCGGTTTCGAGCAGCAGAAACAGCTCGTCGGCTGCGACGGTGGCAACGCCTGCATCGCGGAGTTGGCCGGCGCACTCGGCGTAGAACGCGTCGTCTACGCCAGCGTGACGGCTGCGGCGGGGCACTATCTCGTTTCGGTTGTCCTCCTCGATGCCAAACACGCGCTGCCGCTCGGCCGGGGTACACAAACGCCACTGCACGTCGATGATGCTTTGGCCGACGCGCTGGCAGCGGCCACAGCGCAGGCGTTTGGGAATAACGCGCCACCTCCGGCGCCGATTGCACCATCTCGTCCCTTCTTGACGCGTCGCACCTGGGGCTGGATCGCCGCGGGTACAGGCGTCGCGTTGGGCGGTGTCGGTGCGTTCAAAGGCACGAACGCCTACGCCGCGGCGCGAGCCGGAGACGCGCAAGGCGCACGATCCAAAGCGTACGTCGCAGACGGATTTTTCGCGGGCGCGATTTTGTGTGGGGCCGGCGCGACGATCCTCTGGATGGGCAGCGAGAGTAAGTAGTGCGCAAGATCGATCCCTGGCTCCTCGTTATCGTCGCGATTCACGCGGGTGTTCAACTCGCCTTCGCATCCTTTGTGCCGATATATGATGGCTGGAAATACGCCGAGTGCGTGATGGACGCGGCGGTCACCTTTTCGCCGTCTGCGCTCAACTGCTTCGGCCATCCGTCGATCGCCTACACCGGCCTCCTCGCGCTGCCGCAGTTTCTGTTTCCGGGCAGCGCCGTCGCGTTCGGTCTGGTCGCCACACTCCTCGGCGCTGTGGCCGTCGTAGCTGTTCACGGGATTCTCGTGCGCGTTCTCGGGCCGACGCGCCGCACGGAAATTCTGCTCGCCACCGCCTGTTTCGCTGCCTGCCCCATCGTCAACGCCAACCTCACGAACCCCAGCCCCGACGCGGGCGTGCTCGTCTTTTTCGTTCTCTTTCTTTGGGCGCTCGTCAGCGAACATCGACGGTCCGCGCTTTTGTGCGGCGTGGCGCTCGTCTTTTCGAAAGAGTCCGGCGCGGTGCTCTATCTTCTTTCGCTCGTGCTCTGGCTGGCCTTGGTCGAGGATCGTACCGGTCGCTCGCTGCGCAAACTCGCGGTCTGGTCCGTGCCGATTTTTTTGCTCGGCGGTTGGTACTCGGCGCGCTACCTCGGCGGCGCGCCCGCGCTTTGGAGCGATCCGCGCGGACTGGCGGTGGGGCAATCGCTCACGCTCGATGTGACCAAGACCTATTTTCGAGGGTTCCTGGTCGCTCTTTTCGTCATTCACTTCACCTGGGTCGCATCGATCCTGGTTGTCGCCGGTGCCGTCCTTCGCTTTCGTCAATGGAGAAACGAGCGGCTCGAGCTCTTTTTCTTCGCGCTCCTCGTGAGCGCCGTGTTCTTCCTCACGCGCTACGAAACTTACGCCCATCCGCGTTACGTGCTCGCCATCTATCCGCTACTCGTGATCGTTTTCGCGGTGGCCACGGTGCGGCTTTTCTCCTCGAGAAGATTGCAATTGACGCTGGGCCTCTTCGCGCTGCTCTGGGCGCTCTCGAATTTTCGCACCGCCGATCCGCTGTCGCAATCGCTCTACGGAACTTTTCCGTTCGGTGATCACGCCATGTTGAAGATGACCTCGATCGCCCAGCAGCGCTACGGGTACGGCCTCGATGGGCTCGTCTACAATTTCGAATTCACGCACCTCGACGACTTGCAGAGCGTGCTCTATGCGCAGGTCGCGCCGACGCCGGACACCGTGCTGGCCGTCGATTACGAAACCAACTACCAACTGGCCCCACGCCTCGATTCGCGAACGTTCGAGCGAACGTTGCGTCACACAGGTTCCTTCGAGCCACTCTGGATGAGCGTGCAGGACATCGAGAAGCTCAATGGCCATCTGCGCGATCTCTGGTTCGTGGAGATTCCAACCGCTGATACGCGCGCGTCGATGGCGTGGTTGAAGGCGAATTACATCCTGGCCGAAGAGCGTGTGGCCGAGCGGTCAGGCTACCGCTTGCGGGCGCTGCATTTCGTTGCGCCGTAGTGCTAAAAAGTCCGCGTGGATGCGAACGAACGGCTGCGGCGCAAGCTTGCGCGCACGATGACCGAAACGATCAGCACGTACGGTTTGCTCAAAGCGGGCGACCGTGTGCTGGTGGCGATTTCCGGCGGCAAGGACAGCTACACGATGTTGTCGCTGCTCGCCGAAGCGCAGCGGCGAGCGCCGTTTGCGTTCGAGCTCTTCGCGTTTCACTTGGACCAAGGCCAGCCGGGCTACGACGGCGCCGGGTTGCACGCCTGGCTGACGCAGTTCAGCGTGCCGTTCGAAATTCAGCGTGAGGATACGTATTCGATTGTGATGCAATCGATCGAACGGGATCCGCGCACGCTCTGTGCGCCCTGTTCACGCTTGCGTCGTGGTCTGCTTTCCGCCGCGGCCGCGCGGCATGGTTGCAACAAAATCGCGCTTGGCCATCACCGAGACGACGCGCTGGAAACGTTGCTGCTCAATCTTTTTTACCAGGGCCGTTTGCAAGCAATGCCGGCGCGCTACACCACCGACGACGGCCGCTTCGAAGTTATTCGTCCGCTCATCGAATGCGCCGAAGTCGACATCGCCACACACGCCGTGGCCGTGGGCTATCCGATTATTCCCTGCAACTTGTGCGGCTCGCAGCCGAACATGAAGCGCGATGCCATGGCGGCGCTGATTGCGAATCTCGAGGCCCAAACGCCGGACGTGCGAAACGTGATGCTGCGTGCGATCCAGAACGTGCGGCCAACGCATCTTCTCGACACAGAGGTTGCCGAGGCTTGGGCTGAGCGGCCGGCGCACGTACGTCCGCGCGGACCGCCTCTAATGGGTCGACGATTGAACGTTATTTCCGAATAATCGATCACAACGCCAGCGTTATGCGCAGGGCTTCCTCGACCTCGCGCAGCTCCCCAGCGGTGAGTCGTCCGAGCCGTGCACGTAGGCGTGCCTTATCGACGGAGCGGATTTGGTCGCCCAGGATGCGCGCGGGCTTACCCTGCAACTGAATTGCCGCGTCACCCAAATATTGCGAGCTCACATTGCTGGTGATGGGCACAACGACAACCCTCGAACCGAATCGGTTGCAGGCGTCGTTCGAGACAATGAGCGCTGGTCTGGTTTTTCGGATCTCGGTGCCAACAACCGGATCGAGCGCCACCCAGTAAACGTCGCCCCGTTTCGGTGGCAGCTTCAATCCGGCCACCGCTCGACTTCGGTGGCTTGCCAGTCGTTGGCCGCCCGCTTGCGTGCCTGGTCGCGACTTGCCGCTTGGTACGACGCCTCCAGCGCACGTTTGCTAGGTCGCAACTGCGCCTCAACGGCCGCGCCGATGAAAGCGCTAATGCCCTTGGGCGGCAACTCTTTCTTCAGTCGCCGATAAAGTTCCACGTCGAGCGTGATGTTCAATCGGACTGTCATCAATGATGTATTGTATACAGCATTCGTTTTGGGTCAAGGGCGAGCGTCGACTGCCGCGCATTGACAACGCCCTCTGTGCGGCTACGTTACCCGCGCCTTCCACTCGAATGGAGATCCCATGCCCGCCAAAGAGATCGTTTTCCACGAAGCCGCCCGTGAACAGCTCCTGCGGGGGGTGCGCCAGCTTGCCGATGCAGTCGCCGTGACGCTTGGCCCCAAAGGCCGCAACGTGGTCATCGAGAAATCGTTTGGATCACCGACGGTGACCAAAGACGGCGTGACGGTGGCCAAGGAGATCGAACTAGAGTCGCGGTTCGAGAACATGGGTGCTCAGATGGTGAAGGAGGTAGCTAGCAAAACTTCCGATCTGGCTGGCGATGGCACCACCACCGCCACGGTGTTGGCGCGCGCGATTTACGAAGAGGGCATGAAGCTGGTCGCCGCGGGGCACAACCCGATGGAGATCAAGCGCGGTATCGATCGCGCGGTCGAGACGATGGTGGAAGAGCTCTTGCGGATGGCCAAGAAGACGCAGGGGAAAAAAGACATCGCTCAGGTCGGAACGGTCAGCGCCAACGGCGATTCCACCATTGGCAACATTATCGCCGACGCCATGGAAAAAGTTGGCAAAGAGGGCGTCATCACCGTCGAGGAAGCGAAGGGCATGGAGACCACTCTCGAGGTGGTCGAGGGCATGCAGTTCGATCGCGGCTACGTGTCGCCTTACTTCGTCACCGATGCGGCGCGCATGGAAGTTGAGCTGAAAAATCCTTACATTCTCATCACCGACAGGAAGCTCGCGGCGCTGAAGGACGTGGTTCCGGTACTCGAGGCCGTGGCGCGCGGCGGCAAGCACCTGCTCATCATCGCCGAAGAGATCGAGGGAGAGGCGCTGGCCACACTCGTGGTCAACAAGCTGCGCGGTACATTGCACTCCGCTGCGGTCAAGGCACCGGGCTTCGGCGATCGCCGCAAGGAGATGCTGCGCGACATCGCGGTGCTGACCGGCGGAACGATTTTTTCTGATGAGCTCGGCAAGAAACTTGAAGAGGCCACCGTGGCCGATCTCGGGCGCGCCAAGGTTGTTTCGATCGACAAGGACAACACCACCATCGTCGACGGCGCGGGCGAGAAAAAGGCCATTGACGGGCGCATCAAGGAGATTCGCGGACAGATTGAAGCCAGCACCAGCGACTACGACAAAGAGAAGTTGCAGGAGCGGTTGGCCAAGTTGGTGGGCGGCGTAGCGGTGATTCACGTCGGCGCGGCCACCGAGACGGAGATGAAGGAGAAGAAGGCGCGCGTGGAAGATGCGCTACACGCCACGCGGGCCGCCGTGGAGGAGGGCATCGTCCCAGGCGGCGGCGTGGCTTATCTGCGCGCGCTCAAGAAACTCGACGGTCTCAAGCTGGATGAAGAGCAACGCTGCGGCGTACAGATTGTGCGCCGCGCGGTCGAAGAGCCGTTGCGGCGGATCGTCGCTAATGCAGGCCTGGAGCCGTCGATCGTGGCACAGAAGGTTCGCGAAGGCAGCGGTGCGTTTGGTTACAACGCAGCGACCGATTGCTACGAGGATCTCGAAGCGGCGGGCGTGATCGATCCGGTCAAGGTTTCGCGCGTGGCTTTGCAGAATGCGGCCAGCGTGGCGGGACTTTTGCTCACCACAGAGATCTCCATCGCCGAAGCGCCGAAGAAGAAGGCGAAGTCGAAACGAGCGGCACGTGCGAGCGGTGGCGGAATGCCTCCTGGCATGGGCGGAATGGGTGGCATGGGCGGCGGCGATATGGATTACGGCGGCGAAGATATGGATTACTAAATCTCGCACTAATTCATTGACCCTACCGCGTGCTTGACGGTTAAATGCCCCCTCTTCTTGGGGGGCCACAACCATGCGCAAATCGCTCCTTTTCGCGCTCACCGCTCTCGCAGCCTGCAGCAAACCCTCTGCACCGGCGCACCTAGCAGCCGCTGCTGGTCCAGCGGTTCAGCTGACGTCGGCCGATGATCTCGAGCACTGGATGACGGAAGCGGGTTTTCCGTTTCGCACGCTCGAAAAGGGAAAGCGCTACACCGTTCCCTTCGATGGCAAGAATGTCGGATCGGTTCTCGTTGTCGTTGAGCGCGGCGCCGAAGTGACAACGCTCATGGCGAAGTTCTTTACGCTCCCCGAGATGCCGGCGCCGTTTTTGCGCGCGCTGCTCAATCTCAACTTCAAGCTTGCCGAAACCAAGATGGTGCTGACAGACGCAGGCGATCTCTTCGCCGCGTACGATATTTCCAATCGGCTCTTGGACAAAAAGGAGCTGCTGGACGGCGTTCAAAACGTGGCGCGCGTGATTGACGCCTACACGCCGCAGCTTTACTCGCTCGCACAAAAGCAGGCTGGTGGTGGTCAGCCCGCGCCGACGATGCCTCCTCCGCCGCAGGGCGCGCCGGTCGCTCCTCCCATGGTAAAAAAGTAGTTTGTCTTAAACGTCCTTCCGGAGGACCGATGCCCAAGACCGTGTTGGTGGCCGACGACAGCGCAACCATGCGCCAGGCCGTCACCATGGCTTTTGCTGGCGAGGACTACACGGTGATCGTTGTCGCGTCCGCCGACGAGGCGCTGGCCAAGGCGCGTACCGCGCGGCCGGACGTTTTGCTCGCCGACGCCGGAATGGCTGGGAAGACAGGCTACGATTTGTGCGCGGAGATTCGGCGCGATCCCGCGCTGCACCCGGTCGCCGTGGTGGTGATGACCAGCGCGGCAGAGCAGATCGATACTGAGAAGATTGTGGCCGTCGGTGCGGACGGAGCGATTGGCAAACCATTCGAAACGGCCAAGCTGTTGGCCAAGGTGCAAGAGGCGATCGCGGTGGCTTCTCAGCGCCCGGTTGCGTCTCCTGCTGTGTCGCCGGAGCGTGTGCCGGCGTCGCCGCCAGCAATTGCACGACCCACGGTGACGAGCGCTCCCGTTGCTACTTCGTTCGCGCGGCCGCCGCCGTTCGGTGTGACGCGTCCTGCGTCGCTGCCGCCGATTGTCTCCAAACCGAGCGTGCCGCCGCTGCGGCCGATTACGGGACCGCTTCGTCCATCACCGATTGTTTCACCGCCAACGCCGCAGCTGACCGTGCATGCGGATTTCGAAGACGAAGCGGTCGAGACCGAAGTCGAGTTCGCTGATGCCGAAGACGAAGCGGTCGAGACCGAAGTCGAGTTCGCTGATGCCGAAGACGAAGCGGTCGAGACCGAAGTCGAGTTCGCTGATGCCGAAGACGAAGCGGTCGAGACCGAAGTCGAGTTCGCTGTTGCCGAAGACGCCGAAGAAATTGTTCTCGAGGACGAGGTGGTTGCTGCTCCCGAGGAAGTGCTTGCAACACCACCGCCGCCGCCCGAGCCCGAGGCGGTTTTCGTAGCGCCTCCCGCGCCTCCGCTAGTTCCGGCGCCGGTTGTTTCATCGGAAATCGTCGCGGCTCCGCCGACGTCTGAGTGGAGTGATTCCGATGAGATTGTTCTCGAGGAAGAGGTGGCCGTTGCTCCAGCGGAAATTGCTCCTCCCCCTGAATCAGGACCCGACGAGACCATTCTTGTCGCGCCGCCGCCGGCGTCACCGATCGCGCCCGTGATCGCCTCGCCCAGACCTGCACTCCTCGAAGGCGAGGCCGCGCTTCGCGAAGCGCTCTCGAAGGCGTCGCGCGAGCTGATCGAAAAGATCGCGTGGGAAGTGGTCCCCGAGCTGGCGGAAACCATCATTCGTGAAGAGATTGCTAGGTTGACAAAAGATCAAGTCGAAAACGACTAGCTTCGGAGCGTTCCTTTTGAAATCGACGGAGTCAGAACCGAGCGCCGCCGCGCCCGCGAGTAACGAGCTTGCAAGAGCTTACCAGCCTGCGGAAGTGGAGCCGCGGTGGTACCGCTATTGGGAAGAGCGCGGCTACTTTCGCGCTGAAGATCAGAGCGACAAGCCGCCCTATTCGATCATCCTGCCGCCGCCGAATGTGACCGGATCGCTGCACCTCGGCCACGCGCTGACCGCTACGCTCGAGGACATTCTCATTCGCCACAAGCGGATGAACGGCTTCAACGCCTGTTGGTTGCCGGGCATCGACCACGCCGGCATCGCCACGCAAATGATCGTCGAGCGGGAGCTCAAGAAGACTGAAAAAAAGACGCGACACGATCTCGGTCGCGAGGAATTTCTGCGCCGCGTTTGGGCGTGGAAGGAGCAGTACGGCGGTCGCATTCGCGAGCAGCATCGCGTGCTCGGCGCGTCCCTCGACTGGAGCCGCGAGCGCTTTACGATGGACGACGCCAGCTCGCGCGCGGTGCGTGAAGCTTTCGTGCGGCTCTATGAAGACGGGCTCCTTTACCGCGCCGAGCGTCTAATCAACTGGTGCCCGCAGGACGCCACCGCGCTCAGCGATCTGGAAGTCGATCACGAAGAGGGTGTGCAAGGCGAGCTGTGGAGCTTCGCTTATCCGCTCGAGGATGGCAGTGGCGAGATCGTGGTGGCCACCACACGGCCGGAAACGATGCTCGGCGATACCGCAGTGGCGGTGCATCCGGAAGATCCGCGTTACATCGGCCTCATCGGGAAGAACGTGCGCCATCCTCTGTCGGGTCGCGCGATTCCGATTATCGCGGACGCCATTCTCGTCGATCCCGCTTTCGGCACTGGCGCGGTGAAGGTCACGCCGGCGCACGACTTCAACGACTTCGCGGTCGGCCAGCGTCACGGCTTGCCGCTCATTTCCATTCTCAACAAAGACGCCACCCTCAATGCGCAGGGCGGCGAGTTCGCGGGGATGGATCGCTTCGCGGCGCGTACAGCGGTGAAAGAAAAAATTGCGACGTTTGGTCTCGATCGCGGGACGCAGCCGCACAAACTCGCGCTGGGCCGCTGCCAGCGTTGTCGCGCGGTTGTGGAGCCGATGATCTCCACGCAGTGGTTTGTGAAGGTGGAGCCGATGGCCAAGCGTGCGCTTGCGGCCGTGGCGAACGGTGACACGCGTTTTTATCCGGAGAGCTGGAAGAACACGTTCGATCGCTGGATGGAAAATCTGCACGACTGGTGCGTTTCGCGGCAGCTCTGGTGGGGACATCAGATTCCGGCTTGGTATTGCGGTGCAGGACACGTCACGGTGGCGCGCGCGGCGCCGCACCAGTGTGGAACCTGCGGCGACACCTCGCTGACGCAAGACGACGACGTGCTCGACACCTGGTTCAGCTCGTCGCTGTGGCCATTTTCAGCATTCGGTTGGCCCGAACAAACCGCGTCCCTTTCTTCGTTTTATCCGAACACCGTGATGGAGACAGGCTTCGACATCCTGACGTTTTGGGTGTCACGCATGATGATGATGGGCTTGCACTTCATGGGCGAGGTGCCGTTTCGCACGGTGTTTCTGCACGCCATGGTGCGCGACGAGAAGGGCGAGAAGATGTCCAAGACCAAGGGGAACGTGATCGACCCCTTGGACGTCACCGCGAAATTTGGCGCCGACGCGCTGCGCTTCACGCTGGCGTCGATGGCCGCGCAGGGACGCGACATCAAGCTGGCGCTGCCGCGCGTCGAGGGAAACAAGGCCTTCGCGAACAAGATTTGGAACGCGGCGCGCTTTGCGCTGATGCATTTGCAGCAGCATCCGCTTGATAAAAAATCAAGTGCCACACCGTCGCTGGCCGGGCGCTGGATTCTGTCGCGGCTTGGGCGCGCCGTTACTGAGACGACGCAGGCGCTCGACGATTTCCGATTCGATCAGGCGGCGATGGCTGTCTACCAATTCGTTTGGCACGAGCTGTGTGACTGGTACATCGAGCTGGCCAAGCCGGCGTTGTATGGCGAGGACGCCAGCGTGCGCGCGGCGGAATTGTCCACGCTGCTCACCGTGCTGGAAGGCGCGCTGCGCCTGCTCCATCCGTTCATGCCGTTCGTTACCGAGGAGATTTGGCAGCGGCTTCCCGCGTGGACGCGGCGCGGCGGCGACTCGATCATGATCGCGAAGTGGCCGAGTGCGAGCGATGGCGTTCCCGATGATCAGGCTGAAGGGAAAATGGCGCTGGTGATGGACGTGGTCGGTGCGATGCGGACCATGCGCAGCGAGTGCGGCATTCCCCCCGGAAAGATATTGACCGGACACATGAGAGGTCCCGCCGAGTTGGTACGCGTGGTGAGCGATCTCAGCGTTCCCGTTGCGCTCTTGTCGCAGGTGAACGTGACCAATCAGTCGCCACCTGGCGGGCTCGTTGCGGCAACCTCGGTTGCTGGCGTTGAGATCGTCGTTCAACTCGAGGGCCTGATCGACGTCGAAGCCGAGAGAGCGCGCGCGACGAAAGAGCTCGCGCGCATCGAGAAAGAGTTGGAGCAGGTGCAAGTGCGGCTTGGCAGCGCCTCTTTCGTCGATCGCGCGCCGGCAGAAGTGGTAGAAAAGACGCGCGCGAATGCGGCCGAGCTTGCGGAGAAGCGGGAGCGGATTGCACGCCACGTGAAGCGACTTTCAGGAGGGCACATGGAAAACAACGGCAATGGAAATTTTGGTTTTGACATTCCCCCGACGGCGCCGGTTGCGACCGAGCTGACGGGAGTGGAGTCGGCGCCGGTGGTTGCGGAGCCGGTGGCGCCCGTCGCGGAGCCGGTGATGGAGGAGGCGCCACCCGCGCGCAAGCCCGCGCACAAGGCGCCGCGCGCAGCGGTGAAGAAGGTTGTCGCGACGAAGCCTGCGGCGAAGAAGAAAGTTGCCAAGAAGGTCGCCAAGAAAGCCGCGAAGAAAGTGGCCAAGCGGCCGGTAGCGAAGAAGAGCGCCGCGAAAAAAGGGGCGAAGAAGAGCGCTGCCAAGAAGAGCGCGAAGAAAGTCGTAGCGAAGAAGAAGCCGGCGAAGAAAGTTGCGCGCAAAACGGTCAAGAAGCCCGCGCGCCGTCGGTAAGACGTGGACCTGCTGACCCGACGGCTCATCGACCTGGCGCTCGAGGAAGACGTCGGGTCCTCCGATGTGACGAGCGTGGCCTGTGTGCCCGCGGATGCCAACGGTCGCGCCACCGTTGTGGCCAAGCAGCCGCTGGTATTGGCGGGTGGCGAAGTGGCCGCGGAAGTTTTTCGTCGCGTCGATGCACGGTGCGTGGTTCGTGTCGATGCGGATGGAGCCGCGTTGGACGCGGGCGCGCGGCCCATGGTTGTCGAAGGGCCGCTTCGCGCGCTGCTTGCCGCCGAGCGGACGGCGCTGAACTTTTTGATGCGTCTCTGCGGCATCGCCACGTTTGTAAGACAATGCAATACGGCGTTGGCCGGAACGAAAACGCGGCTCCTCGACACGCGCAAAACCACGCCAGGCCTGCGTTCGCTCGAGAAAGCAGCGGTTCGCTCCGGCGGTGGCATGAATCATCGCCATGCGCTCTTCGACGGATTTCTGGTGAAGGACAACCACGCCGCGGCGGCGGGGAGTCTTGGTGAAGCGGTGCGGCGTTGCAAAAGGGCGGCGCATCCGCTCGTGAAAGTGGAAGCGGAAGTGCACACACATGCGCAGATCGACGAAGCGCTGGCGGCGGGCGCGGACATGCTGTTGCTCGACAATCTCGATGATGCAGCGCTTGTGGCGGCGGTCCGTCACGTTGCGGGACGCGTATCAACTGAAGCTTCGGGTGACATGACGCTCTTGCGGTTGCCGCGCGTGGCGAAGACCGGCGTTGATTTCGTCTCGATGGGCGCGCTCACGCACAGCGCACCGGCGGCGGATTTGTCACTGGTGATTGATGTCATTTTCCCCCACCTATTTCCCTCCCCCCTTGCGGGGAAGGGCTAGGGTGGGGGTACAGAAATCGAGTGCAGATGACGCGCACCCCCGCCCTCTCAGGGAGAGGGAAATACGCGCATTGCTGACAACACGCGATTTAGGCCGCGCTCTTTTTCTCTACGAAACCCTCAGTTCGACCAACGACGAAGCAGCGCGTTTGGCGCAGGCCGGCGGCTCGCACGGCACAACGATCATAGCGGACACGCAAACGGCTGGCCGCGGCCGGCGAGGTCGAACGTGGATTTCGCCGCCCGGCGTGAATCTCTATCTGTCGGTACTGCTTCGACTGACCTTGCCCGCGTCACGCGCTCCCGAGCTAGCCTTGATCGCTGCGGTGGCTGCATGTGAAACGGCGCGCGAGGCAGGTGTTGCGGCAACACTGAAATGGCCAAACGATGTGCTCGTGCACGGAAAAAAATTATCGGGGATTCTCTGCGAAATGGCCGCGAGCGGTGGAAACGTTGCGCATGCGGTCATCGGCTTCGGAATGAACGTGAACGTCACCGAAACCGCGTTCCCTTCCGACCTGCACGCCACGTCTCTTACGCTCGAGACTGGCCATCCCCACGATCGCATGCGAATTGCTGCGCAGTTTCTTCACCGATTCGAATCGTGGCTCGACCTGCACGCCGCTTCTGGATTCGCACCGATCCGCGATCGCTGGTGCACGCTGGCATCGACACTGGGATCCGAAGTGACGGTGCGTGATGGCGACCGTGTCGTCGCGGGTCGTGCCATCGATCTCGCCGCAGACGGTGCGCTGATCGTAGAGACCGCGCCAGGCCTGCGCGAGCGCGTTTCTGCCGGAGATGTGGTGGAGGCTCGACGGTAGCGTTTGGGATCGGTGATCGTCTCCGCTACATCGTGAGGACCAGAACGGGCCACGCCGTGTACGTCTTACCAATCGTCGAGAAGAGAATGAACGCTGCCAACCCTTGCTGCCCAAAGAGCTGGCCCATGCCGGTGACGCTCACCGTCAACTGAAGTTTGTCGCCGTTCTTGCCTTTTGTCTTGTCGAACGAAAACGCCAGTGACTCCTGGCCGCCGGTCAGCCCGGCGAAATCCAACGCGCGCACACTCCATTGCTGGGTCGGTCCATCGCTGAAGAGATCCAGCTCGATGGTCTGTTGACTGCCGACTGCGATTTGCAGGCCGGGCGTCAGGACCCGTCCGGTATTCAATGTCCCCAGCACGGGCGCCGTATTGAAGTAGGTGGAGAGGATTCCGCAGGGGTCATGGCCAGCGGTAGCAGCGCTGTTGGACCAGAGGTGTTGCACGGTAAAGCCGAGCGTGGGCTCCTTGAAAA
>JAHFDP010000016.1:24257-59075 GCA_023248955.1 Deltaproteobacteria bacterium
AGAGGTCGCCATTTTCGTTCAAGAAGGTGAGCGCCCAGGCGGCGTCGGCTTCCGTGAGCGCCCATCCAGGTGTGTGCGCGGCGTTATCGGCGGTGTCGACATCCACCGCGTAAGGGTCGGTCACCGCTTCGGCGAGTTCGTGGCTGCCCGCGCCGGTCACCATGTCAATGCCAGAGAGGCCGCCAAAGTTCGCGCAGCGCGGAATCACCGCGTAGGCCGCGCGAGTCGTGGAATCGAGCATGACGTAGGAATGGTAACCTCCGATGCCCTGGCAGAGCGTGGCGATGCTTCCTCCCGCGGAGAGTGGAACGGTCACCGTAACGTCGGGTGCGGTGAAAACAGCGAACACTACCCGCGTCCAGTCGATCTGCTTGCTGGCCGTTCGTGCGTTCTGGAAAGCGGTCTTGAGCGCGGTGCGGATCTGCGCGTCGCCGAAGTTGGTGCTCGTCGTTGGCGGCAACGCTTGTCCGAAATTTTCGACCGTGGCGTTACCGACGCCATATTGGCTGACCGCTGATGTCCAGTAGTCCGACGTTCCCAGTTTGGTAACAAACGACAGGATCTCGGTCGCCATGGGATCGTTGGGGACCAGCATCGGAACGAAAATCGGATCCTTCAAAAAGGGACCGCTGTTGGTGAGCTGGGGCGGCGCTGCGTGATCGGCTTCCACGAACGGAGGATTGCCGCCGTCAGTGGTGTTGCCTGCATCGGTGTCGTTGCCGGCGTCTGTCTCCTTGCCAGCGTCGGCATTGGTGGTTCCGCCGTCGTCGAGCGTGCCGTTGCCGCCGTCGCTGATATCTCCACCGCCGCCAGAGTTTCGACGATCGTCGGTGCTCGCGCAGGAAACAGTTAGGCAGGCAAATATAGTTAGTATCTTATTGATTCGCATGGGGGATCGTTTGTAAGGGTGGGCAACTTTTCAGAGGGGGAAGGTGTCGTATCGTGACAGGCCTGCGTTTGGCCACGTGGCCACGATTAGCTAACGCCCAGGTCGGCCTAGCGTTACATGACTTCAAGGTGGCGCGGTCGCCGGTGTTACAATCCACGGTTCCATGCGCTACGTTTTTCTTACTGCCTGTCGCAACGAGTCGGCGATTCTCGAAAAATTTTTGGCGGAGTTCACAACGGTAGTAACGGCTGCCGGCATCGCGCAGCAATCGATGCTCCACGTCGTGGACGATCTCTCCACCGACTCTTCGCGCGATATTCTGGAGCGCTACCGCAAATCGCCCGGCGCGATTTCGATTCACGTCATCCGCGCGCCGACCAATTTCGGAAATCAAGGTGCGATGTTTTTCGGCTTGCTCAACATCGAAGTCGGCGCGGATGACGTGCTCATTACGTTCGATTGCGACGGCGAAGATGACGTGCGTCAATTCCAATCTATCCTCGAATTGGGCCGCGCCAACGCCGATAAACTTGTTCTCATTGAGCGTGGCCGCCGCGCGGAGTCGCTAGCCTTCAAGGTTTTTTTTGCCTGCTACAAATTGCTCTTTCGATTTCTCACGCGGCAAACCATCGTTCCGAATAACTTCATGCTGATTCCCGGCGCCTATATTCCGTTTATTCGCCGCTCAGCGTTGGCGCCGCTTCATTTCGCTTATGCGGTTTTGAAATTGCGGCTGCCCTCGGTGGCCGTCGTTCGCGATCGGCGCCAGCGCTACGGCGGCCACACCAGCCAAGATCTCTTTTCGCTGGTGAGCCACGGCATGGTCGGGCTCATGGTTTTTTATGAAACGGTGATCGCCAAATTATTCTTTCTGCTTTTCTTGTTTGGCTTCGCCGCAACCGCTATTTTCGGTCTCGCGTTGCTTTTGCCCGACGGAGATTTCGCTGCCCAGCGCGCGCTGTTGTGGAGCGTGCTGGCCATGGGAATGGGCGCCGCTTGGCTCTTCGCGCTGCTCTTGTCCGCGGCACTGGCACTGCTTTTTAAGATGTCAGTGTTTAATCAGGCCGCCGACGAGCGATTAGCCACTGCGAATCATCCGCGTTAATCGGCGGTGCCGTCCCATTGCACGGCACCGCGATTAAGTCGTTTCTTATTGCGGCATTCCGCAGCCAATCCAAGCTAGGACGCGTTGCTTGTCGCTGGCCGACAACGAACCATTGGGTGGCATCGATCCCGACGAGATGGCCGAGCTGATGCGGGTGTTGGAGTGAACACCGCTGTAGCTCGACGCAAAACTGTGGCAACTGACGCAATCTTTGGCGAAGAAGCTAGACGCGAAATTCGCCCAAGTGTCGTTTGTGCAGGGAGGAGTGACACCGCCGGTCGTGCTGCCACTCCCTCCGCTGGTGCCGCTGCCGACGCCAGTTGTGCCAGTGCTGCCACTGGTCGTGCCTCCAGTGCTGCCACCAGTTGTGCCAGTGCTGCCGCCGGTCGTGCCTCCAGTGCTGCCACCAGTTGTGCCACTGCCGCCGCTGGTCGTGCTGCCGGTGCTGCCACCGGTGGTGCCGCCGCTGGTCGCACTTCCGGCGCTACTTACCGTCGTGCTGCCGCCGCCGGTCGTCGTGTCCACGGTCGTGATCGGTGTCGTGGTACCGCCGGTCGAAGTTCCAGGCTCCGTACTCGAGATAGGGTCGCACAACCCGGTCTCTTCGTTGCATGCCGTTCCGCCAGCGCATGCCGCGCCTGACGTGCAGGCCAGCGTGCAGAAGCCGTCGGCGCACGTCTCTCCTCGGCTGCAATCGAAATGCGTTCGGCACGCCGCTGGGAATGCTTGGCAGACATCGGCCACGCAGTAGGTTCCGGGCGGGCAGCGGCTGTCGTCGGTGCAGGCCGGTGCTTCGGGCGCTCCCGTCTTGATGCTGGAGTTGCCGCACGCACTTATCAAAAACGCAAGAATGGCCGCGCGCTTCATTGCGCCACCCCCACCGCGAGATTCACCGTCATGTCCATCGTGTCGTCAATGGGCACGAACAGGAGCGACGGCCGATCGACATTGAATGCCGTGAGGCTCAAGGCGAACTTGCCCTTCGCCGCCGCATGCTTGGCATCCGCGAACGTCACCATCAGCGGAACCTCCACGGGTCGCTTCACGCCGTGAAAGGTCAGCTCACCATTCAATTTCACCTCGCGGTGCGCGGGAAAGGGCCCCGCCATCGCCACGCCATTGGCCGTGCCTTTGAACTCGACCAGTGGATACTTATTCGCCTCCACGGTCTCCATCATGTGTTCATCGCGATTACCGTTGCCCGAATCGAACGAGCTCACCGGTACGCGCACCATGGCCTGCAGCGTGCCATCGGTCAGCAGCCGCGCGCGCCCCTGAATCTGGTGCGAAACGCCGGTCATCTCGTGGAACTTGTGGACCACGTGGTAGGTGAGCGCGCTCTGAGGAGCGACGTCGAGGGTGGCGGTGGTGTCCGAGGCGATTGCCAACGGCGCACCGAGAAAGAACAGAACTACGATTCGATTTAGCATCGGTCCTCTCGAGGGTTAGGGGACGAACAAACGGCCCGGCGCTTTTTCGGCGGGCACGGTGTGACAGCTGTTGCAACTTCCACTGGCGGGTCGATCGACCATTTTCATCGTCTGGCTATTTTCGACTTGCACTTGAATTGGAAAGTGGAGGGCCTCGGCGGTGTAGAAATTGCCCGCGCCGTTGGTGCGTAGCGTGAGTGTGTTGCCCGCGGAGTCGGTGATCACGACGTTGGCATTGGCGACGCCTTCGTCGTGGTTCGCGTGAACATCGCCGAAAACAGTTCCCGCGGCGGTGAAGCGGCGGGCGCTGGCGCTTCCTCCGGCGCTGTGACAGGCCAGGCAATCTTCGCCGGGGCGCATGGTGGGCGTGCCGTCCCAGCCAGAGACGACCGCGCCGCAGCTCATCAGTAAAACGAGGGTTCCGACCCAGATTCGCATCGCTACTCCGACATGAAGACCAGCGCGAGCGCGCCGGTGACGAGAAGGCCCGCGGTGGCGTACCCGATCGCTAAATGGGTCTGCGCCAGCGCGACTTGATCGAGGCGGCCCTCGTGCAGTGTGGTCCAGAGGCCAAGGCCCATTTCGGTGGCCATGCCTACGGTGGCGCCCGCCATGCAGATTTTGTGGATCGTCAACGAGTCGAAACCGTGCGCGGTTTTCTTTTCGAAGGGCACCGGCGCGAGCCATGCGAGGACGCCCGCGGTCGCAAAGGCCACCGTGGTTCCCGTGGCGGCCGCTGCGTGGACCAACTCGAAACGTCCCGTGGAAAACCCGCCGCCGAAACGATCGTTGTAATTGAGCTGACCGAGCACGGTTGTGCCGATCATTCCGGCGGCGGTAACGAGTCCGAGTGTCTGGTGGAGCGTGAGCAGCTGGCGCCGCTTGGCGATGCGTGGATCCGGCGCGGCGAAGGCGGCCATCGGTGCGGGCGTGGCGCCGAAGAGATCGAAATCGCTTTTCGATTCCGATGCGCGCGGCTTGGACGATGCCGCGGACGGTTTTTTATTCTCGGCTACCGCTTCGCGCGGCAGAAAAAGAATCGATGCAACAGCTAGCGAGACGAGCGAACGAACGACGACAACATGCTGCATTTGCGACCCGGCGGCGACTGGTGCGTGATGTGTTTTCTTTCGGGCATTGTTGGCTGAAAGACATCGTGAGGGCTGACCCGGAGGCTCGGCTATCGGTCAACTGACCGACCCCTAACTTAGCCGGAAAACCACAATTGCCGTTACCTGCGACGGCCGATCGCGGGCCGTCTACTTCGGTGCTTGCCGCGCATATTGAAAGCGCGGCCGGCCCGATTGGTGGCGCTGGAAGCGCCCGATCACATAGCGGGCTCCTCCGGTGCCTCCTCAGCGCACCGAAAAGTGCGCTTCCGGGGGCTCCTCGTGTGCGCCTCGTAGCCGACCCACGCTCGACCGTCTCGGTTCCACGGCAACTGTGGATTTCCGGCTTAATCCGCCAGACCCGCATCGGGCGCATACGACTGCGGACACGCGTTCGGCGAAGGATTCGCCGCTACATCCTCGGGCCCGTTTCCCTCGTGCGCCGCGATGAAACAGAGCAGCGCATTCGCGTCCACGTTGTCTTCGAGCAGCACGAAATCCCAGGCCACGGCTGCAAACGCGGACGGCAACGTGGGCGCGGCCGTTACCAAAAGTCGTCGTCCGCCGCCGAGTGCATCGGGCGCCCTCGCCAGCAAATCGTCGAGGGCTGCGCGCGCGGCGGGGCAGGAGGTCGCATCGGCGCAGCGGTACAAGAGCACCACGCCACCATGCTCGAGGTTGTGCATCCAGCGCTCGGGCGGCACGACGACATTCGACGATCCCCACGGCGCCCAGCAGGGCCAATGCTTTCCGCTGGTCGGTGGATTTCCGACGTAGTCGACATGCAGCGGTTCATTGACGTGGCCGGTGCCTTGGTCCGAAACTTCGCGGCCCGCGCAGGCAGCATTGATTGCGGGAGATCGGTGGCAACCGAGGAGAGCGAATAAAACAAAAGACGGTGCGATTCTTTTAATCAAGCGTTGCGCTCGATTCGACGCGCGATCATGAGCAGAGAAACGCCGAACGGTATTTGAAGTCGCGCGATCCAATGGCGCTCCATTCGAAATATTCGAGTGAGGAGCCAATTGATCAGCGCGGGCGGAATACCCAAATGTGATCGAGGTGCCGTTGCGTGGTGACGAAAAATCCGCATGGCCCAGCGCGCGGCCAATATCGGCGCAAAGAGAAGCGCGTTGAATCCGGTGAGGTGAATGATTTCCAGCTCGGGCGGAACCGCGGCTGCGAGGCTTTGCGACGTGTAGCGGCGATGGTGATGAACCGCTTCGTCTTGATCGCTCCAGAGAAATCGGAACGCGGGAACGGTAATCACAGCGATACCTCCAGGCGTGAGCTGCGCCGCGGCCCAGCGGAGCGCGCCGCGATCGTCGGCCACATGTTCGAGCACATCAAAAAGGCCGAGTACGTCCACGCGATGCGGAAGAGGCTCGGGAATTCGATGGTGAATCGTTTGAAATCGATCGCCGTGTTTGCGTTTCAAATGATCAAGCGCCGCGGTCTCCATCTCCGCGCCGAGAACGGTTCCGAACGATTCGAGCATCGCCAAATTGCCGCCGCTGGCGCAGCCAATCTCGGCGATTTGCAAGGGGTCACCGCGCGGACGGAAACGACGAATCGCCGCCGCGATGATTTCTCGCCGGGCACGCCACCACCAGTGGCGGTCTTCAACGTCGGCGTGAATATCGTATTGAGCAGCGTCCAATTGAGCAGCGTCCAACTTATCCGTTTGGTTTGAAAGCCGAGGACCGGAGGACGAATGGCGGGAGCGTATTTAATCCCTGGCCCATGGAATGCTCGTAACGAATGGCCTGCTTGGAAGCGTTAAATGGAATGGCGAGTTTCGTGCGCACGTCGTTTTCGACCCAGCCGCGCAAGCGAACCAATTCTTCGCTCGAAAGCGCGTCCGTGAAAACGTAAGCGTGATAACCGCCGTCAGGATCGCCTTTGTAGTAGTCGGCCACTCGCGTGAAATCGACTTCCAGCGCGTGAAGCCGATCGCCCGAGCGTGCGCAGGAATAGGTCCATACCTCGGGGAGGGTCGGGTGCGGCAGTGCTTCGTCGTAATAAGGGGTGCCCGGATAGGTCGTAATCACCGTGCAATCGAAATCATCGGGCCGCGCTTCTAAGAGCCAATCGTGCACGGCGCGCACCGATTCCTCGCTTTCGCCCGGATGGCCGATGGACATGAGCGCTTTGACTTTGAGACCGCGGCGTCGCGCGTGCTCCATGGCGCGGTTGTTGTCGTCCAGCGTGGCTTTCTTGTTGATGTTGAGCAGAATCTGCGGCGCCGCGGCTTCGAATCCACAGAGGAGCCAGCGGAATCCGGCGCGGTACATCGCTTCCGCTTGCGCGTCGGTAAACAGCTCGGCTTTCACGAAACCGCGCAGTCGAAATTCGACGCCCAGCCGCATTTGCAGATCGGCGATGGCATTCATCAACTCGACCATGCTGGGGCTGACGTTCAATTCATCGTCATAGAACATGAAGCCGGTAAATCCGTAGGTTTTATAAAGAAGCTCCAGTTCACGAATAATCGACGCGGTACTGCGGGTGCGGATTAATCGCAGCGATTTGGAATTTCGCCCGCCGCAAAAGCCGCAGCCAAACGGACAACCGAGTTGCGCAATGAGGCTCGTCGCTCGATGGCCGTCGATGGCGTAGTGGTAGCTGCCGACGTCGACGAGGTGGCGCGCGGGGAAGGGGGTTTCGTCGTACGTGTCGTCGTCCATGAAGAGGCCGCCGTTGGGATCGTCGGCGTCAATGAAGGACGGCGCGTCGGAACGCAGCGCTTCGAAGATGGCGCGCTCGCCGTCCCCGGCCACCAAGACATCAAAATGTTCAGCAAGCCGTTTCCAGGCGGCATGCGCGCGCGCGGTGCGGCCACTCTTTTTTTCGAGCTTGACGGCCGAGTGCACCAGCGTCACATGCGGACCGCCGAGGATGAGCCGCGCGTCGGGACGTGCCGCGCGAATGGTCTGAGCGAGTTGCACGGCGGCTGGAAGATGCGGCGTGGTGGAGGTCAGTGCGACGGTGCGCGCGTGCGACGCGCGTAGATGCTGCTCGGCCACCGCGTTGTAATTTTCGATTCCAGAAAGATCGAGTAGCTCGACCGGAACGCCGGCCTGTTCTAGCGATGCAGCGACGCGAAGAATCCCTAGGCTCATAAAAACGCGCTCGTCGAGGAGAAATCCCGAGGGCGGAATAATCAAACAGACCGGATCGCCGCGGTGTTGAATAGGGCGCGTGGGATGCGCGATCGGTAGCGCGAAGGTGCTCAAGACGGGGCCGTGGTCTGAATATACCACTGGGCGCATTTCCTCTCCTCGCGGCGGAGTACTAAGGCACCCCCACCCTGACCCTCCCCCGTCAAGGGGGAGGGGAAAGCCGAGGTTGCGGACCGAGTAGGCCAGCCGGCGCCTTCTTCTCCCAAATCATCCAGCCGTGCTCCGTTCCTTGCGGTCGGTAGCTACCGGCGAGTTGTTGCTGCAAGCGGGCATAGAGCTGACGCTGCGGCGCGGAACCGGAAAGCGCTCCGTCCGGATCATCGAAATAGAGCCGCGGCGGTTTGATTTCGAGCACGCGCTGCAGTAGCCGTTGGACATCGTCCTCCGTCATGGCTTCACCGAAGGTATCCATTAAAGGCAATCGATTATTCAACCCGGTGATCAATGGAATCAGAAACGGATTGGCCGTGAAATAAATCGGCGCGGTTTCCTTTTCCCGGAGTGCTTGCGCTTTTTCGAGGAGCGCGAGCGCCGTCTCGTCGTGAAGCCAAACGCCCGAGATAAGCGTGAAGTGCGCAGGCGGCGTGCGCAGCGTGGCGAGGCCATCCTGAACGGCGCCAATCGCTTCGAGATGCAGGCTCAGCATGATCGGCAAAATCGCCAGCGCCAGGAATGCGGCCTGCGGCGGAAGAAAGCCGCGTTGAAATCGCCGCGCCATCAATCGCCAAGAATGGGGATTCAACCAGCGAATAATCAAGAAGCTATAGAGGAACCAATAGGTCCAAAGATTCCACGGTTCGGGGCGGTTGGCGTAGTAGGCGAACCAGACCAACAGGATGCCGGCAATGGCCGCGCGGAAACTTTCGTTCGCGTGGAGCGGCCGTTTGGCGCGAACAATCGTGGCGCCGAGAAGAATCGCACTGGCGTGAACGAACATCAGGAGCGCGGCGGGATCTGGATAAAAGGGTTCGCCGCCAAAGCCACCGGAGAAGTGGCGGAAAAGGATCAGCGCATCTTGGAATCCCGAAACGCCGTAGATACCGAGCGGAAGCGCGGTGCCGAGAATGAACAAAATGCCAAGTTTCAAGACCATCGACGGTGTTAGATTTTCGGATTTTCCGAGGAGAAAGATCACGCATCCGAAGGCGAGGCAGATGCCGGTTTCGAGATTGAGCAGCAGAAAGAGACCGGCGCAGACGCCCAGGAAAAACGTCGCTGGAAACGGCTTGATTTTGCGCGCGCTTAGAATCGCCAAGACCGCCAGCGGCAATCCGATGGATCTCCACGCGGATTGATTTGGATAAAAAAGAGCGTCGTGGTTGTTGTGAATCCACGGTGCCAAGAGGAGAAAAGGCGCGGCCACGAAGAGCGCGCCGCGGCGATCCCAGAGCCGGTACGAGAGAAGCGCCAAGGCGCAAAAGAGGATTTGCGACACCTGGACCAAGCGAATGTGTGCGCCGAAATCGAGAATGCCGAGATGCCGTTCGGCGGTGGCAAGAAGCGAAGAGAGGAGAAGGCCGTAGTAGGGCGTGGCGCCGGAAAACCAGCGCTGGCCTTGCGCAACGCGCATCGCGCCGCCGAAAGCCAACGAATAGTGCTGCTCGATGGTGGTAACGGCGCCGCGCCAACTTGAGAGATCGGGTGTTTCGAAGAGGCCGGGCAGCATCAAGAACGCGGCATAGGCGCCGACGAAGAGCCAGAGGGATCCGTTCACGAGCCGCGATTTCCACTGCGTCGCGGTGGCCGCGAGAGCTGCGACGATTCCGATGCTCGCCAGCGTGAGCAGAATTTTGGGCGTGGAGAAGCCAGCTAGCAGCAGTGGCAAGAGCGCCGCGGAGATCAGCCAGCCGCCCGAGCGGCGGAAGATCCGAGCGAGACGAGCGATGGCGGGAAGAGCGAGAAAGGCGACCCGCCCTCGCGTCGCCCAAGCGGTCAATCCGAAAAGCGCTAAAAAAAAGAGCGCGGCGCGGTGACCAAGCCGTTGCGCAGCGCTGTCGTAAACGTGGAAGTAGCGGATGAGCTCCGGCGTGAATTGATCAGCCGGAGCTTGGTGCGGCCAGGGGATTCGCGCGACCGCGCCGGCCAAAACCAGCGCCGCTATTGCTAGGAGAAACGCCAGGTCGCCTGGAGCGATCGCGCGCGAGCGTGGGGCCTTCACGCCCCGACGCTAGTCGATTTGCGCGCGACCCACTACGGCTAAGCCGGCTAAGCGGCGCGCGAAGCGCGGGTCGGCGATCCCGATCCGACGAACGCCACGATGGCCGTGGCCGCAGCGGGATTGAGCTGCTCGAACCGCACGCCGTATCCAGGAACGTCGAGCCCGCGCGGCGCCACGACCTGCTGGCGAGCGACTAGGCCGGCCGCGTCGACGCTGGTGCCGTCGGGTAGGCCGATGGTTAGGTCGATGCGCTCCAGACCAGCTAGGCGAGCGTCGTCGAGCAGATAGAGTCCGCCGGCGCTGAGGTCGGTAGCGACCGCGTTTAGTCTCCGACCATTCGCGGAAATAGCGACTGGAAGAAGGACGCGGCGGCGGGGGTGAATGCGTTGGTCAGCCATGGGGTTCTCCGTTTGGTTGCTTCGTACTCTAAGCACGGGTTGTGCCAATGCACGTTCCGAGGCAAAGGGCGCGATTTTGGCGCTTGGTCCGCCGCCTCGAGGCTCCACATGGAGTGCGCTTAGTCCATCCATAACAATCATTTGTGGTCTCCAATTCGTAGCAAAATGGCGAGCGTTGGCAGCGTGTCGTATACTTAAAAGTAAAGAGCTACTCTGTAAGCGAGCGAGAGGCTTTTTCGTTTCATGGTGACTTAAGTGGGGCGGATCGGGTAAGCTTGTTGGGAGACGTCGGATGGGCAGGGAGGCATTTGTGAGCCGCGACCGGAGGTCTTTGTGAGCAAGCGCGACCACCATCAGAACCTCTCTTGTTCGTTCTGTGGAAAAGGGCAGCGCGAGGTCCGCAAGCTTATCGCCGGGCCCACGGTTTACATCTGCGACGAGTGCATCAAGCTCTGCAACGACATCATTGCCGAAGAGTCCGATAGGGAAGAGGCGCGTCCAGCGGTTGCGCTGCCGACGCCCGTTGAAATCAAGGGTTTTTTGGACGAGTACGTCATCGGCCAAGACCGCGCCAAGAAGACGCTGTCGGTCGCGGTTTATAATCATTATAAGCGCATCTATTCGCGCAAAGGGAAGGCGCGGCCGGGGCAGGTTTCGCGGAGCATCGCCAGCGGGCCCGAGGACGTCGAGCTTTCCAAGTCCAACATTCTTCTCTTGGGCCCGACGGGTAGCGGCAAGACGCTGCTGGCGCAGAGCCTGGCGCGGTTTCTCAACGTGCCGTTCACGATTGCCGATGCGACGAGCCTCACCGAGGCAGGGTATGTCGGCGAGGACGTCGAGAACATCGTTCAGAACCTTCTCCACGCCGCCGATTACGACGTCGAAAAGTGTTCGCGCGGCATCGTCTACATCGACGAGATCGACAAGATTGCCCGCAAGGGCGACAGCCCGAGTCCCACGCGCGACGTCGGTGGCGAGGGCGTGCAGCAGGCGCTGCTCAAGATTATCGAAGGAACGCGCGCCAACGTCACGCCGCGCGGTGGAAAAAAATACAACCAGCAAGAATACATTCAGGTCGATACTTCAAATATTCTATTCATTGTTGGCGGCGCTTTTCACGGAATCGAAAATGCCGTGCGCCGGCGCGTGGGTGTGAAGCAGCTCGGTTTTGGTGCCAAGACTGAATCACGCGACGAGCGTGGCATCGGTGAGTTGCTCGCGCTGGTGGAGCCCGCAGATTTGACGAAGTTCGGCATGATCCCCGAATTCGTCGGCCGGCTTCCGATTATCGCCACGCTCGACGATTTGAAGGAAGACGATCTCGTCACTATTCTGACGCAACCGAAGAACGCGCTGGTGAAGCAGTATCAGAAGCTCTTCGATTTGGAGCGCGTGAAGCTGACGTTTACCAAGGAAGCCCTGCGGGCGATTGCGCATGAGGCGATGTTGCGTAAATCGGGTGCGCGCGGGCTTCGGGCCATTATGGAAAACGCCATGCTGGAGATTATGTACGACGTGCCGTATCGGGAATCGATTAAGGAATGCAAGATTACCGAGGGCGTCATTGTGCGCGCGGAAGAGCCATCGCTCACTTTCGAGAAGAGCCGTCAATCAGCGTAGCAGGCGGCCGGTCTACTCATTTCGCTCGAGAACTTCCCAACCGCGCGTGGTGCCCGTCGAGTGGTAGGCGCCCAGCAGGCTTTGTTTGAGCCGCACGTAGAACGTTCGCTCGTTATCGAAGCTGGTAATCGCCCCATCGATATCGTCGAAAAGAATGTGGCGTGGTTTGAGCGCCAGCGTTTTCGCAACCAGAATATCGAAATCGCGTCTGGTTAGTGTCTCCGCCATGGGATCGAGATACGGTAGCCGATTATCGACGCCGGACAGGAGCGGAATAAAATAGGAATTAATGGTGAAATAAATCGGCTGTTCGTCTTTGAGTGATTGCAGATATTCGCTTTTTTCCTGGAATGGGCCGGCCAAATAGGGCGACATCCATGTTCCGGAAACGAGTCCGGCGGCAGTGCGTGGGCCAAATAATGTGGGAAGATTTTGAGCCACGTCGCTCACCGCGCCAGCCTGCGCAGCGAGCGTCACCGGGCCCAGGAGAACAACCAAAATGAGAATGGGCCAAGGAAGAAACCCGGCTCGGCCATGGCGTCTTAACAACGTCCAATAGCGTGAATCAAAACAAGCGGAAATGAAATAGCCGTACAAATAGAGAAAGGTCCATAGATTCCAATTATCGGGACGGCCCACGTAGTAGGCGAGCCAAAAGAGCGTGAGGGCAGCGAGTGCCGCACGAAAGGATTCGCGCGGTTGAAGAACGGACTGGCTTCGGCGCAACGCTGCGTGGATGAGCACCTGCGCGGCATGGAGAAATATCGCCAGCGCCAGCGGATTGAAGTGCAAGGGAATGCCGCGTGCGTAAGCGCCGTAACGGCCCAGGAGATGAAAGGTGCCCGAGATTTTCGCGGCCAGATCCCAGTCTGAAAAAGCGATTCCGAACAATACCCAGAACAAGAAAAGCTGTGCGCCGGCGCCGAGAATAAAGGCCGCGCCCATTCTTGTGGCGTGGGAAAGAAAAGGCCGTTCGATTCGCGCAGCCAGAAAAACAAGATACGCAAGAATGAAGCAGAAGCTCGTCTCAGGATTCAGCAGAAAGAGAAAACTGGCCAAGAAACCCAAGGCCAGTGCGCCGCGCACGCGTGGTTGGCGTCGAATCAAGAGGAGGCCGAGAACGCCCAGCGGAAAACCGATCATGCGCAGCGCCGACTGGTTGGGTTTGAAAACCGCTTCGTGGTTGTTGTGAATCCAGGGCAACACCATCAGCAGCGCGAAGAGAATGGCGGCGTGGGACCGTCGATTCCAGAGGTAAAGGCCGGCCGCCGCGAGCAGTAGAAAAATGATTTGCAGGCCTTGAATGAGTCGCAGATGGCCCGCGAAATCGAGCATGCCGAAATGGCGTTCGAGAAAGGCCAGCACGGAGGGAAAGAGGAGGCCGTAATAGGGCGTGGCGCCGTCGAACCAGCCGCGGCCCTGCGCCAGCCGGTCACCAGCGCCGACCACCATGCTGTAGTGATGCTCGATGGCGACAATCCACCAGTCTTTGTAGATGCTGAGATCGGCGTGCTCGAAAAGGCCCGGGAGCATGAAGAAGAGCGCTTCCAATACCAGAATCGCGGTGAAGATTCGCGCGGCCATCGGGCGCCGCAGCGGGGTGAGAAATACGGCGGCGAGGATGGTTAGCGCGCAGCAGACGAAGGTTACCGCCGCTTGTTGTGCGGGGTACGCCAAGGCCACGAAGATGACCAGGCCCAGCGCCACCGCGATGCCTGCGCGACGACGAATTGCACGCAAGCCTTCCACGAGTTCCTGCGCCATCGCCGAAGCACGCGGGCGCACAAGCCGCGGCCAGACCAACGCGCCGCCCGCGCAAAACAGCGCGATACAGAGGAGCGCCGCACGGTGTGCCTGCTGTTGCGCGGTGGTGTCGACGGCCCGGATTCCCTCGATCTGCTCGGGGTTGAAGCGGCTGAGATCCGCCGGCGCGTGCGGCAATTTCAGCACTAGATACGCCACGGCCAGCACCACGAACGTCAGAAGCCACGCGGCATCCGCGGCCTGAAGCACGTGGCGCACAGAGGTACGAACGGAGCGGGGCATGGAGAGGTTGTGAATATATCAGGGTTTGCCAGCGTGCCGTCGCCGCGCCGGATGCTTAGTCTTGAGCCATGTCGGTGCGTCTAAATTCCGCTTCGGCGCCATCGGTTTGGAACCAACGCTGGCGCGCCTGGCGTATGCGCTGGGCGTTTTTCGAAATGAACGTCGCGGCCATCTTCGGTGTCATCGTTTCACTCGCGGCCGCGTTGCTTGTCCCTCGGCGAGCCACGCCGTGAACATCGCCCTGGTCACCGAGTATTACGCGCCAACGCTCGGGGGCATCCAGGAACACGTCTTCCATTTGCGGCGCGAGTTGGTACGGCTCGGGCATCGCGCGACGATCGTCACTGCCGAAGTGAATGATCCCGCGCTTCCTTTGTCGCCGCCCGAGCGGGAGTCGGGTGTGGTGCGGCTTTCCAAGAGCCGGCCGCTGATCATGAACGGATCGGTGGCCCGTGTTTCGGTGGGTGGTCACGTGGCGCGTTCACTGCGCGAGTTGGATGCCCGCGAGCATTTCGACGTGTTGCATCTGCACGCGCCGCTTTCGCCGACGTTGCCGCTGGTGGCGCTGCTGGCGCTCGACACGCCCGCGATCGGTACCTTCCACACCTATTTTACGCAGAGCGCGCTCTTGCGATTTCTGCGCCGGCCCTTGCAGCGCGTGATGGATCGGTTGCGGGCACGCATCGCGGTGAGTCAGCTCGCGGCGGATGCGATTCACCGTTATTTCCGCGCCGAATTTTCGGTGATTCCCAACGGCGTCGATTGCGCCAAGTTCGCCGCCGCGCCGCCGCTGGAGGTCTTCGCGGATGGAAGACCCAGCATTCTCTTCGTCGGTCGGCTCGAGCCGCGTTGCGGACTTGAGCCGTTGCTCGAGGCGATGAAACTCTTGCCGTCGCCACTGGATGCGCGACTCATCGTGGTTGGCGACGGTCCGTTGCGTGCGCGCTACGAGGCGGCGGCGGGGCCGTCCGTGGAATTTGCAGGGCCGCAGCTCGCCGCACTTCCAAGCTATTACGCCAGCGCGTCGGTGGTGTGCGTGCCTTTTTCGATCGCGTCGTTTGGGATCACGCTGCTCGAAGCCATGGCCGCGGGCAAGCCGATCGTGGCCAGCGACATCCCCGGTTTTCGCTCGGTGATGCAGGACGGCGTACAAGGGCGGCTGGTCGATTCGCGATCGCCGCGCGCGTTGTCGTCTGCGCTGTCGCAAATCCTGCGCGATTCCGATCGACGTCAGCGCTATGGCGCGGCGGGCCGTCTCACGGTGCGCCAATACGATTGGTCGCTCATCACGCAGCGCATCGTGCAGGTCTACGAGCGAGCGGCCGGATGATCCCACCGCTTCGTCGCATCGGCCAAGTTGGCCTGTTGGCGGCGAGTTGGACGGGGGCCGCGGCGCTTGGCGCTAGGCTCTGCGTCACGTCGGATTCCCGCGCGATCGGCGGTGGCCTCTTGGCGCTGGCGGGCGGCGCCGGACTCTTCGCGCTCGATGCGCTGGTCGTTGATTTCGATCCCTTCGGTGACAGCGTGACGCATGGTTCGCGTGCCGGGAAAATGGCGGCGCTGACATTCGACGACGGTCCGTCGCGCGACACGCCGCTGGTGCTCAACGCACTCGCGCGCGCGCAGGTGAGGGCGACCTTTTTCGTGGTGGGCGCGCAGGCCCAAGCACGTCCGTGGTTGATTCGCGCCATCTCGCGCCACGGCCATGCCATCGGCTTGCATACCTACAGCCATCGCGCGTTGGCGCTGGCCAGCCCGCGCACGATCGCGCGCGAGATCGACGATGGACGCGCGGCGCTGCGCGCTTGCGGTGTGGAGCCCGCGCCGCTGTTTCGAGCGCCACGCGGTTGGAAGGGTCCACTGTTGCGCCGTGCCCTCGCCGAGCGGGGATTGCGACTCGTCGCTTGGACGCGCGGTGCATGGGACACCGAGCCGCGCACCGCTGCGCAAATCGCGTCGGCCGCGAGTGAAAATCCGCGCGCCGGAGACATTCTGCTGCTGCACGATGGTACGACCGCAGCACGGTCGCCGCGGCGGGTGGCGACCGCAGAAGCGATCGCGGAAATCGTGGCGCGGTATCGAGCGAAAGGTCTCGCGTTCATCACGCTGCCGGAGCTTTTGAGCTTGATCCCCTCCCCCTTTTTCGGGGGAGGGCTTGCGTGGGGTGATCGGGATCGAGAGCAAGTGCGTGTACCCCCACCCTGACCCTCCCCCGTCAAGGGGGAGGGAAAAATGGCGCCGCCGCTTTCTGTGGCTCGCTGCGATCACGTTGCTGGTCATGCTTCTTTTACATGGCCTCGATTTCTCAATGCTTGCTCGATCGCTGACTCACGTTTCGATCCTCCCGCTGATCGTTGCCGCCGCGCTCAACGGTCTCGCGCTGCTGCTGCAAGCCGCGCGCTGGCAGGCGGTGCTTCAACCGGCCGGTCCCGCGCCGCGCTTTGCGTCCACATTTTTCGCGCTGCTGTCGGGATTCGCCGCGTCGCTGATCTTGCCCGCCCGCGGTGGCGAGTTTGTTCGCGTCGAATATTTGGCGCGCCGCTCCTCACTCGATCGCGGAACGTTGATTGGCTCGCTCGCCGCCGATCATCTCGTCAACGGCGTGACGCTGGTCCTCTTGTCGCTCGGACTTTTCGCGGTTCCCACGCCCGCCTGGATTCGTGCCAGTTTGGCCGCGCTGGTGCCGTTGCTTTTGGTCATGCTCGGCATCTCATTTCTGGTTGCGCGCGAACCGTCCACGGCGCCGACGCATGGCTGGCGCACGATCTTGTTGCACCTCGCGGCGGGATTGATCGGTCTTCGCCGCCCGCGCACGTTGGCGATCGCAACAGTTTGGGCGCTGGCCGGATGGCTCGTGGAGCTGACCACCACGGCGCTCGCGCTGAAGGCGTTTGGCGTCGACATTGGCGTCGCCGGAACGCTTATCGTGTTGCTCGCGCTCAACCTCGCGCTCATCGTGCCGTCGCCACCGGGAAACGTCGGCACCTTCGAAGTGGGAACGGTGTTGGCGCTGGTTTCGCTCGGTGTTCCGCGCGAGTCCGCGATCGCCGCCGCCGTGGGATTTCACCTCGTCCACGTGATTCCAGTGGCGCTGGCGGGGGCGTTGCTTTCGGTCGCCCCGACGCGGTCGCGCGATCCGATTCCGCTGTAGGCGTTTATTTTGGGCCGCGGAAGCGAGGGCGGTAACCTTCCACCGCCTGCACCGTAGAATATCGCCGAGGAGAAATCATGCATCGACTGCTTGCCATTGCGTTTCTGCTGACCAGCGCTTCTGCGTTGGCCGATCGCGCCAAAGACACGCAACACTCAATATCGATCACGGTCGATCCGCTGCTAGCGATTCCGACCCATTCGGTCACTCCGGCAACACACGACGGAGCCCAGGTCGATGGTCCGACGGTGCAGCTCTTCGAGGTCACCGGCGAGTACCGCGTCCTCGATAAAGTTGGCGTCGTAGCGTACGGAGGTTGGGGTCCCTGGTCGGATCCCTCGGGCATGAAAGGTTCGAACTACGTGGTCGCAACGCAGGGGCTCTTCTATCCTTTCGGCTATTTCGAACACGGCATGCAGGCTGGTCTGGAGGCGGTCTACATCGGTACCACCGGCGGAACAGCCTCAGTGAAAGGGGGCGCGAGCACTTTCGGTGCTGGTCCGCTGTTGGGCTACAAAATTGCGACCAATGTCGGGTTTACATTCGAGGCACAGGCTGGCGCTGACTACTTGGCCGCGAGAGCATCCGCTTCCGATGGAACGATCAGCTCGACCGCGTCATCTTCCCAATGGGTGCCTCGCCTACGGATCCAGCTAGGCTGGTCCTTCTAGCCTCGGGTGGCGTTCCCACTCGAAGCCGTGCAAAATGTTCGGCCTCATGACCACAGCCATCTTCCGCGTTTTTATTTTGTCGCTGGCTTTCGCTTGCACCCATTCTTCCAACTCCAACACGCCCGCTGACGGCGGCGTTTCGGACGGCGGCGGTGGCAAAACGGATGGCGGTGCCGACGCTGGCCCCAGCTGCACCGACGCTGCATGTGGTGCCAATCGCTACTGCGGATCGAGCGGAACTTGCCTCGCTGCTAAAGCCTGCACTTCGCAGTCTGATTGTGAATACCAACCCGACCCCGCGCATCCCGACTACTGCGACAGCCAGGGTTGCTTTTGCGATCCGGCCGATAGCGTTTGCCGCCCGCGCCACGCGTTCTGTATGCCCTGCGCGCGCGATGTGGAGTGCGGCAACATCACGGTTGCCTTCGATACGCCCGGTGCTTGCGGCACGGTTGGCAGCGGCAAATTTTGTTTGCCGGTCAAAGCGGGCGGTGGCTGCCCACGTGGCTACATCGCCACCAGCGATGCGGCTTGTCAGCCGGGCAGCGGGAGCTGCTCGTCCGTCGCGGCCTGTTCGAAAGATACTGAATGTGATCCCGCTTCGGCGCGGCCGATCTGCGACATCGCACGCGGTCTCTGTTCGGAGGCCTGCGACTTCGATCTGAAAACCGGCGCTTCGAATTGCCCCGCCGGCGGAGTGTGTCACCTCGATCCGCGCTTCACCACGGCCGGCGTACCCAACTACAACCGTGGAAAATGCGGCTCGCCGTGTACCAGCACGAGTTGCCCGTCGAGCGAGACCTGCCGCAGCGAAGGCCAAGACAATCCCGTCCTGCGGTGCACGTTGCCCGAAGGCCAGTGCCTCGGCGACGTGGAATGTCCCGCGGGAACCGCCGAGAACTCCAAAGGCTACTGTGATACATCCGCACACGCTTGTAAGACAGACTGCCGTCCGCCACCGGCCAACGACTGCGCGCTCGGTTACGGTTGTCAGAGTGGAAAATGCGTGAAGTTGGGATGCGACGCCGCCGGTGGCGCGAACTCCGACTGCACCTGCGGTCAGCTCTGCTGCGGCGAAAACGGAGCGCCGGCCTGTCCCTCGGGAACCGCACACGGCGCCTGCTACGACAGGCCGCAGGAGCAGTGGGACGCCACCTGCGCCAGCGATGATGACTGCAACAAGGACCCGTTGCCCAAGCGCAACAACAAGAACCTTTGCCTGCAAGTTTCTCCGACTCAAACGTACTGCTTCGTGGGTTGCGACCTGGCGGCGCCACCTGGGCAGTGCCCGAGCCGTTTTCACTGCGGACCGATTTTGGCGCAGTGCCAAGTTGCGTCCGACTGCGCGCCGGGCGTGACCTGCGCCGCACCAGACAAGGCGCATCCCGATCAGCTTTCGTGCGACTGCTCGAGCGGCGGCTGCCCGACGGGGACGCAGTGCGTGAGTTATTTGGGCGGGAAGTGGTGCGCGGCGTCTACGGTCTGTATGCGGGCGGCCTGCGCGAAATAGCTATTTCGAATCGTTCTGTCCGTTCGTCATGGCCGACTTTTCGGCCGGCCGTGACGATTTTTCGCGGGGCGCTGACGTTCAACTACTTCCCTGTAATCACATGCGCCCAGCGCATGATGTCTCCGGCGCTGACGATCACCACGAGGATCAAGAACATCGCGAATCCAGCGATGTGCACGGCGTTCTCGATCTTCGCTGGCACGCGGCGGCCTGCCACCATTTCGATCACCAGAAAAACGAGCCGTCCGCCATCGAGTGGCGGAATCGGCAGAAAATTAAAAATCGCCAGCGCCACCGACAGCAACGAAAGGGTGACCAAAAAACTCAGCGCGCCGCGCGAAGCCTGTTCGGCGGTTTCGCGAACGATGCCCAACGGGCCCGAGAGCTGGGCCTTCTCGCGACCGCGTACCATGCGGCCCAGCGAGCGAACGATTTCGGCGTTGTTTTCCCAAACCCAGCGCGCCGCGGAGGTGAAAGCCGTGAGCGGCGGAAGTCCGGGTTCCGCGACAGCGCGTGGCCTGCCGACACCGATGCGCGGTGTCCCGCCCTCGAGCGACGGGTGCAGCTCCAGCGAGAGTTTTTGATCGCCGCGTTCAACCACCATTGTTCCGCCGCGTGGACCGAGTGCTTCCACGGCCGGAGGAATGTCGGCCCAGCGTTTGGTGGTCCGATCGCCAATTGACAAAATGCGATCCCCCGGCTGCACGCCCGCCAGGGCCGCGGGTTTGCCGGGGACGATCTCATCCACGATGTTGCTCGGTGCCGGACGGCCAGCCATCAAGAGTCCGCACGCCAAGACGAACGCCGTGGCGTAGTTCATCAACGGCCCGGCGGCGATGGCGGCGAAGCGGCTCCAGGGCGGCTTGGCTGCGTAGCTGTCGGGATCCGACGCACCGGACGTGTCGCTCTCGCTTTCGGCCATCCCAGCGATGCGGCAGTAGCCGCCGATGGGGACGATGCTAATGCGATATTCAGTACCGCTCTTGCCGACGCGGCTCCAAATCGCGCGGCCCCACCCGATGCTGTAGACCTCGACCCGCATGCCGAGCAGGCGCGCCGCGAAGAGATGCCCGGCCTCGTGAATGGCCACCAACATCCCGAGTCCCATGACGGCAAGGAGAATGTGCACGCTTGCGGGCTAGCACGAAATGGGAGCAGAAACCACCGCCGAGATTGCCTTCGAAATCTGAGCGTGCTGGCTTGGGATTTCGTATAGTGATCGATCGCTCACCATGGCACGCGACGTCGACATACGAAGGCTGAAGGACGAGGCCGCGGAATATTTCCGCAAAGCCAAGTTCGATAAGGCGGCCAAGGCGCTCGAGGAAATCGTCGCGCTCGAGCCGAGGGACGTGCAGCATCGTTTGAAGCTTGGCGACGCGTACCGTCGGGATAATCAAAAGGAGAAGGCCATTGCGGCCTACCGAACGGCGGCCGATGCCTTTGCGCAGGACAACCAGGTCATTAAGGCCATTGCGGCGTGCAAACTGATTTTGGAAATCGATCCCAGCCATCATGAAGCGCAAACCTCGTTGGCGGATCTGGTTCTCCAGCGTTATGGCAAGCCGACTGGTGCTGCGCCGCGCGGGAAGCGGTCGCCCGCTCCTGGCGCGGTTTTTTCCCCGGTATCATCGCCTGCGTCCGTTGCGCCGCGGCGGACTAGCCCTCCGTTAGACCCGTCCGCGGCCGCTGTGTTTCCACCGCCGATCCAGGTCGTGGTGCAGCCGACCATCGTCGCCGAGCCGGTCTTCGATCTCGAAGAGGAACCACTTGTCCCGGAAACGCCGTCTGCGACTGCGCTAAAAATGGAGTCGCTCGATCCGATCTTTGACCCGGCGAATCTAGAGCCGTTCGATCCGCCGCTGCCGCCACCGCCGGCGGCGCCGGTGCGCTCGCCTCTGACGATCAATCTCGATCTCGACGAACCGAGGTCCATGCCACCGGTGGCGCGGGCATCCGACCCCAATCTCGCGCTGGCCGACATTCTCTGCGGACCGCCGGCGGAGGACGACGAGATCGTCACGGCGCCGCCGACCGGGTCAATCGCTCTGCCGGGTCAAGAGTCAGGCAAAGCCAAGCCGCGCGTGGTCATCGATAAGTCGCGCGTTCCGCTTTTTAGCGATCTGTCGCGTGACGCGTTTATTCAGCTCACCAACAAGCTCGACTTTCGGCGCACGCACGCTGGCGAAAAGTTGATCACCGAAGGCGAAGCGGGGCGTTCGTTTTTCATTGTGGTGAGCGGCAAAGTGAAGGTGACCAAGGCCACGCTCGAGGGCGAGGTCACGCTCGCCACGCTCGGGGAAGGAACGTTTTTTGGCGAGATGGCCGTTCTGTCGAGCGCGCCACGTCTCGCCAATGTTGTTGCGATCGAGGAGAGCGAGCTGCTCGAAATCAGCGATGTGGTGCTGATGGATCTGGTCCGCGATCACGCCGGCGTCATCGTGGTGCTGAAGAAATTTTACCGTCAGCGGCTGCTCTCCAACGTGATGAACATGAGTCCGCTCTTCAAGGTTTATGATCGCGCCGAGCGGCGGTCGCTCATCGAGAAATTTCGGTTGCGCGAAATTCCGGCGGGGCAAGCGGCCATCACGGAAGGGACCAAGTCCGATGGGCTTTATGTCGTGATGCACGGCGCGCTCAAAGCGGTGAAGAAAACCGACGACGGAACGCTCGAGTTGGGGCGGCTGCGCGAAGGCGACATCTTCGGCGAGATGAGCTTGCTCACGCTGGAGCCGGCCATGGCGACGGTTCTTGCAGAGCGGCGATCGCTGGTGCTGCGGCTGGCGAAGTCGGATTTCGATCTGCTGAAGTTTACGCATCCGCAGATGTTGGAAGTGGTGAGCGATCTCACCGCGCAACGCAAATCGATCGCTGAGCACCTTCTCGCGGGCGAGCACGACAGCGAAGACGGAATTGTCATCATCTAATTTTTGACCCGAACGAACCGTAAGGAAAAGCCATGCCCGCACCCATTCGCGTTCCCATCACTCGGCCCGGACATCTCGGCCTGCGCGTGGAGTTGAAGCGCCTCAAGTCGGTTGATCGCCCGCGCATCGTGCAGGAGATTTCGGTTGCGCGTGACCATGGCGACCTGAAGGAAAACGCCGAATACCATGCGGCCAAAGAGAAGCAGTCCTTCATCGAGGGCCGCATCCAGCAGGTCGAGGATCTCTTGTCGCGCGCGGAAGTGATCGACGTGCGCAACCTCTCCGGCGAACGCGTGGTGTTTGGCGCGACGGTGAAATTACGCGAAGTCGAGAGCGAGGCCGCGGTGGTCTATCGCATCGTCGGCGAGATGGAAGCGGACATGAAGAAGAACCGCATCTCCGTCACATCGCCGATCGCGCGCGCGCTGGTCGGTCGCTCAGTGGGCGATTTCACGACGGTGCGCTCTCCGGGCGGCGAGAAGGAATTCGAAATTCTTAGCGTGTCGTTTATCGAGGATCCGCTCCCCGACGCGGCCGATCTCGACGATGCCTGACCGTTGGGTCGATGCGCTTCGCACGCTCGAGGCGCCGCTGGCATTCGCGGCACGCGCGGATTTTAAGAACCTCGCCACGCTGCGCGGATTCGACGAAACGGTGCGCAGCGCGGTGGAGCGCGCGCGCGCGGATGGTGCGGCAAAACCGTTGCTCGATGCGCTGCTCAGCGAAGTCGATGGATTCGAATCGCGGTCGATCGCTGAACGAAAAAAACGGGTGCAGCGAATTGTCGCGTTGTTGAAATTCCCCGCTCCCTCAAAGGGCGAGGGCCAGAGTGAGGCCAAGCTCGCGGCCCATCCCGTTTCTCCGCTCACCACGTCGCTCGCCGCCCTCGGTGCCCGCTCCGACGCCGTCAAACTTTTCGCCGAACGTGGCCTCGCCACCGCCGGTGATCTTTTGCACTACCTCCCGCGGCGTTACGAAGATCGCCGCGACATCCAACCCATCGCGTCGTTGCAAGGCGGTGCGCACGCCGTGGCCATGGGCTCCATCTCCAAGCTGGGCCCCGTCTTCAAAGGCCGACGCCGCGCGTACGAAATGGTGATCGGCGACGCCACCGGCAGCGTGCGCGCGCAGTGGTGGCGTTTTCATCCCGGCATGTTCAAGCGCTACACACTCGGCGCGCGCGTGATTCTCTCGGGCGAGGTTCGCGACAACCCTCGTTTTGGCCGATCGATTTCGCATCCAGATTTGGAGTTGTTCGACGGCGACGCCGAAGTTACCAACGAATCTTTCGGGCGCATCGTGCCGTTCTACTCGGAGATCGTCGGCGTCTCGCAACGCACGATGCGGCGCCTCACGCAACGCGCGGTGGAGACGACGCGCGGCGCGATTGTCGATCCGCTTCCCGAATCGCTGCGCACCGCGCGGGCGCTGATGCCGCTTGGCGAAGCGCTTCCTGCGGCGCACTTTCCGGCTGACGATCTCGATCCGCGCACGCTCGACGCACGCACATCGCCACCGCACCGCCGGCTTGCGTACGACGAGCTGTTTCTGATTCAGCTCGGGCTGGCGTTGAAAAAACGCGGCGTGAAAATCGAACGTGGCATCGCTTTTCCGATCACCGATGCATCGATCGCGCGCGCGACGTCGCGGCTGCCGTTCAAGTTCACGCGCGCGCAGGCGCGAGCGTTGGCGCAAATCGCTGAGGACATGAAACGGCCGGAGCCGATGAGCCGTCTTCTTCAAGGCGACGTCGGCAGCGGGAAAACCGCCGTGGCGCTGTGCGCGGCGCTGCTTGCGATCGAAGGCGGCACGCAGGCCGCGCTCATGGCGCCGACGGAATTGCTGGCGGAGCAGCACTTCCGAAATCTGTCGCGCCTGCTCGAGGGCAGCGGCGTGCGCTGCGCGCTGGTGACGGGGTCGCAAAAGACGCAAGCACGTGCCGACGTGGCGCGCGCGCTTCGCACAGGTTACGTGCAGCTCGCCATCGGCACGCACGCGCTGGCCGAGGAGTCGACGCGGTTCGAGAAACTTGGCCTCGTGATCGTCGACGAGCAGCACCGCTTCGGCGTGTTGCAACGCGCCCGCCTCATCGAGAAAGGGGTGCGGCCGGATTCGCTGGTGATGACCGCCACGCCGATCCCGCGCACGCTGGCACTCACGCTCTACGGCGATCTCGATGTCACGGTGATCGACGAGCTGCCGCCGGGCCGCACGCCGATCGCCACCAAAGTTTTCAGCGAGAAGTCGCGCCCGCGTTGCTACGAGCTGGTGCGTCGCGAAATCGCCGCGGGACGGCAAGCCTACGTGGTGCTGCCGCTGGTGGAAGAGTCGGAGTCCGAGCTCCTGGCCACGCTGCGAAACGCCGTGTCCGAGCACGCGCGGCTCTCGAAAGAAGTCTTTCCGGACTGCGAAGTGGCGCTCGTGCACGGACGACTCGCGGCGGCAGAGCGGGACGCGGTGATGGAGCGGTTTCGCTCGGGGCGCGCGAAAATTTTGGTGGCCACGACGGTGATCGAAGTCGGCGTCGACGTACCCAACGCTAGCGTGATGGTGGTCGAACACGCAGAGCGGTTTGGACTTTCGCAACTGCACCAGCTGCGCGGACGTGTCGGCCGTGGCGCGGCGAAAAGCTACTGCCTGCTCGTCGCCGGGCATGCGCAGAGCGCGGTGGGGCGCGAGCGGCTCTCCGTGATGGAGTCGACCACCGACGGGTTTCGCATCGCGGAGGAAGATCTGCGGCTGCGCGGCATGGGCGAGTTTTTGGGCACGCGGCAGAGTGGAATGCCCGATCTCGCGGTGGCGGACCTGGCGCGCGATATTGATATTTTGTCAAGTGCGCGCGAGGACGCGTTCAAGTTGATTGGCGCCGATCCGGAGCTCGAGAAACCAGAGCATCGCCTGCTGCGCGAAGCGGTGCACACGCGCTGGGCGGGCCGTCTTTCGTTGTCGCGCGTGGGGTAGGCGTTAACTTATTCGCGTGCGCTCATCACTTCTCGATCACCTGCGAGAAACCGGAATTCGCGACGAGCGCGTCCTTGCGGCGATGGCGCGGGTGTCGCGCGAAGCGTTCGTCCCAACGGAGTTGCGCGAGGAAGCCGCCTTCGACGAAGCGCTCCCCATTGGCTTCGGCCAAACCATTTCTCAACCCTACGTCGTGGCGCTCATGACGAGCGTCGCTACGATCGATCACGGTGCGCGCGTGCTTGAGATCGGCACAGGCTCCGGCTTCCAGGCCGCCGTACTCTGCGCGTTGGGCGCGGAAGTCTATTCAATAGAGATCGTGCCGGAGCTTCACGCGCGTGCGAAGCAGGCGCTCGATACGCTCGGCTACCGCGTTCATCTGCGACAAGGCGATGGCTCGCTCGGATGGCCGGAAGCATCGCCGTTCGAATCGATTCTTGTCACCGCCGCGCCGCGCGTCGTGCCTCCCGCGCTTTTCGAGCAGCTGGCGATCGGCGGCAGGCTGGTGGCGCCAGTGGGTAGCGACGCACAGGTCCTGCAACTCTGGACGCGCGAACCGTCGGGATTGCGCGTGAAAACGCTGCTCCCGGTCCGATTCGTTCCGCTAACCGGCGCGGGGGCGTAGACCACGGAACGTTGAACGAATCGGACGCCAAAGGCGACCGCGGCGCGGAGTCGCGCCGAAGCAAGGTGGGGTCCCCGGCGAGCTTTGCTCGACGGGGAGGGGCGGCGAGTCCCTTCCGGAATCCCGCTCACCGGCGCGGGGGCGTAGACCACGGAACGTCCGGAATTCCGCTAACCGGCGCGGGGGCGTAAACTACGAGGGTGATTTGCGCCGTCTGCGAAACGGATCAGCCTCCCTCGTCGCTCTGCACGGTGTGCGGAATGGCGCTCGGTTCGCCGTCCGCGTTGATTGTGACGCCCGCGCCCATAGAGGGTTTTGCGCCCACCGCGCAGCCCAAGACCAGTGCCGCAGTTGTCGAGCGCGTACCCGATCTGGAACAGACCAGGTTGGCTGATCGTGCGCTTGCCGTGGCCCCCGAACCGTTGCCCGACTTCGATTTGGGGCGTGAGGCGCCGAGCGAAGCACGGACGCCGGCATCCGCGCAAGAATTCTGTGCGGCCTGCGGTGCGCCGCTCGCTGGACGTGCGTGCGATCTCTGCGGCCGCGTCACGGGAAAAGTTGCGCCACCCGGGCGTCAACGCACGACACCCATCGTTGCTTGCCCAACGTGCCAGTCGCGCGTTCCGCACGCGGTGATCTGCGAAAAGTGTCACACGCCAATGCCGCTCCGGGAGCTCCCATGACGTCGTGCGCGCTCGTTTGCGGTGCAGGTTGTGGCGAACGAATTCCGTGGCTCTCCACATCGCCGCGCACCACCTGCGCGCGTTGCGGCGAGCTCCTCGATGTCAAACAAGATCTGACCGCGGTGGCCGCCGAGCGCGCGGCGACGTGGCACACGCGTTTCGAAGCACGTTTGCGCGTTGGCGTTGGTGCTGATGCGAGCGGCGTTTGGTCGAAACGCGAGTGGGTTCTCCCTGGGCTGGCCGAAGAATCCATTGTCACGCTCGGCGAAGGCCGCACGCCGCTTGTTCCCGCACCGCGACTTGGCGCGATCTTGGGCGTGCCTGATCTTTGGATCAAGCAGTGCGGTCAGTCGCTGACGGGGAGCTTCAAAGATCTCGGAATGACGGTGTTGGTCTCCGCGGTGGTGGCGCTGCGCAGAGCGGGAGCGCCGATTCGCGCGGTGCTCTGCGCCTCGACGGGAGATACATCAGCGGCGCTTGCTGCCTATGCGGCAGCCGCGGATCTGCCGGCGATCGTCTTGCTGCCCAATGCGAAAATCACCACGGCGCAGTTGCTCCAGCCGCTCGCGCACGGCGCGCTGGTGCTGGCGCTGCAAACCGATTTCGACGGCTGCATGTCGGTCGTTCGCGAGCTGGTGGAACGTTCGCCGCTGGCGTCGCAGCTCTACTTGGCGAACTCGATGAATCCGTTGCGCATCGAGGGACAGAAGACCGCCGCGCTCGAAATTTGCGAGCAGCTCTCGTGGACCGCGCCAGATTGGATCGCGCTTCCGGGTGGAAATTTGGGCAACACCGCGGCAACCAGTGCGGGGCTTGAGATCGCGGAAGCTTCGGGTCTCATCGCCCGACACACGCGGCTACTCGTTGGTCAAGCGTCGGCGGCGGATCCGTTGGCGCGCGCGGCGGAGAGCGGTTTCGAGAAATTCGAAGCGCGCGAAGCAGGCGCCACCGCGGCCAGCGCGATTCGCATCGGTAATCCCGTCTCGGTACGGCGCGCGATTCGGGCGTTGCAACGTTGTGGCGGAACCGCGGAGAGCGTGACGGAAGATGAATTGGGAAGAGCCGCGGCGGAAGCGGATCGCACCGGGTTGTATGTGTGTCCGCAGACGGCGGTGGCGCTGGCGGCGGTGGGCAAGGCGGCGCGACGTGGTGTGGTTGGCGCGAAGGATCGCGTGGTGGTGTTGGCAACCGCGCACGGACTCAAGTTCAGCGAGTTCAAGGCGGCGTATCACGAGGGACGACTAGCGGGCGCTGCGTCGCGCCGCGCGAACGCGCCGATCGAGGTGACGGCCACGGTGGACGCCGCCCAAAGCGCCATCGCGCGTTATCTCGAGGCGAGCGACACTCGCCGCTTGTCCATTCCCTCCCCGCTGTCGAATTCGCTATAAGCCGTCATGGCCGATCGCGCCGCCGAGCTACGCTCTGAATTGTCGGAAGTTTCGAAGGCGGCCGCCGTGCGCACCTCCGTCGACGCTTACGCGCGCGCCTCCATTGAATTTTTCCTCTGGGCGACGCTCAGCGGCGTTTGCGGCAAACTTCTCTATGACAGCGCGCGGCCGCCGTATGCCTGGTACCCGCTGGTGCTGCTCGATTTGCTGCTGATCGTGGATGTATTCGCTTGTTATACGCGGGCCAAGCGGCTTGCTGCCGCGGAAGCGCACGTTCAGGCGCGCATGGAAACGCTGCGCCGCGAGCTGCAGCTCGACGAGCCGTGGAGCGGTGGCGCGGCGGGAACGCAACCGTGAGCGGCAAGCTCATCGCGCTCGAAGGCCTCGATGGCGCGGGAACTACAACGCAAACCGCGCGGCTCGTGGCGCGTCTCATTCGCGCCGGTCACGCTGCGGCCGCCACGCGCGAGCCTAGCGATGGCACCATCGGTCGTTTCATTCGCCAAGCGCTTGCCGATCGCTCCGCACGCGCGTTGCCGCATGGCGCGCTGGCGCTGCTCTTCGCCGCCGATCGCGTGGACCATGTCGCCAATGAAGTGGCGCCAGAGGTAGGGGCCGGCTCCGTGGTGGTCAGCGATCGTTACGTCATGTCGTCGCTTGCCTACCAGTCCACCGATCACGACATGAAATGGGTTGCGGAAATCAATCGCCTCGCGCCAAGGGCCGACCTGACCGTCTTCGTGCGTGTCAGCGCAAAGACAGCGTTGGCGCGGGTGTCCGCACGCGGAGGTCAGCCCGATCGCTTCGAAAAGCTCGACATCCAGGAGCACGTCGCGCGCCAATACGAGCAGGCGCTCAGCTGGATGTTGGAAGATGCGCAAGCCTGCGTGTCGGTGGATGGCGAGCGTCCCCCGGATGACGTAGAGGCGGCCATCTGGGCAGCGGTTTCGCCGGTGCTATGATCCGCGGCCGCGATGGCCCTAGACACGACTCAGCTCGAAGGACTCCACATCGTCCGCAAAATTCGCGAGACGATTCGCAAATGGTGGAACATCGAGCTCGCCTACGCCGATGCCACGGGATTCGTGGTCGACCACGGTAAAGGCGTGGTAGTTCCGCCGCACAACCGCATCTGCCAATCGTGCCTGAGCGGAAAAGAAGGCTTTACGCGTTGTAACCGCAGCATCGAAAAAGCCATCGTCGGGCTGCGCGGAAAAGACAAAGTCGAAGCGCGGCTCCTTGGGCCCTGCCACATGGGCATCAACGTCATCGCCGCGCCGATCGTGCTCGACGGCGAATACCAGGGATCGATCTTCGCGTGCGGTTTTCTCCTCGAGGAAGACATGGCCACGGCGCGGCCAACGGTCATCGACAACGCGCGCCGGATGCGGTTACCGGTGGTCGACATGGACCGCGCCTTCGACGGCATCGCCACGTTGGCGCGGCGCGACTTCGATTATTTCAAGGACCTTTTGGAAACTACGGTCGAGGAGATCGTGGAATTTCAGAGCACCGTGCAGCAGAAGGAAAGGCGCATCGCGGAGCTGTCGCGCGAGTTGGGCGGGCGTTACCAATTTGGGAACATCATCGGAAAATCGCAGGCCATGCAGCGGCTCTTCGCGCTGCTCTCGAAGCTGGTGGAGAGCGATTCCACCGTTCTGGTGACCGGCGAAAACGGCACAGGCAAGGAGCTGATCGCGCGCGCGTTGCATTACAACGGGCCGCGCAAAGACCGGCCGTTCGTGGCGCAGAACATGAGCGCGCTCAACGACAACCTGCTCGAGAGCGAACTGTTTGGTTACATGAAGGGCGCGTTCACTGGTGCCGCGCGTGACAAACCGGGCCTCTTCAAATCGGCCGATGGCGGAACTTTTTTTCTCGACGAAATCGCCGACTGCTCGATGGCGATGCAGGTGAAGCTCCTGCGCGTGCTGCAAGAGGGAACGTTCTTGCCGGTTGGCAGCACTAAGCCCGAAGAAGTGGACGTGCGGATCATCGCGGCCACCAACCGCGATCTGCGCGACATGGTGCAGAAGAAGCAGTTCCGTGAAGATCTCTACTACCGGCTTAACGTGCTCAACATCGAAGTGCCGTCGCTTCGCGATCGCCTCGACGACATTCCGATCCTCGCGGACTTCTTTCTCCGCGCGCACGCGGAGCGGACGGGGCGTCCGCTCAAGCGGCTGATGCCGGAGCTCCTCGCTTCGTTTTTTGCGTCACGCTGGCCCGGCAACGTGCGTGAGCTGGAGAACGAGATCGAACGGCTGGTGGTGCTCTCAGGCGACACGGAACTGATTGGGCCGGAGTTGCGCTCGGTGGGCGGACACACGGTGGTGGTGGTGGAAGATCGCGCGCTGGCGAAGTTTCGCGAGAAGGGCGATCTGGCGTCGGCCGTCTCGGCGCTGGAGCGGGACATGATCGAGCGCGGCCTGGTTTCGTGCGGTTGGAACAAGACCAAGCTGGCCGAGCGTCTCGGTGTGAGCCGGACGACCTTGATCAAAAAAATTAAGGAGTTTGGAATCGAAGAGCGGCTCGGTGACGGAGGAGACGCAGCGTGATCGGCGTGCCTGTGTCGACCACGATAGCGGTGGCCTTGGCCGCATTCGGGATCGCGCTCGCTGTATTACAAGCGATCGCTTACAAGCAGCGGCTCGCTTTCATGCTCGGCTTCGTGGCGCTTTCGCCGCTCGTGGCCGCGCTTCTTTTTGCGAGCATCGGACGCAGCGTCAGCTTGCGCGTGCGCCACGGCGTCCATCCGTCACCCGAATGGGTAGCACAGGCCAATGCGCGATTTGTGGCGCATCTGCGGGACGGCGCGTGCGCAAGTGGCGTGGCCGGCGTGGCTGCGCTGTTCGCCGCTTGGTTGGCTCGGCAACGGCGCGGACGTGAAGATCAACCGGGAACCTAAAGATGTCCACCGCCGCCATCGTCATCATCGGCAACGAAATTCTCTCTGCCAAAGTGCGCGACGAGAATGGTCCGTTTCTGGCGCGTGAATTGCGCGCGCTGGGCGTGGATCTGCGTCGCATCGAAACCGTGCCCGATGAAATCGATCTGATCGTCGACGCGCTTCGCCGCTGCCGGGCGGTTGCGCGTTGGGTTTTCACCTCCGGCGGCATTGGGCCGACGCACGACGATGTCACGGTTCCCGCGGTGGCCAAGGCGCTGGAGCGGCGCGTGGTACGTGATCCGGATCTCGAAGCGCGGTTGCGGGCGCACTACGGCACGCGGCTTAACGCCGCGCATTTGAGACTTGCGGAAATTCCCGAAGGCGCGCAGCTCCTCTCGCCGCCGGGTGCGCCGTTTCCGATTCTGGTCGCCGATAACGTGTACGTGTTTCCAGGCGTACCGGAATTTCTGCGCGCGAAATTTACGGCGCTGCGCGAGACGTTTCGCCAGGCGCCCATCGTACTCAGCTCCCTTTTTCTCTCGGTGGGTGAGGGTGCTATCGCTGAAGCGTTGAACGAAACGGTGGCCCGTTTTCCGGCGCTGGCGCTGGGGAGCTATCCGAAATTTGATGACAGTCCGTACCGCGTGAAGCTGACGCTCGAATCGCGCGACGCCGCGCTGGTGGCGGCGGCGCGGGCTTTTTTGACGGAACGGCTGCCCCCGGGTTCGATTCTGCGGGTGGAGTGAATGTCAGAAGGAGATCGGGAATGCATTTTCGTGCGCGGCTAAAGTTGATTCCGATTATTGCCCTCGCGTCGTGTGCAACGCTGAACACCGCCGGAATGACGCCAGCGTGTCAGGGACTTTACAACGTTTGCCTTAACAAATGCCCACAGCCGAAGTCTGATCCGAAGCTGCCCGATTTTTGGGGCGGATGGAAAACTTCGGCCTGCGTCGAAAAATGCAACGGGGATGCCCACCTATGTAAGTAGAGCTACTTCACCTCAACTCCTGCTGCGCCGAGTGCGCGTTCCAGCGTCCCTGTCTCGATCATCTTCGCCACCGCCGCCATGTCGCGGTGAATCTCGCGATCGCTTTCCATCGGCGGCACCCCCGCACGCAGCGTCTCGTAAGCCGCACGCACGCCAACGCCGGGGAGCAGTGGCAACCGCAACCACAACGCCTGCGCCGCGGTGAGCAGTTCGATGGCGATCACCTGCGTGGCGAACTCGGTCACCGTTGCCGCTTTCAGGGCCGCGGTCATGCCCATCGACACGTGATCCTCGCGCCCCGCCGACGACGGAATGGTGTCCACGCATGCTGGATGCGCGAGGATTCGAGACTCCGCCACCAGCGCGGCGCTCGTTACTTGCGCGATCATGTAACCAGAATTGAGCCCGCTGTTCTTGGTGAGAAACGGAGGCAGGCCGCTGAGCGATGGATTCACCAACTGCTCCATGCGTCGCTCGGAGATCGACATCAGCTGCACGCAGGCCATGGCCACCAGATCGAGCGCTTGCGACACGGGTTGTCCGTGGAAATTTCCGTTGGAAATAATTTCGCCAGCATCGGCGAAGACGAGCGGATTGTCGGTGGCGGAATTGATTTCGATCTCGAGCGTACGGCGAGCAAAGGCCAGTGCGTCGCGCGCGCTGCCGTGAACTTGCGGCATGCAACGCAGCGAATAGGGATCCTGCACTTTGGCGCAGCCCGGTCCTTGGTGCGAGGCGTGAATCGGTGAATCGGCGAGCAGCGCGCGCAGGTTCGTGGCCACCAGGCGCTGACCTTCGTGCGGCCGGATGGCGTGGATGCGATCTTCGAATGGGTGGTGCGATCCCAGAAGGCCTTCGAGCGTGAAGGCGCCGGCGAGATCGGCCATGCGCGCGGTTCTCTCCGCATCGAGCAGTGCAAGTGTGCCGACGGCCTGCATGGCCTGCGTCCCGTTGACGAGCGCGAGCCCCTCCTTCGCCTCCAGAACGACTGGCGCGAGGCCGGCGCGCGAGAGTGCTTCGCGTCCGCTGACGCGACCACCGCCTAACTCCAGCGGCAAAAGCGCTTCGCCTTCGCCGATGAGGACGAGTGCCAGATGGGCCAGCGGCGCGAGATCCCCTGACGCTCCGACCGAGCCGCGCGACGGCACGATCGGCAAAATGTCTAGGTTGAGCAGACTCAACAAAAGATCAAGTGTGCTGGCGCGGATGCCCGAGTAGCCTTTGGCCAGCACATTGGCGCGGAGCAACATCAGCGCGCGTGTTTGCGGCGGTGTGAGCGGCGCGCCGACACCGCAAGCGTGGCTCAAGATGAGATTGCGCTGCAGCGTCCGCAGGTCGCCACGCGGAATGCGAATTTCCGCCAGTGTGCCGAAGCCGGTGTTGATGCCATAGACCGGCTCGGTCTTTTCCGCGAGACGATCCACGAGCGCGCGCGCGGCGTGAACACCTTCGCGTGCGGCGGGCGTGAGATCCACGTGCACGGCTGGCGTGCGGGCCACCACACGGGCAATTTCCTCGAGCGTAAGCGTATCGCCGTCGAGCAGAAGATGAGCGGAGCTGGTCATGCGCTCGACTTATCATCGACCATCGAATGCACGCTACCGCCGGTGCTTTCGCGTTATAAATGCGGCGCTCATGGCGCTGGTGGTCCAAAAATTCGGCGGCACTTCCGTCGGCAACGTCGAACGGATCCGGAACGTGGCGAAGCGGGCGCTCGCGGCGCAGGCACGCGGCGATCAGATCGTCTTGGTGGTCAGCGCGATGTCCGGCGAGACCAACCGCTTGCTCAAACTCACGCGCGAAATTTCGGCGCGACCGGACGAGCGTGAGCAAGACGTGGTGATTGCCACTGGCGAGCAAGTCACGGTCGGACTCGTGGCGCTGGCGATTCAAGATCTCGGCGGAAAGTCGCGCAGCTTTTTGGGACATCAAGTTCGCATCACCACGGACTCTTCGTTTTCCAAAGCGCGCATTCGGTCCATCGACGGCGAGCAGGTCTTCGCGGCGCTCGCCCGCGGGGAGATCGCGGTGGTGGCGGGTTTCCAAGGTATCGATGCGGAAGGCAGCGTCACCACACTCGGTCGCGGTGGCAGTGACACGACAGCGGTGGCGGTGGCTGCAGCGCTCAAGGCGACGAGCTGCGAAATTTACACGGATGTCGACGGCGTCTACACCGCCGATCCGAACATCTGTAAAGCCGCGCGGAAGCTGGACCGCATCTCGTACGAAGAGATGCTCGAGCTGGCCAGTCTCGGCGCCAAGGTTTTACAAATTCGCTCGGTAGAATTTGCCATGAAGTACGCCGTCCCGTTGTGGGTGAAGTCGTCCTTCACCGACGATCCCGGGACGCTGGTGTGCGCGGAGGATGCAGCGATGGAAGACGTGGTCGTCTCGGGAATTGCGCACGATCTCAACGAAGCGCGCGTGGCGGTGCGTCAGGTGCCCGACCGACCCGGCGTGGCGCGGCGCGTGTTTGGCGCGTTGGCTGCGGCCAACGTGGTGGTGGATATGATCGTGCAAAACGTCTCGGAGAGCGGGCATACGGATTTGACGTTCACCGTGGGGCGCGGAGATCTGGCGCGGGCGCGTGAAGTGATTCAGAGCCTCGTCGCCGAGATCGGAAACCCGCGCGTGGAAGCGGATGCCGGTATCGCCAAGGTGTCGATCGTCGGTGTGGGTATGCGCAACCACGCGGGCGTGGCCGCGAAAATGTTCGACGTGTTGGCGGAAGAGGGAATCAACATTTTGATGATTTCCACCAGTGAGATTCGGGTGAGCTGCGTGGTGCTCGAAAAATATGCAGAGCTGGCGGTGCGCGCGTTGCACACCGCGTTTGGCTTGGATGCCAAGGGGGCGGTGTGAAAAAGGTGGGGGCGTGGGTGGCGTTGGGCGTGCTGTGCGTGGTGCCGTCCGTGGTTCGTTCGAATCGGAAAGCGTCCGCGGAAATTTCCGCGATGTGCGATCTCGTCGAGCTGCGGGGAACACGATCGCGCGTGGTGTGTGCGGAGGAAGCAACGATGCTCGTGCGTGCGATGGCGCGCGCGTCGGGCTGCCCGGTGGAAGACTTCTCGGCGGTACGTGGTG
>JAHFDP010000017.1:0-6384 GCA_023248955.1 Deltaproteobacteria bacterium
ATCTTCTTAGTGTAGCACAACCCCGGCGGGTGAAGCGCGCCGCCAACCCACCCAAAGGGCTAGACAGAGCGCGGGCAACGCCACCAGATCGGTGGGATCCATCATCTTGAGATCGAGTCGAGCGTGACTGGACAAGGCAGCTGGAGGTTTCTCATAGGTGATGGTCACGTGATGCGTCGATGTTGCACCTGCCGCGCCGGGAACCACGGATTGAAGGAGATCGTTTCCGGACAGCGTAGCAAGCCCAATTTGTGACCGCGTGTTTGGTCGCGAAGGAGTGGACGCAACCGAAGCCACCGCAGCAACGCCGAGCAGTGCATATCGAACGATTGCGAATAAGTGAAAGGGCTCTCGTTTCATGCCGGAGAGTTAAGCAAGGCGCATGCCCAGCGAAGGCTGCCCTATTTCCAACCAGTTGCGGCTCACAGCCACCTTCACCCACCGCCGATGCCATGACCGACTTGTCACGGCTTCCACGGCGTCGGATCAAACACGCCATCGTCGAGACAATCCGCCAGCGGCGCCGCGCGTGCATCGTTGCGGGTGAGCGACGGCAGCCCGAGTGAAATTTCGATCGCATGAAGCAGCGACGGCCACGAGTAACGCGTCGCGGATTTACAACCGTGCTTCGCAAATGGCGAAACCGAAATCACAAACGAACGGTGCGAATCAACGTGATCCCAGCCCGGCTGCGGATCGTCCTCGACAACGTAAATGGCCATGTCTTTCCAAAACGGACTCGCCGAAAACGACGCTACGATCGCGCCGGTCGCCGCGTCGTTGTCGAGGATCGCCGCGTCGCCGGATCCCTGTACGCAGCCGTTTCCGCACTCCGCGCCGTCGTCAGGCAGGTGCACGAACACGAAGGCCGGCATGCTTCCCGCCTGTGTCCAGGATGCTAGCCGCGCGCTCACCATTGCCGCACGATCTGCATCGCGCACCTGGTTGCTGCTCTCGTTGAACCCGGGCTCGCTGATGGCGTCCCAGCGCGGCCGATCACCGATGTTGCCGAAGAGCCACGCCGAAACACCCGCGGAAATAGCGGCGTCGGGCAGGTAGCCACTGTGGAGCTCCGCGTAGGAGGCATCGTTGTCGCACGGTCGCGTCTTTCCGTAGCAGTACATCCAGGTCCGCTCGACGAAATCGGGCGCGATGGCACCCAAGCCCCAGTGGTAGCCCAGCACGGAGACTTCGTTGTCGAGGTGAAAACCACCATACAGTGAATATCGTCGGGCCAGCGCGTGGCTCTGCGGCGTCACGGCATCGCCATCCAAGAGCTGCGACGAATCGCCCAGCGGCGGCCCGAGATCGCCGAATTCCTGATCGAAGGTTTTGTTTTCGCGCATGAGCACGACGACGTGTTTGATACGCGAAAGCGCGCGCAGAGCGGCGGGGGGCGCGGCGGCGGCGGGACGATCTTCGCACTGCGCCTTGGCGACGGTCGCTGCGCCCTGTTGCAAATCGGCGGTCGATGGCAGTGGAATAACGCTCACGCTCCCCGATATTTCGGTGACGATCTGGTGTCCGAGGGGATTGGGCGAAAGACCGACGCGCGCGTTGGCGACCCACAAAGATCCTTGAGAAACAGCGAGCGCCGCCGGATACCAACTCACCGGCAGGCGACCGAGATCCGCAAACGTCGTGACATCGAGTGCCGCCAGGGCGTCCTCGCCCGAGAGCGCGACGAAGAGCGTGTTTCCGGAACGCGCAAGCGCGGAAGGCATCGCGCCGTAGCCGAGTACGCCGTCGAAGGAAAACGTTTTTTGCACCGTCAGATGCGTCGAATCGAGGAGGAGCACGGTGTCGTCGTTCACGCAGGCGACCGCAATCGCCGCTTCCATCGGCAGGATCGCAACGGGATCGTTGCAAACGTGCGCGCGCAGTGTCTCGGCACCGCTCGCGGTGTCGAGGGCGCTGACCGTTCCATCCGCGCGGGACGTGGCGTAGAGCGTGTTCCCATTTTGGGAAAAGGCCAGCCCCCAAGGATGCGCGCCAACGGTCACGTGCGAGCGGAGCGCGCCGCTTACCGCATCGAGAATGGTCACGCGCGCGCCCTGCTCTTCCGTCGCGGCAACCAGCGTGGAACTTAGGGCAACCTGAATCGGGAACGCCAAATCGGTCGGCCCAAAGGTTCCCGACTCCTCGAATTCACCGGTCGCATTTTTGGCCATGCGGACGATGCGGCCTTCTGGACCGCCGGCGACAAAGAGCGTTTTCCCGTCCGAAGAGATCGCGAGGCCTTGACCAATGCCCGTGGCAAACTGGGCAAATTGAACCGGATCTTTTCCGGGAGTGACGCGCGACAATCCGCCGCGAAAGAAGTTGTTGTTGGTGACGATGGCGGTGCCGTCGCCGAGAGGCAAGATGGAGAGCGGTTCACCGAGTGCTGCGGCTTGGGTACCGGCCGGGACGAGCCAGTTGCCGTCGGGTCGGAGGAGCGTGCCGGCGGGGGGGGATTCGCTATGGCAAACGTTGGAGGATGAGGGAGTGGCGTGGCAGGCGGCGAGAAAAAGTGCGGCAACGGTTACGACACTCTCCCACGAAGAGAGAGGAAACACTTTAGCCGGGCTTAAGCACGATGAACTTATAACTCGCCAATTCGGCTTGACCCGCTGTTGCGAGCACGCTGAAGAGCAGCTTGTATGCTGTGTTCTTGTCGCCGATGATCGTGAGCAGCCCTTCAAACTGCACCGCCTTGTTGAACTGGGCGATCATCTTCTGCTTCTTCACTTCATCTTTCAACACACTTAGCAGCGGCGTAATCACCAGCGGTGACTTCGGATCCGTATACTGCGCAGCCACCGTTCCGTTTTCCAGCGAGAGGATCTGCTTGTCCCCGACGGTGAGTTCCGTCTGCGTGATCGTCACGCTGGCCGTCTCTTGCGCCGTGATGTTGGCGGTCGATTCCGGCGGCGTGAGATCCGGCGAAATGGCCACCGACACCGTCGACGACGAATAGCTCTTCAAGAGAAACACCAAGATGATGGTCATCATGTCCATCATGGCGGTGATGTTGAGCTCGTCGACTTCGCCCTCGGCCTCGCGCACTTTGCGGCGCGCGTTGCGGAACTTGCTCTCGGCTTTCTTATCCTCGTAGGCCTTGCGCTCTTCTTCCGTCATGCCGCCCTTGTGCTGATCCGGCATGGCTACATGGCCCCCATGATCACGTCGTAGAAGAGCTTGCGCGGACCGTCTTCACGCACGGCATCCATCGTTTGCACGAGGATGTCGTACTGCACGGTCGGATCGGCGGTGAGGATGATCTTCGACTCGGACGGATACTTGTCCTTCACATCGACCATCTTCTGCTTGAGCAGCTTGTAGTCGTACTTGCCATCCGCGGAGAGCGGCACCGTGGGTGGAAGGCCCTTCATGTTGTCTTGCGTGACCGCCGTGCCGCTGTCGCCGGCCAGCACGCCGCCCGATCCCGCGATGTAAAAACCGCGCGGCGAAATCGCCACGTTCAGCATCAGCGGCTTCTCGTCTTTGGGCTTGTCGGGCGAACTCGCCGCAGAGGAAGCGCCACCGAACGTCGGCACGTTCACGTTAATGATGGCGAGCTGAATGACGCTCGTCATCGACACCAACATGAACATGGTCAGGTTCACCATGATGTCGAGGTACGGAACGATGTTCAGTTCGCCAACCTTCTCATGCGGGTGAACTTTTCTTTTCACGACTTAGGCCTTCTCTGGTGCTGCCTCGGCAGGATTCAAGTCGCCCGAACCACGCCGCGCGAGCAGATTCTCCAGCCGCATGGCGTTGAGCTCAATCTCCTCGATCATGGCCTTGGCCTTGTTGGAGAGCAGCAAGTGCGCCGTGATGCAAGTCACCGCGATGCCGAGACCGAAGGCGGTGTTGTTCATGGCTTCCGAGATGCCCTTCGAGAGCAGCTCTGCTTTCTGCGCCGGACTAGCGCGACCGAGCGCCGCGAAGGACCGGATGAGGCCGGTGATGGTTCCGATGAGCCCCATCAGCGTGGCGATGTTGGCGATGGACCAGAGCGACTGAATCCGCTTGGTGATGGCCGGCGAGACCTCGAGAATCGTCTCTTCCATGGCGGTCGCCACCTCCGCTTCGCCGCGGTTGGCCCGGGTGAGACCGGCTCGCAAAACCTTGGCCAAGGCCGCGTTGGGGGCCGCTGAGCAGAGCTTCACCGCGCGGTCGACTTGGTTTTCGCGAACCAGCCGAACCAGCTGGTTCATGAAGGGCGCGACGTTGATGCCCTGCCGAAAGAGCGCGATGGTCCGCTCGGCGACGATGGTGGTCGCTGCAATCGACGAGAGGATGTTCAAGTACATGAACGGCCCGCCGGCGGCGAAAAACTCGTGCAGGTTGTCGAAGAACTTGGACACGTCGACTCCTTAGTTAGGTCGGTTAGGGCATTGGGAAAATAGTACTCAAGGCGAGTGTTGTTTTACTGGCACTTCCCGGGCAACGTCAAGCAAAAGACAGTTTGTCTGCCAATTTTTTGCGCCCGCCGCCACGGGAATGGCATTAAGAAGGTAGTGTGAGTTCCGCTCGCGCGCTCGACGCTGGCAGAATCGTTGCCCTCGCAACGCTCTATGCCGTGGTCGCCAGGTGTTGGGCAACCTAATCGGCAACGCCATCAAAGCCTGCTCCGAAAACGGCGCGATCACGGTATCGGTTCAACCGGCAGGACCCGACGTTCAATTTGCCATCGCCGACGACGGCCACGGCATCGATCCCAAACACCGTCCCCATCTGTTCGACCGTTATTGGCGCGCGCCCAACCAGGGCCGCGGGGGGGCCGGCCTGGGGCTCTTTATCGCCAAAGGGCTGGTCGAATCCCACGGAGGAAAAATCAGGATCGACAGTAAGCCGGGAGTTGGAAGCACGTTTTTCTTCACGCTACCTGGGTTACCTGCTTAAGAGCGCACGGCTTCAAGGGCGGTTACACGGCGTTTGACGTCAACAAGATCGAATCGATCACGCGTCAATTCGTTGACGTCGCCCTTGATGGTCGCCAGATCCGTTGAGTGTTCTTTCAGAATCGTTGAGTGTTCTTTCAGAATCGCTGAGTGTTCCTTCAACGTGACTGAGTGGTGCTCAGCGATGACCTCCAGATTGGAGATCCTTCCTCCGAGATCACGATGCATCTCGCCCATCTTGCATAGAACCTCCTCTTTTGCAGTGGAGATCCCCTCGAAAGCTGCGGTCAATTTTGAATTCACTTCCTCCAACAGGACGTTCATACGACCGGTCGGAGTTTCGCCTGGAGATTTCAATCGGCTGCTTTTTTTCTTTTCGGCCATGCAACCGCAATAGCAGATTCTCAACGCGGTCGAAAATCAGCCAGGCGGCCGATTGCGGACCGCTGCGCTCATGCCCCGCCACCACCGCGTCGCCGGTCGTCTCCGTCGCTAGCCGATACCCGCACTCTTTATCCGCGCACGCCAAAAACGTTCCGTGGCGCTTGCTGTACTTCGAGAGCAGATACGGCTTCGCGCATTGCGGACACGACTGCGGCACGGGGCGATCCCAGGCGGCGAATTTGCAATTTTTGGTATGGAAAGGCTGTCGTAACTCGAAAGCGCGAGGTCGATGGCGCCGTTCGGAGGCGATCGGGTTTCTCGAGCTATAGAGCCGGGGCAGAAACCAGACTGGTCGCGCGGTTCCATGCCTCACGTGCGTCCAGATTCTTGATGTCGGACCACGCAGCCATGGCTGCGGAGTCCCGAGTCAGGCAAATCCTGGACAGATCCGTCTTCTGGCCGATTCCAATTTGCTCTAGAAGCAAAACGAGGTGCTGCGATGTCGTTGACTTTGCAAGCTCCCATTCGCCCCCAGTAATACCGATCGCGACGAGCAGATCGGTCTTCCCTGTCGAGGTCAGGAAATGCCGACGCCGGCGGTACGGCCAGACAAGCAGCGCCCGCAGGTCTCCAATTGGCTGTCGGTTCTCAACGGCCCCCACCAACGAATGTTGCGCACCGTCGATCATGTAAACACCGAAAACGATTCGGTCACCCCATCCGACCACGGAGGCCTTCGGATCAGTGAAGTACGTGATCATCTCGTAGAGGAGCTCAGGAGCCCAGGGGGCAGCCCGGTCTGCGAGCAAAGCAAACTCATAGCCAAAACCGGAGTGAGCCTCTCGCTTGGCTCGACGCTCCTGATCTTCAGCCGTGCTTAATGGCTGCGACATCCCCATCGAAAGGTAGAGCCACTCCGGTCGGCAAAGTGATCCGACATCAACAGGGGGAAGGGTGAGAGCGCACGCACCGGGCACTCGGATACTTGGCCACGAAAAGCTGGCAACCTCGCTCTCTATTGGACCAAGGGCATCCTCGATGGCATCGTGCCGCTCCTGCCATGTACGCTGCCACCAATGCCGCCACAGATCGTCTGCCTCACTCATGA
>JAHFDP010000017.1:6484-49601 GCA_023248955.1 Deltaproteobacteria bacterium
GGCCACGAAAAGCTGGCAACCTCGCTCTCTATTGGACCAAGGGCATCCTCGATGGCATCGTGCCGCTCCTGCCATGTACGCTGCCACCAATGCCGCCACAGATCGTCTGCCTCACTCATGACAACGACCCTGGTACAACGTGCTCGGGAGCCGGTGCAACCACAACGTCACTCTCCGCCATAAAAATTCGGCGGGCGGTTGAATTAAGTAGGATAAAAAGTAAGCTGAAAGGTATGGCAATCACAAAACGTAAAATTAGCCTCTCGCTCGCAACGGATTTGGTTGCCTTGATCGATCGCCGCGCAACCAAGCAGGGAGGTGCAACTCGGAGCGCGATCATTGATGCGGCTGTACGGGCATGGGCTACGCGGTCGACCGCCAAGGAGATCGACGACGCGACAGCTGCCTATTACCAGTCGCTCACACCCGCTGAGCGCGACGAAGACGCAACCTGGGCGCGGCTCGGTAACGCGAATGTTCGCTCGGAGAAAGCGTGAATTCGCTTCGACGCGGGCACATCTACTGGGTCACGATTCCCGACGAGCCGGGACGCAAACGCCGTCCCGCCCTGGTCCTCTCTCCCGACATTCGCAACGCGCTCGCGGGCGATGTCATCGTAGTGCCGCTGTCGAGTGTGATTCGCGACGCACCGACGCACGTTCGACTCCGGGCGGGTGACGGTGGCATCAAAGTGTTGTCGGTCGTGAAGTGCGAGCAGATCACGACGCTGCAGAAAGAACGGCTCGTTCCGATACCGATCGGTGGGCCGCTCTCATCAGGGCGCATGCAAGAAATCGAGAGAGCGGTGCTCCGCGCTGTCGGCGTGATGATTCCTCTCGAGTAACGCCAAATCACGCCGATTACGAAGCCACCACCGCGTCGCCGGTCGTCTCCGTCGCTAGCCGGTACCCACACTCTTTATCCGCGCACGCCAAAAACGTCCCGTCACGCTTGCTGTACTTCGAGAGCAGATAGGGCTTCGCGCACTGCGGACACGGCTGCGGCACCGGGCGATCCCACGCGGCGAATTTGCAATTCGGATAATTCACGCAACCGTAAAATGTCTTCCCGCGCTTGGTGCGCCGCTCCGCCAAACCGCCGCCGTCATCGGGACAGACGATTCCTTCGAGCGTAATGGGCTTGCTGGTCTTGCACGTCGGATAGTCCGTGCATGCGAGGAATCGCCCGAACCGGCCGCGGCGATTGGCCATCGGCTTTCCGCAGGTCGGGCAAATTTCATTGGTCGGAATCTCCTCGACCGGACGAATCTCACCGTCCACCTCGACGAAGTCCTTCGTATTCTTGCAGTCGGGATACGCGGAGCAGGCCAGAAACCGCCCCATGCGGCCCCACTTGATCACCATCGCCGAGCCACATTTTTCACAGTTGAGCTCGGTCTTCTGCTCTTCGCGCTTCACGTCGCGCATCGACGCTTCGGCCTTTTCGAGCGTCTCGGCGAACGGCCCGTAGAACGCCGTCATCACCTTCACCCAATTGATATTGCCGGCTTCGATCTCGTCGAGCTCGTCTTCCATCTTCGCGGTGAAGGCGTAATCGAGCACGTTCGGAAATGATTCCACCAGCAGGTCCGTCACAATGTCGCCGAGCTCCGTAGGGAAGAAATTTCGCGTGTCCTTCTTCTCGACGTACTCCTTGTCCACGATGGTCGACATGATCGCCGCGTAGGTCGACGGTCGGCCGATGCCACGCTCTTCGAGCTCCTTCACCAGTGACGCTTCCGTGTAGCGCGGCGGCGGCGCGGTGAAATGCTGCTCGGGCAGGATCTTCTGAAGCTCCACCACTTCGCCTTTCTCGAGTGGCGGCAACGCTTTCTTGCCATCGCTTTCATCACTTCCTTCATTGTCTTTCGATTCCAACTCCTGACCGGCTTCCATCTCCGGCTCGGCCGTGTCGGCGGTGAATCCATACGTCGCGAGGTAACCCGCAAACTTCAGCGTCTGCCCGGTCGCGCGGAACACCGCTTCCTTGGCCGTGATGTCCGCGGCGGTCTGATCGAAAATCGCCGGCAGCATCTGGCACGCGATAAAGCGATTCCAAATCAGCTCGTAGAGCCGAAATTCGTCGCGCGGCAAGATCGACTTCACCCGCTCGGGCGGATAGTCCGCGCTCGTTGGCCGAATCGCCTCGTGCGCGTCCTGCGCGGCTTTGCGGCTCTTGAAGACCACCGGCGTCGGCGGGAGGTGATCTTTGCCCCAAGTCTTCTGAATGTATTCGCGCGCGAAGGCCACCGCGTCGTCACTGATGCGCACCGAGTCCGTGCGCATGTACGTGATCAGCGCGACCGGTCCGTCCTCGCCGAGATCCACGCCCTCGTACAGCGCCTGCGCAATGCCCATCGTCCGCTTGGCCGTGTAGCCAAGCCGGTTGGCCGCTTCCTGCTGAAGCTTGCTCGTAATGAACGGCGGCGGCGCGGTGCGGCGACGCTCTTTTTTCTGGACGCTGTCGACGATCCAGCGCGCGCCCTGGATTCCGCTCAGCACCGTGTCCGCATCATCCTTGGTGGAGAGCTCCGCTTTGGCACCACGCCACTTCGAGAGCTTCGCGCGGAACTGCGGCGGCAACCGCGCCGCGAGTTCCGCTTCGATCGACCAATACTCGACCGGCACGAACTTCCCGATCTCCCGCTCACGCTCCACGACGAGGCGTACCGCGACGCTCTGCACACGCCCCGCGCTGATGCCGCGCCGCACTTTCTTCCAGAGAATCGGCGAAATCTGATACCCGACCAGCCGGTCCAACACGCGCCGCGCCTGCTGCGCATCGAACTTGTCCTTGTTCAGCTCGAGCGGATGCCCAATGGCCTCGAGGATGGCCTTTTTCGTAATCTCGTTGAAGAGCACCCGCTGCACATCGGGGCCGCCCTTGGCTTTGCGCAGCTCCTCGGCGATGTGCCAAGCGATGGCCTCTCCCTCGCGATCGGGGTCGGTTGCCAGAAAGACGTGGTCAGCCTTCTTCGCGGCGGCTTTGATCTCCGCCATGACCTTGGCCTTGGTCTTCAAAATTTCGTAAGTCGGCTTGAATTTCTTTTTAATATCGACGCCAATTTTCGACTTGGGCAGATCCTTCACGTGCCCCACGGACGCCTTCACCGTGTAGCGCGCGCCCAGGTATTTCTTGATGGTCTTCGCCTTTGCGGGCGACTCCACAATCACGAGCGAATTGGTAGCCATTTTTTCCTCTTAGACCCGCAGAAAATATTTGCCCGGCTGCTGCACACACAGCCCTTGTAATTCCAAAGTCGTCAGCAGCCGCGCCAGCGCCGGCGCAGGAACCGCCAGCGTTTCCACCAATTCATCAAACTGCTTCGGGGCACGATGATCGAGCGCAGCAAACAGCCGCGCACAATCCCCCTCTAATTGCGGACCAGGTCTCTCCTCGTAACCGTGAACGTCGACGTGGACATCGCCGGCCTTTCCCTCGATCCCGCAAACCCGCAAGATATCCCCTGCATCACGAACCGCCCGCGCGCCCTTCCCGAACAGCTCCATCGCCCCCGCAGAAAGCGCATCCCGCACATCCCCCGGCACTGTCATCACGGGCCGATCCATCTCCCGCGCAAACCGTGCGGTCACGAGCGATCCCGACTTCACCTCGGCCCGCACGACAACCACGCCAAGAGACAATCCGGCAATAATCCGATTGCGCGCCGGAAAGCAGCCCCGCAACGGCCCAGTCCCCGGCTCCTGCTCGCTCACCAGCGCGCCACCCTTCGCCACCACCGCCTCAAAAAGTTCCCGATGCTCGCTCGGATAAACCACGTCGATCCCACATCCGAAAACAACCACCGTCCGCCCGCCCGCCTGCAACGCTGCCCGGTGCGCAATCCCGTCAATGCCACGCGCCCCACCGCTCACCACGACCACGCCGGCCCGCGCCAACCCGCCGGCAATCTGCGCGGCCAACTCATCACCATAGGAATCCGACGCGCGCGCCCCGACAACCCCCACCGCGGGCGTCCGCGCGTCCGGCAACGTGCCGCGAATCCAGAGCCGCTCCGGCGGCTGCGGCACGGACTTTAGCGCTGTGGGGTAGTCAGGATCGCCGAACGAAACGATCCGCACACCGTCGGAAGAGGGCATTGGGGCGCGGGCTTATAAGGAGCGAATTTCAGAAAGTCAAAATTAAGGTTCGCTGGCGGGCGGCATCATCTCCACCCGATCACCGAGCACAATTTCTCGAATCGAACGCTGAATCAGCCCCGTGCAGGCAGTGGTGTTCACACCGATCACGAGAATGGTGCCGATCTCCTCCGTCGGAAATTCCACGTGCTCGCTCGCCGTCGCAGACCCCGACTCGGCGTAGAGTCCTTGCAGCGCTTCCAGCCCGTCGCCGCGCCGCACTACCGAAAAAGTATTCCCAATCACCACGCCGTCTTTCGAGCCCTTGTCGATGAACACCAAGCTGTTCTCCCCCATGGTACCCAGCCGCCCCTGCGCCGAAGCCATGACCAGACCCGTCAGCGCCCGCGTATTCGGCTGCACGGCCACGCGCTCATCCATGTGCAAATAGGGAATCAGCGGGTCGCCACGTTCGATGGTGTCCACCGCATTGTAAATTTCGCCGCGCGAAACGCCGTCACCGACATCGACGATACGCACATTGCCCAAAATCTGGATCAGATAACCCGCCGGCTCGTGCGTGGACGGATGAATGATGACGTGATCGGTGCGGTAGGCGATGAAAACGTCACCGAGCTTGGGCGTCGTCGTCAGCTTTAGATAGACGGAATCGCCGGTGGTGAGCAGCACCTTCTCCTCGAACGATCCGACCACGCGACCGGCGCCTTCCATCTCCGCGGCACTGACGAAGGGCGGATTCGAAACTTTCACCTCCGCGGGCGGCGGGACGTAGCCGATCTTCCCCACCACCGATACGGAAGCGGCGGTTTTTCCACTGGTAAACGTCCCCATCGAAACGTCCGCGGGCGCGACCAGCGGCGGCGCGATTCCAGGCTCGTCGCGGCTCGCTTCCCATTCGGCGGGATCGGTCTTGGCCTCCAGCTCCGCCGGCGTGCTTTCGCCCGCGAGCCGCACGTGGAGCTTGCTACCCGGATAGATCCAATGCGGATTTTCGATCTGCGGATTCTCGCTCCAGATCTTCGGCCAGTACCAGGGATTGTGCAGAAATTTTTGCGAGAGGTCCCACAACGTGTCGTTCTTCTGAATGGTGTACGAGTCGCCGTCCATTCCAACCGGTACCGAATCGATTGCTCTCGTCGTAGAGGTGGCCGTCGGCGGCCTTTCTGGAGCCTGCGCCGCCGCCACCAAAATCATCGCCGCTAGAATCGTCACATTCCCCCCAACGCCAACCGTGCCTGCGCCGCTTCCGGCGATTCCGGAAACCGCTTCGACACCCGCTCAAACCGATCCCGCGCCTCGCTGATCCGCTTCAACCGCTGCGCACACCGAGCCTGCTCCAAGAGCGCCCCGGCCACCGCATCTCCGGTCGGATAACGCTTCTCTACTTTCTCAAACCACGGCAGCGCGCTCGCGCAATCGCCCTGCGCGACATGCGCCAGCCCGCAGAGGTAGAGCGCCTTCCCAGCTGCTAAGTGTTTTGGAAACCGCTCTGCAAAAACCTCGAAGTCCCTCGCCGCGCCCGCGTGATCGCCCTCGTTGAACCGCTGCACCGCCGAGGCGAATTGCGCGTCGGCATCCACGACCGGCGACGTTTTCGGAACCGTAGCGGCCTCGAGATCCGCCGGCGGATCTTCGAGCGTCTGCTCCGTGGGCAGCCGGGGTGCCGTCAACACGGGATTGGCCGAGGGCGCGAGCTTGGTGGTCGGCAACGAGACGCGCGGATCCGCGGAAACGGCCGGTCGCGCCTCGCGCTGCGACGACAGTAATCCGACCCGATTCTCGAGGAAGGCGATGCGCTTTTGCTGATCCCCGTCGCGAGCGTGCAGCCGTTCCACTTCACCGCGCAGCGATTCGTTTTCTTGCCGCAACGCCCGATCGGTCGCGCAGGCAAGCGCAAGCGGCAAAGCGGCGAGAGGAAGAAGACGGCGCATGTTGTCAATTAGAAAGTCTAGCCCGAGTCGGCCCGAAATCAATTTGGCGGAAAGATGAAAGCCACATGCCGCCCCGTTTGGCCCCGATCGCGGCGATGGCTGAAAAAGCGGGAGGCGTCGCAACTCGTGCAGGCGTCCAGCACGTCGATGTGCGCGTCGGCGACCCCGGCGGAGCGCAACGCGGCGCGAACGGCAAAGGGCAAATCGACACGCGGGCTCGCGGCGTTCAGCTCAGCGGCGCCCGGCCCAAACGTCTCCGCAAAGTCGCGGGCCAATTCGGGTGAGACCGCGTAACAGCAACGGCGGATGCAAGGCCCGATGGCGGCGAGAATTTCATGCGGCTCAGCCCCGAGCGCCACCAACGCTTCGACCCCGCGCGCCGCAATGGAAAGCCGTGCGCCGCGCCACCCGGAATGAACGGCGGCAACTGCCCCAATGCGCGGTGCGCAAAGGAGGAGCGGTGCACAGTCCGCGACGCGAACAGCCGCGGCCAGCCCACGCTCCGAAGAGACAACCCCATCCGCTTCTGGCCTGCTAGTCCAATGCCGATCCGCACGAACGATTCGATCGCCATGAACCTGCTTGGCCAACACGAAATCGGACGGCGCCGCGGAAGCGGCTTGCGCCAAGGTCCGCCACGGATCATTCGGGACCTGCCGAGCCGGTTCAAAAAATGAATCTAGATTCAGATTTTGAAATGGAGGTTCACCATTTGAGCGCTGCGTAAACCCATGCGCGATTCCGTTTGAGGCAAAGAGCGGCGAGGTCAGCCAAAGCATGGTGCTCATCATAACCACGCCGTCGTCGCGCGTGTCCCTTGACCTCCGCGCCACGCGGCGCTACGCCCACGCTATGCCTACCGTCCCCGCCGGCACTCGCGTCTGCTCCAGCTGCGGCGTTCCGCTCGCCGCGGGCTTCCAATTCTGCCCCGGCTGCGGCAAGCCGGTCCCCGCTATCGCCAAGGTGGCCCGTCCGCGTGCACGCCTCTCTACCATCGCGCGCGACGGCAGTGCGTCGGCCGTCTACGATCTCGTCAAAGACGAAACGACGCTCGGCAAGGACGCCCAAATCTCGCTGCCCGATCTCTACTTGGCGCCGCTGCACGCACGCTTCGTGTTCAAGGACGGCCAGCTGATCTTCGCGGACGCCGGAGCGCTCAACGGCATTTACGTTCAGGTTCCCGCGCAGACCGACGTGCCGCTCGCACCGAACGACGAAATCCGCGTCGGCCGCCAGCTCTTGCGCGTCGCCGAAATGCCGCCCTACCCCGACGTCGAGGCACAACCGACGCAAGGCAGTCCTGATCCAGGCTATGTCGCTCGGCTCGAGCAGATCCTCGAAGGGGGCGAACTGGGCGATGCCTTTCCGCTCCGCGACGGCGACAACACGTTGGGCCGCACTGCTGCCGATATCCACTTTCCAACAGACGGATACGTCTCTTCCCGCCACGCGGTCGTGAAGCTCAGCGCCGGCACGGTGAGCATTCGAGACCTGGGCAGCGCCAATGGAACCTTCCTGCGTGTCCGCGGCGAAGCAGCGGTAAAGGCTGGCGATCTGTTGCTAGTCGGCGAGCAGCTCCTCCGCGTCGAACCGGCGTAATGCCCGTATCCCCGCTTCCCGACACTCGTTTTCTCCGCAGATTGACGTGGAGTGAGAGCTTTTGTCGGTGAGCGCACCACCGATGGAAGATGAAGCGCTACTCGCGGCTTTTGCGTCCGCGGGCGACGGGTCTGTGCGTGAGCTGGAGGCCGAGCGGCGCCGCACTTTTCGGGCGGTGGTCGAGCGGTATCAGGACAACGTTTTCAGGCTGGCGTTTCACCTAACCGGAAGCGCCGAAGAGGCGGAGGACATCGCGCAAGAAACCTTCGTGGCAGCATACGGGACGCTCGGAAAATTGCGCCCCGGATCGTCCATCGAAGCCTGGCTCACCAGCATCGCGGTCAATCGGGCGCGCGACTTTTTGAAGTCGCACCGCCACGCCAAAACCGAGGTGGTGGCGCCAGACGAGATGCCACAGCAGGCCGACCGGGACCGCAATCCCGAGGAGGTTGCCAGCGAAGGACAGCGGGAACAGCTTTTGCGCGAGGCCATCGAGCACCTTCCTCCCGCGTACCGAACGGTGGTCGTGCTCAGGGACATCGAGGACAAGAGTTACGAGGAGATTCGCGAGGTGTTGCCGCTGCCGCTGACGACTTTGAAGATGCGCGTCATCCGCGGACGACTGATGCTTCGCAAGTACTTGGAAGGACGGCTGTAGGTTTGGGTATGTCTTGTTTTTAACGTTAGATTCTGTTTCCTTAGGCTTTCGATTTTTCGAAAACAACGGAGTTTTCATGCGGGCGATGAACGAGCTGATGCGCCAAGCGGTCGACGGGGAGCTTTCCGAGACGGAAGCTGCGGAGCTTTTGCGCGACACGTCCCTCGCTGACGAGCTTCACAAGACCGCCGAGCTGCGCGCCGCGCTGCGCGGTCTCTCGGCGCCCAAAGTGCGTCCTGGATTTTCGGCGCGTGTTCTGGCGCGGCTTCCTGCCAAACGCTCTCTTTTTGAGCGCGTTTTCGAGGCGCTTGCGACGCCCCGTTTTACGCTTCGTTTTTCCGCCGGAACCCTGACCGCCGCCTGCGCAGGACTCGCCGTCATTGCGTTGACTTTGCCGCGCGCTTCCGCACCGGCGCAGCAAATCCAAATGGCACAAGCGGTCCAGACGCCCGCAACGCTCATCCCGGCAGCTTACGCGCCTTCTTCCGACGAAGTGCCGGTGCGGTTTGTGGTGGTTCAGCCTGACGCGAAGGACGTGGCGCTGGCCGGCGATTTCAACGGCTGGAAGACCAACGCGCTACACTTGACGCCCGCCGCGGAGCCAGGTCTTTGGACGGTCACCGTGAAGCTCCCACGCGGCCACCATCGCTACATGTTCGTGGTGGATGGGAAGCGTTGGGAGACCGACCCTCTCGCCGAGGAACACCACCGCGACGGGTTCGGCCACGAAAACGCCGTTCTCGATTTGTAACACTCCCCTCTCGCCAGTAGGGCCAGCGCTGGTATATTCCTGCGCTTCGTGCCTCCTCGCATCACCGCTGTCATCTGTTGCTACCTTTGGGCTGGCACGGCCCGAGCGGAGCCGTGGCTGCACCTCGACCTTTCCGCGTCGGGTGGCTACGACGACAACATCTTCCTCGATGCCAACCGTCCGCACGACCGCTCGGTCCGCACGCCCCGTGCCGACCTCACGGAAATCGCCACTGGAACGTTTGAAGCGGACCTCGTTTCGGAGTCGATCGATCGCGTCGAGCTGCGCTACGAACCACTGCTCGTCAACTTCGCCGATCCATTCAATGGATGGATTACCGACCACCTCGCCACGCTCAGTTTTACGAAAGCCTTGAGCAAACGCGTGGCGACCGTCTTTGATCTGGGAGGTGAGTTTTACGACATCGCCGCCTTCCGAGAAGACCTCTTCCTCCTGGCCCGCGGCGCGCTAGGCCTCCGCTACCGGGGTGACAACTTTTCGCTCTTGGCCCAGTACGGCGCGGGCTTCCGGAGTTACCCGCGACGAACTATCAGCGCCCACAGCGAAAAACATCAGCTGGATCTCGAGTCGGCGCCGTCCGTCGAGGGCAGGTGGAACATCTTTTCATCCTTCGCGATCTTCGCCAGCTATCGCTTTCTCCTGCGGTCCAGCGACAACATCATTCAGCTTCAGAAGCAGACGCTCCACCCGCTTGATGGCTGGGAGCATGGCGGCACGGTCGCGGCCGCCCTTGACCTCCCGTGGAGTCTCTCGATCACCGGCGGCGTCTTTGCCGCGCTTCGCGCCCTACCCGGCTTTCCCTCCGCCGGAGGAGGCGGAAGCACTTTTGTCGGCCGCAACGACGTCGCCCGAGGCGCAATCGCTACACTCCGATGGGGCGCGCTCCGGCCCTTCGCTCTGCGCCTAAACGCAACGACCTTTTTGAACACCTCGGACGATGCCGCCGCCATTTTCAACAAAACCACGCTTTCCTTCGGTGTGGAGTACGCGTGGGACGGCGGCAACGCGAAAGCGCGCCGTTCGATGTCCGAAGGCGCCTCGACCCTCGCCCCGGAACAGACACCCGAAGGATGGCGATTCGCGGTGCTTGCTACCGGGGCGCGCGAGGTCTACCTGGTCGGAAGCTTCAACCACTGGAGCCGTCACGCGAGCCCGATGCCCTGCGACGCGGCGGGGCTCTGCACGGCGGTCTTGCCACTTTCGCCCGGCCACTACCGCTACCTCTTTTTGGTCGACGGAACCTGGGTATCACCCGAGGGTGCCGCCGGTAGCGCGGACGAAGGATTTGGCAAGGAAAATGGCCTTCTCGAGGTGCCAGCCACGGAAAACAGTCTCACGGAAAGGTGACGCGCTGTGTTGACCGAAAAAAGGACAGTAGGGCGTATCGCACCGCCCCCAAGCTCGTTTTCGCGGTAGAAAGGTAATGAATATGCGCGGCTTTCTTGCAAAATTGACGATCTTGGTGTTGGCCGGCGCGACCGCTGGTCGGGCTCGAGCGGATGGGCTCGACGATCAGGCAATGCGCGATCTCTCTTCCGATGAACGTCTGCCGCTGCTAATGCGCCAGGCGTTGGCAAGTGAAGTTGCGGCGGCCCAGCAGGAAGGCGTTCCAGCGACGTTGCTCGTGGATCGGGTCGAAGAGGGCCTCGCCAAAGGGGCCGCCCCCAGTGAGATTGAACAGCTCGTGCGGCGCCAACATGCGACGTTCGCGCAGGCCGCGCGTCTTCTGAAAACGGCGGCACCAGGTGTTTTGAATGGCGCCGACGGCCGCAGCGCGCTGGAAGCAACGGGCGAGGCGTTAGCGTCCGGCGTCCAGGCCGAAAAACTCGGCACTTTCCTAGGCCATCCTTCTCAGCTGCGCCAAGGCCAATCGCCGCTCGCCACGGAAGTTCGGGCGCGCGCCGAAGCAGCAGCCAACTTGGCCGAGCATGGGTTTCCGACGGAAGGGGCCGTGGCGCTTCTTTTCAGCGCCGTGGATCGTGGCCATGAGCGGCAGGCTCTGCGTGCGGTCACCGGAGCTGCGGAACGGCTTGATCGCGAAGGTCGTGGACCGCGTGAACCGCTCTTGGGACGCCTCCACGAAGAGATCCTCCGCGGTCGTTCGCCAGCGGACCTCTACAACACCGTCGCGGCGCAGCTGCCGCAGGCACGGACCGAGAAGCGCGCGCTTCGTCACGGCGAGCAGCGCGGTCCGGATCGCGACGAGGCTTACGCTCACGCGCCTGGGAAGTAGGGCGGGTCGGCCATGCCCGATTGGTGGCGCTGGAAGCGCCCGATCAGATAGCGGCCTTCTCCTGAGCTTCGGAGCCGACCGACGCTCGACCGCCTCGGCTCCCGGTTCAAGCTAGAATGACGGCGATGCGGAACCCATTCCTTGTCGCCGTCATTTTTTTCGCCAGCACCGGTTGCGTGATTCTTCCGGTAGCGATTCCGCCGCTGCAAGTTCAGCTGGGCAAAGGAGCGCAATCGCTCTCGTCCGCTGACGCCACGACGGGTGAATCGCCGGTGCAGTTTCGAATCGCCGCACGGACGCCGCAGCCGTTGCACCAAGCGCTCTTTGGAAATGATCTCGACCTCGGCGTGGGTTTTCTCTCGGAAGCGCGCAGTCTCGGCTTGCTCCAAGGCGGATACCTCGAAGGCGGTGCAGTTCTCCTCGGGAGGTCCGTGGCGGAGGGAGTGATCGGCCGTCTCAGCGCCCGCGCTCAGGCGCGAATTATTCACACCGATCCCGAGCAGCGTTGGGGGCCGGGCGGCGCCCTGCAATTGGGCTGGGACTTCATCTTTCCGGTTGACGGCCAGGTGCGCCCCGATCCCGACTCATCCGATGGAAGCGGGTTTCTGGGGTACGCCTACGGAGAGTACGGACTGGGTGTGTACGCGGAAGGAAGCACATTTGCCGCTGGAGCGCTCACGGGCTGGGCGGTGTCCGGTGGGGTCTCCCTACGGCTTCCCTTTTTGGCCGGAATCGTCTGGTTCCCGCTGGGGCATCACGAAGGCGAGAAGCACAAGCACGAGGCGGTGCCGGCGAAGAAATGATGGTCGTCACCCGTTCCCGAGGACGATCCCTACGTTATCTGGATCCACGGACCCCAGTGCTAATCATGACCTTTCTGGTTCCCAGACGCGGCGAACGGGGTCGTTCGTGACACGAACGCAGAGTGTCGCTCCTCTTCCTCGAAGCAGAGCGGCGGCGCCATGACCCTACCGCTGCGGCTTCACTTCACCGCGGCGGTTCTTGGCCCAGCAAGCTTCGTCGTGCTCAGTGCAGACCGGCCGCTCGAAGCCATACGACAGCGTTTTGACTTGCTCCTCGTTCACGCCCAGCGCCTCGAGATACTTCGCCACCGTCGTGGCGCGCCGGGAGCCCAGCGCCAAGTTGTAGTCCTCGGTCCCACGCTCGTCGGCGTGGCCTTCGATGGTGACGTGAAGCCCCTTGTTGTTGCGGAAGCAGCGCACGCGACCCTGCAACGTGGTCTTGTCCTCGTCGCTGAGCTCGGACTTGTCGAGATCGAAATGCACGCGAACGTCGGTGCATTCCGGAAGTTCGGACGTGGCCTTCACGCACTGGCCGCGGATGCAGAGTGAAGCGGGATCGCACTCGTCGTCGGTTTTGCAAAGCGTGGCCTGGGACGAAGCGAGTGTCGAGCCGCTGCTCGGCGCAGGCGTCGCCACCGTCTTGTCGCCGCAAACGAAATCCTTGCAAACCTTGCCCGCGGCGCAGTCGGCGTCCTTGCCGCACTGACGGCATTGGCCCGTCAGACACAGCAGAGCGCCGCCGTTGTTCTCGGCCGCCTTACAGTCCGCGTCGGTTTTGCACTCGGGAAATTTCGGGTTGCAGGCAGCGAACGAGACGAGAATCAGCACGGCACCAAGCGAACGCATCGGAAAACCTCCGAGAGGGGAGAGAAGAATCCGCGTTCATCGACGTGGGGTCAACCGGGAAAATTCACGCCTCCGTCATTTAGATGGGATCCCATACATTAGGCGGCGCGGGCCAGGACCAGATCCGCGATGCCAGCAAGTCTTATTTGAGCTTCCTTGTTGAGGCTGGTTCGGCCGAGCGCGGCAACGGCCGCATCGACCCGACTGCGCACCCTGTTTTGCGTCTCAGTCCTCGCGCCGGTGGATTCTAGAATCGCTCGCAAATGGGCCACGTCTCCGTCGGACAAATCGCGGCGGCCCAAGCCAGCGGCGAGTACGGCGCGATCCTTTTCAAGCGCGCGCTCCCAGGCCAGCGCAACGAGCAGTGTCTGCTTTCCCTCTCGTAAATCACCGCCAGCGGGTTTTCCTGTGATCGCGGGATCGGCGAACGCACCCTGCAGATCATCGGCCAGTTGAAAGGCCTCGCCCAGCGGACCGGCATACGCTTGGAGACCGTCGACCTGCGATTGGGACGCACCCGCGAGCACAGCCCCCACGGCGAGCGGCAGCTCAAACGTGTAGCGGCCGGTTTTGAGCTGCTCGATCTTTTGAACCCCCTCGGCGGCAAGCGGAGGACCCAACGGCGCAAGCACGTCCAAGCCCTGACCCAGATTGGTGTCCTCAAGCGCGTCGAAGAGGAGTCGCAGCGCTCGCAGCTCTCGCTCGGCGGGGAAGATTCCGGAGGCGACGCACTGCGCGGCATAACTTTGCAAGAGGCCGCCCAGGACCAGCGTGAGCGAAAGGCCGCGGTGATCGTCCTTCGCCTCTCGCGCCGCCGCGAGGTGCAACGCGGGCCCGCCGCGTCGCGTCTCATCGCGGTCCATGACGTCGTCGTAGGCGAGAAGCCAAGCGTGGGTGAGCTCGAGACCCATGGCCGCGTCTAGGACGTCGCTCGGGCGACCGCCGAAACCTTCGTGGGCAATGGTGCAGAGCGCGCCGCGAAGGCGCTTTCCGCCGCGCAGCACATAGTCTCGCAAGTGGCGATGAAAACGCGCGAGGTCAACCGGCATGGCTGCCAATCGACGCTCGCGGCCGAGAAGCAACGCCGTGAGCCGCGTGTCGCAAGCGCGGGCGAATTCGTCGAGGTAGGCGGTGATCATTTACCCGTCACTAAGCGGAAATTCACCATGGCCGTCTTAAGGTAACGGCAATTGTGGTTTTTTAGCTAAGTCATTTCGCGCAAGAGCGCTTCCGCGCGCGACAGTTTGATCTCACCACAAGCGATGAGCGCTTCCGCTAGCCGCTCGACCGCGCCGCCCGTGGCACCCGCCGCGTGAGCCACGGCGCGAGCGTGCAGCGCCATGTGGCCCTCTTGAATTCCCACGGTGGCAAGCGCGCGCAGCGCCGCCAGATTTTGCGCGAGCCCCACGGCCGCCATCACCGCGGCCAGATCGCGCGCATCGGGGCAACGCAAGACTTTCGTCAGCAAAAACTTCGCCAGCGGATTGCCACGCACGGCGCCGCCGACTGTCCCGACTTGAATCGGCAATTCGATTTGTCCGACCAGCGCGCCATCGACAAAGCGCCAGGTGGAGAGCGGCGAATAGCGTCCGGACCGCGCGGCGAACGCGTGCGCACCGGCCTCAATCGCGCGCCAGTCGTTCCCCGTGGCAATGGCCAGCGCGTCGACGCCGTTCATCACACCCTTGTTGTGGGTGCACGCGCGGTAAGGATCCTGCTCGGCGAATCGGCTGGCCGCTTCGATGCCACGCGCGACTTCTTCGCCCGATCGTCCAAAGCAGGAGAGCGCCTCGGCAGGAATACGGCAGCGGGCGCGCGCCAGTCGATGGTCGGCCAGGTTGGAGAGAATTTTCAAACCGACGCGGCCGCGCGCGAGGATCGCCACGCGGGGCGCGATTCCCTCGACCATGGTGTTGATGAGATTCGCACCCATGGCATCGCGGGTGTCCACGAGCAGATGGACCACCAGTTCGAGTGGCCGCCCCTCACCAGGATCGAGCACGCGAACTTCCAAATCGCGCGCGCCGCCGCCACGCTCAGCGAGTTGCGGATGAAAGGAATCCGCGAGCGCGAGGAGCTCCGCCTTGCTCGCGATCAGCGCCGCTCGCCCGGCTTCGATATTTTCAATTCGCGCGATCTGAATCTGCCCGATCATCACCGGCGGATCGGCCTCGGCGTCGAAGCCTCCGGCGCCACGCGCAATTTTGGCAGCAAGCGAACAGGCCGCGACGACGCTGGCCTCCTCCACCGCCAGTGGAATCAAACGGTCGCGGCCGTTGATGCGAAAATTGAGCGCCAGCCCTACGGGAAGGCCCATCACGCCGACGGCGTTTTCGATCATCGCGTTGGCGGAAGCGATCGGCAACGAAGCGTCCGCCATCAACGGCTCGAGATCGCGCACCGACAGATCGAGCTCGCGTGCGAGCGTCTCCCATCGCTCGTTAACCGAGAGCTTTTGAAAGCCGGGGAGGCGCATGACTTCGAGGTTTTAGCAAATCCCAAAAACGGCGTCGAGGACGCGGTCGGGACGCCTTGCTTCGAGGTCTAAACCAGCCCGCGGTTGCGGCGAATGATCTCCACTGTCTTCATGTACTCGACGTCCCAAGCCTGCGTGCCTTCCGCCAAGTGCTTGAGCCGCGCCCGCGCTTCGCGATCGATCTCTTCGTCCACGTCGAGGAACTTCTTGAAGACCTGGTATATCCGCCGCCGCATGGCGTGATCCTCGGCGTACACTTCTTCCACATTGCGACTGATCAGCAAGAACTCGATCATCTGATTGATGATGTAGTCGATGCCATCGTCGCCCATCTTGAATCCGCGAACGTCGGCCATCTCACGCTTGACCTGATTGAACTTGGAGTGGTCGTAGCCGCGCCGCTCGAGCGCCTCACGCGTGGCCGTGTTCACCCGCTCCTCGTTGGCCAGGTACTCCTTGAGGATGGCCGCCATGTCCATTTCGGCGTCGGCGATGCGCAGCGTTTCGACCTCGACATCGCCCTCTTGCATGAGGGACGCAACCACGTCGCGGGCGATCTGGGGAATGACCTTTGGGTAGAGCTTCATCGGGCTTCGCTCCGAGTCTTCACAATGGGAATGAACTTTGTAAGGCGAAGCGCCGTGTACGCGCAAGAAAAAGTGCGCCTACTGGTGAAAAGAGTAGAGGCCGGCCGACGTCGTGAAATAGACGGTTTTCTGTCCGCCGACGAACGCCGTGCCCACCGCGGTTGGATCAAAACCGCTTGGAAGGCCCGCGGAGCCTGCCTTGTAGGCGAGAAAATTTTTCGCGGCGCGCTTGTAACGGTAGATGCCGCCCGCGACGGCCATCCAGATGTCACCCGCAGCGTCTACAGCGATGCCGCGCACGTCGTTGGAGGGCATGGGCACGGAAGATCCCGTGCTAAGATGGTCGAATCTGGTTGACGCCCACGGCTGATTGATGCCGGGATTGAGGTGTGCGGCACCGTTGGCCGCCACGCTGGCGCCGGCCGCATTCACCGAGACGCCGCTGCCGATCCAGAGCTCGCTCGAAAGGTAGGGCGCGATGGCGCGGACCTGGTCGTTCACATTTTGGAAAACGTCGTCGGTCTGCTTGTCGCCCCAGGTGAGCGCGGTGGTTTCGAAGAGGCTCACGTCATTCGCCGCATAGAGATGGCCTGCGCCGTCGAAGCCGATGGCGTAGTAGCTGTCGACGCACGGCGCGTAGGGCAATGCGCCCGATCCGGCGGGGAAGAGGCAGCTGGCGCCTGAGCGGGATCCCGCTGGAGAGAAGCGCTGCACGGTGCCGGGATTGGCAGCGGGCATGAGCCACACGTCGCGTTCGGAAGCGACCCAGAGATCGGTGACCGTCGACGCGTTGGAACCCGGAGCGAGCGCCAGGGCAGCAATGCCCGCGGGATCGCTGCCACCGCTCGTGTGCAGCGCAAACGGCTCGACCGTGTCGTTGCCACCCGTCCAGTCGACGGTGAATCGCCTGAGCGCGTTGGAATTCGCGGCGCCAAACCAGACTCGGCCTTGCTGATCGAACAACGCCGCGCGTACCGCGGACCCTTGTCCCTGAGACAGCGTGCGCCAAATCGCGCCATCGTAAACATAGCCGCCGCCGTCGGTGGCCAAGGCCAGCCGGCCACTCGCGTCGACAGAAATGCCGTGCTGGCCCGACCAGGCCGAATCGCTGACACCGTTCGTGCCGAAGGCTTGGAGATCGTTGACCGTCACCTGCACGCTAGCCGTCGACGAGCGCGCCGGATTGGACTGACTGACCGTGACATCGAACGTGAGTGGCGTGCTGCTCCCGCCTAGCGCCTCGAACGTGGGTGAGGCGCTGGACACTCCGGAAAGTGCCACCGCGTAGGGAGTGCCGCTGGTTTGCGTCCAATGGTAGTTGAGGTTCGCGTCGCAGTCGGTGGAAACCGATCCGCTTCCGTCGAGCGTCACGTGATCGTCTCGGAACACTTGGAACGATGAGCCGGCGTTGGCGCTGGGCGAGCGCTTGATCGTTACCGCCGACGAGGTAACCGCCGCCGTAATGGCCGCTGCTCCGGTGTTGTGATCCGTTCCCGTGGCGTTCCCGCGAAAGGCCACGGCGCACGGATTGGTTGCGACATAGGTCCAGGTGAAACTCCGCGAGCTGCCGCCGCTGATGGACGCGCGCGTGCTGGGTTGCGCCGACAGCGTCGCCGAACCGCTTCCCGAAAGTGTCAAGGCGCTCGGCAAAACGTTGTCGGCGGTGGATGCGCCGCTGGCGTTGGAGACCGCCATGGTGACGGTGATGGTGTTGTTCGAGGCGTTGTCGGTCTGCACGATGGAAGGACCAACAGCGAGGATCGCAGTCAGCGCCGGCGGTGACTGCACGAGGAGCGTCCCGGCTTGCGACACCGTGCCCGCGCTTGTTCCGGAGTTGGCGTCGACCGCGGTCGCGCTGGCGCTGATCACCACGTTGCCGAGCGTCGCGGCCTTGGAAACCGCGACCGTAAAGGCCAACTGTGCCGTGGCGCCGCTGGCGAGCGATGGCAGCGCGCCCGAGAGCGTGGATGTATATTGAGTGGATACATCACCTCCACTCAGTGTAAAGAGAAGCCCCGCGGCAGTGACGTTGGCGTTGGCCCCGCCGGTGTTGCGAATCTGCGCCACCACCGAAAGGCCCTGCTGCCCCACTGTCGCCGAGAGCGGAACGGCGACGCTGGTCATGGAGAATTTGGCCGGCGTCTGCACGATCCACTGTCCCTTGCTGGACACGGTGGCTGCCGGCGATCCCACGGCGGCGGCGCCGGTGTTGTCATCGCTGCCCGTCGCCATGGCATCGAGGGTAATCACGCCGGTTGGCGCCGAAGCAGACACGGCCACGGAGTAGGCCAACGCAACGCTTTTGTTGCCGCTCACACTCGATGGATTTCCAGCGACCGGCGTCGCTGTAAAAGCGCTCCCGACCGAAACGCCGCTGCTTTTGAAAATTGGCGTCACCGACAAAAGATCAAGTTTGGCCTCGCCCACATTCGTGACCGTGACGGTCAATGCCGCCGTGTTTTGCCCTTGGCTGACCGTGGCGTTCGCCGTAGGAGAAGGCCCCACCGCGCTCAGCACCAACTGCGCGCGGCTCTGCACCATCCAGTTGCCCGGCGACTCGGGACCTGTAACCACGAGTATGTTGCTCTGGGAATCGTGCGCGGAAATCGCCGCGCCCACGGTGACCGCGCCGCTCGTTGCGCCACTGGAAACGCCGACGGTATAGCCAAGCGTGACCGATCCGCCCGCCGGAACGGTGGTGGCGTTGTTGGAATCTGCGGTGACCGTAAAATCGCTCTGCGCATCGTTGGTCGCCGCGCGCGTGAAGGTTAGCGCCGCCGACTGGATGGTCGCGTCCAGCGCTTTGCTGTTGCTGGCCGTCACCGTCACGCGCAAGTTTTGTTGCCCCTTGCTGACGAACGCCTGTGGAACCGTCACTGCGCCGATGGCCACCTGGGCATTGGGCGACACCGTCCAACTGGCGGTGTGCGGCGCAGCAGTTGGTGCGTCGATCGTGGACTTGGAATTGTCGTCCAACGCGGCTATCGCGCCGTCAAGAATCACCGCGGTGTTGGCCAGCGCGCCCGCGTGAACTTGGACCGCAAGCTGCACCGACGCAGTCGTTCCGCCCAAGATGGTCACGTTCTGACTAGTTGTGGTTACCGTGTAGTCACCACTCCGATCGGCTCCGGAAGCCTTGAACGAGAGCGTCGCGGCCGTCACATCCGCCAGCGCGCCGCCCAGATTCTGCACCTGCGCGGTGACCACCACTGCTGATTGTCCTTGGGTCACCGACGTGGGCGCGCTGAGCGAAGCAAGCACAATCTGCGCCGGCGACTGCACGGCCCAGCTGGCCACGAAGCCCGACGCCACCGCCGCCGTGGTCGAGGAATTTTTATCGGCCCCCGAAACGCTCGCGGAGAGACTTACGGTGCGCGGCGCCGCGGTGGCGCTGACGGCGCATAAGTACACGAGCGTCACGGGATTTCCGCTGGTGACGAATCCAGCGTTGCTGGCGTCCGCCGTGCAGACATAGTCGCTCGTCACATCCGCCTTCGTGTCCGCGGCTTGGAAGCTGAGCGTCACCGGCTTCGCTGCATCGAGCACAAACGTTGCTTCGCCGCTGTTGGTCACGGTCACGGCGACTCGGGCGGCCGCTTCACCGCTGCTCACGCTGGCATCGGCGACGATGGACGAGACGGAGTGCTTCGCCGCCGTCTGCACCGTCCACATCGCGGCAACACCGGTCGGAAACGTGGGCGATGCATCCGTCCCCGCGTTGGCGTCGGTGGCGGAAATGCGCGGATCGATGCTGGTCAGTCCGGACGCCGCATTGGCGTGCACCGCGACTTGAAAGCTCACCGTGGCAACGCCGTCGTTTCCGGAGACCGCCGCGTCCACTGTCGTTGGATTCTTGGCCGACGGCGTGACGTCGTAGTCACTCGTGGCGTCCACGCTCCCGCGCGTGAACGTCAACTTCGTCGCGGTGAGATTCGCTGCGGCGCCTCCTGCGTTCGTCACTTTGACCAGCACGGTGGCCACCTGTCCCTGCGAAACAGCACCGGTGGCCGAGGTGGTCACTGTGGACACAACGAGGCTGGGTGGCGATTGAATGAGCAGCGTTGCCGCGCTGGTGGCGTCCGTGGACGCGGCGAGTTGGGTCGAGGTGTCGTTGTTGTCGGTGGCAGAAATCGTCGCGTTGAGGGTGTCGGCCTGCAGCGTCGCGCCAGCCTTAACCAGCACGGTGAAATGGAGCGTGGTGACTTTTCCACCGGGAGCCGCCAGCGGCAACGAGTCGATCGGCGTGATAACGAAATCGTTATCGGCCCCTTTGCTCCCGGCGGTGAACCCCAGCGTGGCGGCGGTGAGCTGCGCGCCCGCTTCGCCGCTGTTTTGCACATCGATGCTCACGTCGGTGTTGGTACCCGCCGTTGCGGAGGACGGAGCATGAATCGCGAGCACCTGAATTTGCGCCGCCGATTGAATCGTGAGGAGCGCCGATCGCGATCCGTTGGCGGTGACCGGCTGAATCGCGGCATCTTGCAGCGTAGCGTTTCCGATAAGCGCCAGCGCGCCCCGCTGCGTCGCCGAGTAGGTCCACGTAAACGTCGCCGCACCGCCCGACGAGAGCGAAGCAATGCTGGCGGGATTCGGACCAGACACCAACGAGGCCTTGGCGTTGCCGTCGGTCGTGAGTGGACTCGGGCTCACCGTGGTAATGGCCCCAGCGCTTTGGTTGGTCACCGTCATGGTGACGTTGAAGTTCTGACCGACGTTGGCAGCGCAAGCACCGGCGCAACGTTCGGGAGCAACGGCGAGCGCGGTGAATACTTTCGTGATCGGTTGCAATACAAGCGGCGCGGAGGTGGTGTTGGCCTGCTTGGGCGTCCGATCCGCATGATCGAGACCCACCACCGCCGCGGACAGCACCACGGTCCCGGCGGCCTGCGCGGTGTAGGTGAAGGCGAAATCTTGCGCGGAACCTGCGGCGATCGAGACCGCCGGAGGAACAACACCCTTGCGCGAAACGATGCCATCGCCGCTGTTTTTAGAGAGCGTCACAGTCACGTTGTCGGCCGCCACGCCACCGGGATTGGCCACGTGCACCACCACGCCAAAGTCGCGCCCCACATCGACGGGCGACGGCGTGGCCAGGAAGGTGGCCACCAGCGTGGCCGACTTGGCGATGGTCACGTCCTGCGATTGCGCACCTGCGGGGCTGGCCACCGCGGCGTTGTTGTTGGCGTCTACGCCGGCCACGCCGTCGAGCGAAAAATGGAGCGTGCCCGGCGCGCGCGCTTGAAAAATCCATTTGAGCTGCTGCGTTTTTCCGCTCTCGACATCCACCGTTGCGGGGATTGGCCCAGTGCCGGCATCGATGAGCGACGTGTCGCTCGGGGTGAGTGTTCCGGGCGTGACGGCTTTCGCCGTGGCCCCGCCGCTGTTGGTCACCAGCGCCACGACTTCGAACGTCTGCCCAGTTGCTACGACGTTGTCGGACGGCGCGAGGAGCGTCACCGTCAATGCCGGCGACGCCTCTACCGTGACCTGTGTTGTCACGGTTGCGGTTGCGCCATCCGAATCCGTCAGCGTCAGCGTCAGCTTGTGTTTGCCGCTCGCCAGATGAACGGTAACCGGATTTGCTGGGTCGAGGTTGCCTATCTTGAGCGCGGTGGTGTTGCCCTCCTCGCTCCAATTGAACTGCACGGGATCACCGTCCACGTCGCCGCAGGCCGACATGTCGAGCGTAACGGCCGCGGCGCCGCTGGAATCGGCGGTCGCGAAAAGCGTGTCGTGGACTTTGGCGAAGGGCACAGCATTGTTGATCTGCACGTCGAGCGGTTTCTCGTCTTGCGCCTTGCCGTCGCTGACGGTGAGCAGCAAATGATGCAACCCCTTGGGCAGCCCGACGGTTGACTTGACATTATTCGAGAGCGTGGTTTCGCCCTCCTTCCACGCATACGTCAGCGGATCGCCGTCCGGATCACTCGACGCACTGCCGTCGAGCAGCACAGACGTCTTCGGTGCATTGGCGGTCAGCGTCTGATTCGCGCCCGGCACGGCGAGCGGCGCCTGGTTGAGCACAGAGCCGTTCGCCACGCACGTGTCGGTCGCGGTGTCGCAAAAAAATCCGGCGGCGCATTGGCGCGCGGCATCGCATTTCTTGCCGGTGAGTTGCGTGGAAGCGAGGCGCGTTCCGCACGCGGTCAGCGCCAGTGCAACGAGGAGTAAATTTTTCATCACGGACTCCCAGCGAGATCGAAGCCGACCAGGACAAGCCCCAGGGCGCCGAGGCCAGCACTGGCGCCAAACGTGATGCGCGAAGCCGTGGCCAACGTTTGTGCTTGATTCAAATCATTGGCGTAGTCGACTTGGATGTCGGTGCTGTCCGCTTGGTGCTCGTAGGTCTGTTTCGACATCTGCAATCCGGCCCCCGTACCTGCGAGCGCGGCGGCGACACCGAGGCAAGTCCAGGTGGGCCAACGAATACGCGCCAACCTGCCGGGCCTGGCGGCCGCGGATTCGGGGGCAGGAATCGGCGCCGGTTCGGCAGGAATCGGCTCCGGCGCCACGACTACTTTCGGCGGCGGCGGATCGGGCAACTGCACCAAAACCGGCGCCTCGCCGATGTGTGGCGCCTGCACGGTACCGCTACCCGATTCGAGGTGAATGTCGATGTCGAGCGATCGCCCCGACGAAAGTCCAAAGGTGCGCTCGACGGTTTTGCGGCCCTTCATGGTCACGCGCAACGTGTGCTGCCCGGGCGGCAACTCTTGCGCCGCCGGCGTCGCACCGACGCTCTTGTCGTCGATCTCCACGCGCGCACCGTTCGGCGTCGAGTAGATGGCCACCTGCGACAACCCCTTCGCCGCCAGCGCGACTTCCAGGTTCTTCACCGCGATTCCTATTTCAGTACGCTCGGCCGCGCTCTTCGGTAACGCCCGCACGTAGTCGCGGTAGGTGCGCAGGGCTCCGGAAATGTCGCCCATTTTTTCATACGCCTGCGCAATGTTGAAGAGCAGCTTCGGGTTGGGATCGTACGCATAGGCGTCTTGAAATTCGCGGATGGCGTCTTGGTAACGCGCCTCGCGATAAAACGTTTTCCCAGCGGAGAAGTGAATTTTGGCGCGGGCCTTGGCGTCTTCACCCGCGTGCGCGGCACCGGAAAAAGAAAACGCAAGGAGGCCGGCGAAAAGAAGTCCCCAACTACTTTTCTGCAGCGTACGGATCCTGGAGATCATCGAGTTTGTAATCCTCGGCAGGTTCGGGCGTTGGCGCCACCGCGTGCGACGCTTTGGCGAGGGCGAGAGTAATGCGCTGATCGCGATCGAAGTGGACGATGCGTTCGATGGGCTGGTAGCCGGCCAAGGTAACGCGCAACTTGGCCGAAGCAATTTCCGAGTGCGGCTCTTTGACCGAAATGGGCGTGACCCCGAGCGACTGCGTATCGAGTTGCACCGCTGCACCCTGCGGCTCGGTCTCCACGGAGAGCTGAATGCGGCGAGGTTGTGCTGCCGCGGGCCGCGCGGGTTCTGGAACTACTGGGGCGGCGCTACCGGAAAGATGCAACGTCACCTCTTCGCCGTTGCGATCGGAATGCGTGCACCCAAGCACCGTGAATCCGAGCGCGAAGAGTGGCCATGCGATGCGCATCCAGTCCACCATGATCAGGCCACAAACCGCTCGACGCAAGCAATGCGCCCGCCAAGCTCCGAGGTGTGTAGGTGGGTGTAGACTCGCTAAAATGCAAGGTCGCCGCGGACTTTATGCAGCGCTTCTCGTCGCCGCGGTGTTTGCCGTCTACGCGCGGAGCGTCTTCGCCGAGTTTGTTTGGGACGACGAACATTTTGTCCGCAGCAATCTCACGCTCGCCTCGTGGCACACCTTGCCGCGCATTTTCCTCGAGAGCACCACCAGCGGCGCGGGGCTCAAGAGCGATTTCTATCGACCGTCGCAATCGATCACGCACTTCTTCGACCTGCACCTGTGGGGCGCCGATCCGCGTGGCCATCACCTCACCAACGTGCTGCTCCAAGCGGCGACGACCTTGGCGGTCTTTTTTTGGCTCAGCACGCTCGCACCGTTGGAAGGCGCGCTGGCGGCGGCCGCGCTGTGGGCTCTGCATCCGCTGCAAGTCGAAGCGGTGGCCTACATCTCGGGTCGCGGCGATATCCTGGCGGTCTTTTTTTTGTGCGCTGGATTGGCGCTTTCGGGGCGATCGCTCATCTTGACATTTTGTTGTGCGGTGCTCGGACTGCTTTCCAAGGAAAGTCTGGTCACTTTTCCGGCGCTGCTCTTCTTGCACGACCGCGCGCTGAGCCGTCCGCTACGCTGGCCACGCTACGTGCCGTTCGCGGCGCTGCTGATCGTCTACGTCACGCTGCGCCTCACCCTGCTCAACTTTCACGACCTCCTCAATTTCAACGGATTCCAGAGCGTCCTCACCGAACACAAAATTTCGCGGCTCTTCACCTACCTGCCGACGCTGCCCGAGGGATTGCGGCTCTGGTTGTGGCCGAGCGATCTGCACCACGATCGCGCTTGGCAAATCTATGCGTCGTTGGCAACACCGCGCGTGTGGCTCTCGGCGCTCTTCGTCGCGGCCTGGCTTGGCGCCGCGGCCTTTTTTTGGAAACGCAACCGCACCGTGAGCGTGGGCCTTTTGTGGTTCATTGTGGCTACAGCGCCGACTTCGAATTTGGTCATTCTGGTCAATTCACTTTTCTTCGATCATTGGTTTCTGCTGCCGGGACTCGGTCTCGCGTTGGTGCTGGCTCAGGTTCCGATCCTCACATCGCGCACGCGGCCATATGCGATCGGCGCCACGCTTCTTCTTTGCGCCGCGTGCGGCACGGTGTCGCAAAAGCTCATCGACACTTGGCACGATCCGGTGGCCTTCAACACCTATCTGCGCACCTACGAACCGCACAACACGCGCGTGCTGGCGAACTTGGCCGGCGCGCTGGCCGAGCGCGGCGGACTCGGGGATTCAGAGGAGTCGATCAGCATTTGGCGCGAAGCGATTGCCACCGAAGATCATCCTGGCTTTCACGCCGGGTTAGCCCGCGTGCTCGAGTCCCAGGGCGATCTTTCCGGCGCCGACACTGAATATCGAAGTGCGGTGCAGATGGATCCGCGCTACCACGAAGGCTGGATCGCGCTGGCCATGTTCGAATCGAAAAATGGAAATCACGAAGGCGCGCGGCAGGCGGCGGAACGCGACTTGCTGCTCTTTCCGAAGCGCGCGGAGGCGTATCTCGTGCTGGCGCAGATGGCGCTTGAGCAAGGCGATACAGCCAGGGCGCTGGCGCAGTTGCAGCACGGAATCGAGCAGGTAGAGGATCCGCGTCTGCGAGCCGGGCTCGAAAAAGTACGGGCGCGGCTGAAATAGTTTCACGCGACGCGTGGCAAAACATTTTCCGCCAAAAGATACAGTGGCCGCGACCCACGCTTTCCCTTGAGCTCGAACGATCCGATCGGTTCAAACACCGCCGCACCGACGGTGACTTCCACCACTTGCTCCGAGCAGAGCACCACCACGTCTTGCGCGCGCCTGCTGCCAAAGAGCGTCTTGGTGGCCGATTCGATTCGCTGCGTGACATTCACCGTGTCGCCGATCACGGTGTAGTCCATGCGATCGGGTGAGCCGATGTTACCGGCTACAACGTCGCCGGTGTGCACGCCGATCCCGACGCGAAGCGGCTTCGCACCCGCGGTCACCCGCTTGGCATTGAGCTGCCGAATCGCCGCGCGCATCTGCACCGCCGCATTCACGGCCGCTAGCTCATGCGCGCCAATGGCGTTGGGCGCGTTGAACACCGCCATCAGGGCATCGCCGATAAATTTATCGATGGTGCCGCCCTGTTTGAACACCGCGTCGACGAGCAGCGCGAAATATTGGTTGAGCAGCTCGACCACCTGCTCCGGCGGCAGTTCGCTGGAGAGCGGCGTGAACTCGCGCAAATCGGCAAATAGCACGGTCACGCGGCGACGCTCGCCGGAAAGCTGCACTGGAATCTGACCCGACAAAATGTCTTCCGCCACCTGCCGCGACACGTAGCGCGCAAACGCGTGGTGCGCCTGCGCCAAGCCGGCGACCATGGTGTTGAAGGATCGCGCCATCTGTTTGACTTCCAGGTCGCCGATGTTTTCGTCGACGCGCGCGGTGAGATCATCACGCTGCACCAGCGCCATGGCGGCCGAGACATTCTCGATACCACGCGTGATCCCGCGCGAAATAAAAAGCCCGAGCAGTGCGCCAGCGACGGCGAGTGCCAGTCCGATCAAAGTGGTCTGAGCAACGGCTGCGGCGTAAGCCCGATCGGCTCTCTCGAGGGAAAACGCCACCCGCACGGTGCCGATGGATCGGCCTTCGTGATCGAGATTCACCGTGTCGGTCCAAACGTGCGCGTTCTCGTGGTAGCGCTTTCCCGCCACAGTTTTTCCGTCGGCATCGAGCACCGTGATCTCCTCGAGATCCGGAAACACCTGCGCCAGACCGTCCGCCAGCCGTTGCAAATCGAGAAGGTTCTGCTCATAGGCCCGCTGCATGGCCACCGACAGCGCCACCGCGCGCGCACGCTGCTCCTGCTCCTGCCGCGTTTCGCGGTAATGGTTTTCACGTTGCAAGAGGACCACAGCCAACACGGTGGCGAGCGAGAGGCCCGTGAAGAGGATCAGCAGGCGCGTGCGGAGCCGCATGGTGCGATTGTAGTGCAATTGACAATTTCGTTGCCGAAACGGGCGTACCGGGACTGCGCGACCTTAGCCGGAAATCCACAGTTGCCGTGGTACCGAGACGGTCGAGCGCGGCCCGGATGCTGGCCTTCCGCTACGCGCAACAGCGCGAGCCGTGCCGCGGCTACAGGAGCCGTGGCCGAGGCGCGGACGAGGGGACTCCCCCGGTGCCGGAGGAGATGTCGCGCAGCGACAGAGGGGGGCCGCTTGCGGCGAGCAAGCCCCCGGAAGCGCACTTTTCGGTGCGCTGAGGAGGCACCGGAGGAGCCCGCTATGCGATCGGGCGCATCCAGCGCCACCAATCGGGCCGGCCGAGCTTTCAACATGCGCGGCAAGCACTGAAGCAGCCGGGCTGCGATCGGCCGTCGCAGGTAACGGCAGCTGTGGTTTTCCGGCTTAGTTCTCCTCCAACGCCGCGAGCTCATCCGCCGTCGCATCTTCCGCGACGTCCGTTTTTTCATGCGGCGGCTCGCTCTTCGCGAGGGAGTCCCGCACACGCTCCGCCAGCGCTTCGTCAAATCCCTCTACCCGCGCGATCTCCTCGGCGCTCGCGGCGCGCACCGCTTTGAGCGATCCGAACGAAGTCAGCAGCGCGCGCCGTCGCCGCGGACCGATGCCGGAAATGTCCTCCAGCACCGAGCGCAATGTGCGCCGCGACCGGAGCTTGCGGTGAAATTCAATCGCAAATCGGTGTGCCTCGTCGCGCAGACGCTGCAGCAGAAAAAGCTCGCTGGTATTCTGCCGCAACACGACGGGATTTTTCCGCCCCGGCAAGAAAACGCGCTCGGGACTCCGCTCGACAGTACCCTTCTCGCGCGCACCTTCGTCTTCCGCCCACGCCTCGCTGACATCAAATCCTTGGCGCGACGCAAATCGTTTTTCGTTCTCCACCACGCGGCTCTTCGCGAGCGCCGCTAGCGCGACGTCCGCACCAGTCACCCGCAGCGCTTCCCGCGCCACCGAAAGCTGGCCGAGACCACCGTCTACAATCAATAGATTCGGCAAACCGCCCGCGGCGAGCCCGCGACGAAACCGCCGCGTGAGCACTTCCAACATCGAGGCGAAGTCGTCTTGGCCGGAGACTTCCTTCACGCGGTAGTGGCGATAGAGCGATTGGTCGGGCTCGCCGTCCATGAACACCACTTGCGACGCCACCGTAAATTGGCCCTGAAACGTGGAGATGTCGAAGCACTCGATCCGCTTCGGAGGCGCCGTGAGGTTCAGTTTTTCGGCGAGTCGCGCCAGCGTCTGCTCGGCGTTGGCGCGCGTGCGCTGCCGCTCTTCGAACCGCTGCCGCGCGTTGCCCACGGCCATCTCCACCAGTCGCCGCTTGTCGCCGCGCTCGGGCGCCAAGACATGGACGCGTTCACCTTTGCGCTCACCGAGCCACGTTTCCAGCGCAGCCACTTCGTCCTCGCCCGCGAGCGGTTCGCACAAGAGCACTTCCTTCGGCACGAACGCGGCTTCGTAATATTGGCTCACGAAGGAGCGCAGAATTTCCGCGGTGGGAAATTCCTGTTGCTTGAACGAAAGCGACCGACCGCCCTGCAACCGACCGCCGCGCAAGAAGAGCAGCTGCACCTCGAGCAGCGCACCCTCGCGGTAAAGCCCAATCACGTCGGAATCGAGCGCATCGCCAGTGACCACGCGCTGTTTCTCGAGGGACGCAGTCAACGCGCGAAGCTGATCGCGCACCCGCGCGGCCTCTTCGAATCGCTCGGCCGTGGCCGCGGCGTTCATGCGCGTTTCTAAATGATCGTGCAGCGCATCGCCTTTCCCCTCGAGAAAAAGCGAAACCTCGTCAACGGAGCGTTTGTAATCCTCAGTCGGAATGTCGAACACACACGGGGCCGGGCAGCGGTGAATCTGATACTGCAAGCAGGGTCGCGAACGATTTTCGAGCACGTGATCGCTGCAGGTGCGCAGTTGAAAATGGCGATTCACCACATGCAACGTTTCGCGAATCGCGCTGGCGCTTGCGTACGGACCAAAGTATTGCGCGCCGTCTTTGCGCACGCGGCCCGCGCGAACGACCTCGAGTCGTGGATAGGGATGCGTCGACGAAAGTCGCAGACAAATAAAATTCTTGTCGTCGCGCAACATCACATTGAAGCGCGGACGGTGACGCTTAATCAGCTCGTTCTCGAGGAGAATGGCCTCTTTTTCGCTGCTGACGAGAATCGTTTCGATGTCCCCGAGCAGCTCTTCGAGGAGCGGGACGAAGGCCCGAACATCGCCGCCAGAGCGCGCGAAATAGGAGCGCACGCGCGAGCGAAGATTCGCGGCTTTGCCGATGTAGACGATGGTGCCGACGCGGTCCTTCATGAGGTACACGCCGGGCGAGGTGGGGAGTTGATCGAGCTTGGCGCGGAGCGCGTCGGTCATGTTCTTTCCCTCCCGCTTGACGGGGGAGGGTTAGGGTGGGGGTACACGTAACTCTCTCGATCCCCCCACCCTAACCCTCCTCCGCAAAGGGGGGAGGGGAAAATCTGGCGAACCGACTACCGCCTCGTCCTTCTCCTCCCTGCTTCGCCACCGCGTTTCGACTTTTCCGCCCCACCCGCTATCCCCGCCCCAGCCTTCGCCGCCGTCAAGCTCCGTACCGACAGCGACAGCGGCAATCCCAACTCCACATCCTGCAGCGCCTTGATGCGATCCCGCAGCTCTGCGGCACGCTCAAAATCCAGGTCGCCTGCCGCATCCTTCATCTGCTTGCGCAGCTCGGCAACGAGCTTCGGAATCTCCTCTGCACTCGGCACCAGCCCCGCCGCTTCCGCCGCCATCATCGGACCGGCGCTAGAGAGGGGGCCCCACCCCCCTCCGCCACCCAGCGAAGCTGGGCTGGCTCCTCCCCCAGGGGCACCCTCCAGATAGTCACTAATCCCACTCGCCGCCGCTTCCGACAGATCGAGAATCGCCCGCTGCACACTCTGCGGCGTGATGCCGTGTATTCGGTTGTATTCCGTTTGTATCGCACGCCGCCGATCGGTCTCGCTGATGGCCCGCTTCATCGACGCGGTCATGGTGTCCGCATACAGAATCACGCGCCCGTGAAGATTGCGCGCGGCACGGCCGATGGTCTGAATCAACGCCACCGCGCTGCGCAGAAATCCCTCTTTGTCGGCGTCCATGATCCCGATCAGCGACACCTCGGGAATGTCGAGACCCTCGCGAAGCAGGTTGATGCCCACCAGCACGTCAAACCCGCCCCGGCGCAGATCTCGAATCAGATCGGCGCGTTCCAAGGTTTCGATGTCCGAGTGCAGGTAGCGCACGCGCACGCCAAGTTCCGCATAGTACTCAGTGAGATCCTCGGCCATGCGCTTGGTCAGCGTGGTGACCAACGTGCGCTCGCCCTTCGCCGTGCGGAGCCGAATTTCGCTGAGCAGATCGTCAACCTGCGACAGCGCGGGCCGCACTTCCACCGCGGGATCAACCAGCCCCGTCGGCCGAATGATCTGCTCGACCACCACCCCGTTGCTCTTTTGAATTTCGTACTCCGACGGCGTGGCCGAAATGTAGATGCCCTGCCCCACCATCCGCTCGAACTCCTCGAATCGCAGCGGCCGGTTGTCGAGCGCGCTCGGCAGACGAAAACCGAATTCCACCAGCGTCTGCTTGCGCGACTGATCGCCGCGAAACATGGCGCCAATCTGCGGAATGGTCTGGTGCGATTCGTCGATGGCCAGCAAGAAATCTTTCGGAAAATAATCGATGAGCGTCGGCGGCGGCTCACCACTGCGACGGCCCGAAAGATGGCGCGAATAATTTTCGATGCCGCTGCAAAAACCCATCTGCTCGATCATCTCGAGATCGAACAGGGTGCGCTGCTCGAGCCGCTGCGCTTCGAGCAATTTATTTCCCGCGTGCAGTTGCGTTAGCCGCTCGCGCAGCTCGGCACGAATGCCGGTCATCGCTTCCTGCCGCCGCTCCGGTCCCGTCACGTAGTGGCTGCCTGGAAAAACGGTGGCCTTGTCCAGCGTGGCCAGCGTTCGGCCACGAAGCGGATCAAACTCCGTCAATCGCTCGATGGTGTCGCCGAAAAATTCCACGCGGATGGCGCGCGACTCTTCGTACGCTGGAAAAATTTCGACGGTGTCGCCGCGCGCGCGAAACGTCCCGCGGTGAAAATCGAGGTCGTTGCGCTGGTATTGAATCTCCACCAGATTCGCGAGCAACTTTTCGCGCGCGAATTCCTGACCAACGCCCAGCGAAATCTTCATTCCGAAATAGGACTCCGAAGTGCCGAGGCCGTAAATGCACGACACCGACGCGACGATCAGCACGTCGTTTCGCGTAAGCAACGCGTGCGTGGCCGCGTGGCGCATGCGGTCGATCTCGTCGTTGATCGACGAATCTTTCTCGATGAAAGTGTCGGTCGACGGAACGTACGCTTCGGGTTGGTAGTAGTCGTAGTAGCTGACGAAGTAGTGCACGGCCGAGGTCGGAAAGAGATCCTTGAACTCGCCGTACAGCTGAGCGGCCAGCAGCTTGTTGTGCGCGATGACCAGCGTGGGCCGCTGCACTTGCGCGACGACGTTGGCGAGCGTGAAAGTTTTTCCAGACCCGGTAACACCGAGCAGCGTCTGGTGCTTGTCCTTGCGGCGGAGCCCCTCGACCAGTTCCTTGATCGCCCGGGGCTGATCGCCTTGCGGCGTGAAGCCGGATTTCAGCTCGAAAGACATCGGTGGTGTTTAACACCGCCCGACGTGACGCGCTTACCGACGCTGCGTCGCGTAGAGCTCGATACCGCCGGTCTTCTTGCCGACCGTTTTCGCAAGCGGGCAGCGCGCGCAGGTCCAGCTGTTCCAGCCGCGCTTCACCGCTTCATTGAGACAACCGTCGTAGTGCACGCAAAAAAGCTGGCGCGGACTTTCGCAGACACCCTCAGCGCTGATCGGTGCGTTCAATTCCGTGGGGGTCGGGCGGGTAAGTTCACGCAGGGCGATGGCCATGTTTCGCTCCTCATTCCTGCTCTGGAAGATCGCGCTGTCGGCAGTCAAAAAACCCGCCAAAGTCGACCCACCGTACGGTCGCGCCTTCTGCCACTTATCCGACAGATCGTCAAGCCACCCTCTGAAAAGCCGGTGGTGCTACTTTGGCGCAGTGACAATTTTTTTTGGCGCCGCGGCGAGCGCTCTCTTGGCAGGATCGGTGGCGACGAACGATCGATCCATCGCTATTGCCAGAGACGAAATTGCCGCGGGCGATCCGGCGGCGGCGGCGAAAACGATCTGCCAACACGCCGACCCATCCGAAGTGTTGGGAGCCTACGCCCTTCTCTTTTGCGGGCAAGCCCTGCTCCATTCCGGCAAACCTTCCGCGGCTGTTCTCCCTCTCGAGAAGGCGCGAAAGCGAACCGATGATCCACCCGTCGCGCGGCGAGCGGCGGCGCTCCTGGTCGACGCGTATTACAATGCAATGCAATGGAAATCCGCTGCCGCGCTGGCGGATTCTCTCCTCGCTGCGCATCCGCGGGCTGAAGCAGAGTTGATGTTGACCTCGGCACGCGCAACGTTGGCGGCCGGCGATGCGCGCAAAGCAAACGAGCGCTTTCTTGCGTTCTGGTTGCACCATCCTGAACATCCAGCGGCGGCCTGGTCACTCGATCAAATTGGCATCCTTCGCCATCGTCGCATTGCCGTCCGCGTGCCGACGTGGCCAGAGCTGCTCGATCGCGCACGGCGGCTCGACGCAGCAGGATTCGTCGCGGAGGCACGCACGGAAGCGAGCACGATTCTAGCCGCCACGCAGGACGGTCCGACGCGGCTCGACTGCTTGATGCTCGTCGCCAACGAAACGTCGCTGACTGAAGTGTGGAACGCCAATGATGCATCGCGATCGCCCAGGGCTGGACTTCTCGTTGCACGCGCGATGGCACGACGTGACGACAGCGCCGGTGCCATCGCGCAGCTCGACGAAATTTTGGCGCGCTATCCGAAAAGCCATGAGGCGGCGGAGGGTCAGCTGCTCGCCGCGGCGCTCACGCGCGAGATCGATCGCGCCGAGGCATTGCCGCGTTACGACGCGATCGCTGAGGCCTTCGTCCATCGACCAGAAGCCGACGAAGCGCTCTGGGCTAAGGCGTGGACGCTGCGAACGCTCGAGCGGACGGAAGAATCGGAGGTTGCGCTGGATGCGCTCGCCAGCCGGACGGAGGATCCGGAGCGGCGGGCGCAAGCGCTGTACTGGCGCGGGAAAGCGCTCGAGTCGGCTGCCGAAAACGGTGACGGCTTCTACGCGGCGCTCGTCACCGCCAAGCAAAACACCAACCCCACAGTGTCTAGCAAATTAGACACTTCGAGAATTCCACTGCCGTCGATTCCAGTTGCCGCGCCGCTTGCGTTGAAGCGCGCCGCCGCGCTCCTTGCGATCGGCCTCAAGACCGAGGCCGCGGAGGAGCTCGAGGACGTGCGTTCGACGTCATCTCTTTTGCCACTCCTGATCGTGCTCTACGAATCCGCGGATCGATTCGATCGCGCGATGCAGTTGGCGCAACGGGATCCCACGACTCTCGCACGGCACGCTTATCCGCTGGCCTATGCGTCGACGCTCATTCCGGCCGCGCAGGGTGCGGGAGTTGATCCACTTTTTCTGCTCGCGCTGATGCGCAACGAATCGGCGTTTCGTCCCGAGGTGCGATCGAATGCGGATGCGCGTGGGCTCATGCAGCTGCTTCCGACGACCGCGCAAAAGATCGCGGCCGCTCGAGGAGAAACGGCACCGGATGCGTTGGAATTGGCGGAGCCGAAAACAGAGCTTCCGCTTGCGGCCTGGTACGTCGGACAACTGCTCAAGCGATTTCACGGGGACGTTGCGGTGGCGGCGGCGGCGTACAACGCGGGGCCGCGGGTGGTTGCGACGTGGGTCGTGGGAGGTGAAGCGCGGGACGAATGGATTGAAAATATTCCGTACCGGGAGACGAGACGGTACGTGAAGAGTGTGGTCGCGGCTTATGCGAATTACGTGAGAATTTACGGTGGGGCAGCGGTGAAATTGGAGGGGCGGCTGCTGAAGGCGGATTCGGGAATTGATTTTTAGTGCGGTGGACAAAGCCGTCCACGTTCACAGCTACGAAGTTGCGGAGAGCGCGGCCAGGATCGCGGTGGCGTAGGTTTCCACGCGGTAGCGGTCCATCCCATCGACCGACTGCAGTTGCTCCGCGCTCGTCGGAAACACGCGCGCGACCGCCATCAGCGTCGCGTTGGGAAGAATCACCTGCACCTCGACAGCACGTTCAGCGGCGACCTTTTTCCGCCAGGCGCGCAGTTTTTCGAAACGCTCCAGCACTTCCTGCGGCGGCGGCGGGAGCGGAGTTGGCCACGCTTCTTCAGGCGCGGCCTCGCCCGCAGCGACGGCGGCGAGCAACTCCGTTGCAAATCGGCGCGCCAGCGCAGGCGGAAAACGCCGCACGGATTCCAATGCAGTCTGCGTTTGCGGCCGCGCGCGCGCCAATTCGAGAAGCGATTCGTCGCTGACGACTTTGAAGAGCGGACGATCAATTTTTCGCGCGATCACTTCACGTGCGGCAACGAGGGCTTTGAGCACTGCCCGTTCCCGTGTCGTTAGCGCCTTCGCTTGCGCGATGCGGGTCCACGCTTGCGGATCGACTTCACGTGGCCGCGCGCTCTTGGTCGTCAGGCGCGCAAACTCCGCTTCCGCTTCCACGAGTCGATTTTTGGCGACCAACTCCGCGTGCAGCACGTCACGCAGCGCCAGCAGATGCCGCGCATCGCTAAACGCGTACGTGAGTTGCGAAGCGCTGAGCGGTCGGCGGCCCCAGTCGGACCGCTGCTCGTCTTTCGACAACTCGATTCCGAGCAATTCCTTCGCCAGCGTCTGCAAACCCACGCCAGTGCGGCCCAAAATTTTGGCGGCGGCCATGGTGTCGAAAATGCGGCCGAACGAAAAATCGAAATCGCGGCGCAGCCCAACGACGTCGCCTTCGGCCGCGTGAAAAACCGCCATTCGCCCGGGATCCGAAAAACGTGGCGCGAGAATGCGCAGATCGGTTGCCAACGGATCGATGACGTAGTCCGCGCTCGGCGTGGAGAGTTGAACCAGACACACGCGCTCGGTGTAGGCGTGAAAGCTGTTCGATTCCGTGTCGGCCGCAAAGAGCGGCTCCACCGCAAGCGTCTCGGCCAACGCCTGCAGCGCCGAGTCGGTCTCGATGTAGATCTGCCTTCGGTCCACGTTGCTCACGCTGAGGCGAGAAGGCAGGCCAACCGCGCCGCCGCTCGGGCGTTGCTTTCTAACACGGCCACGTTGGTTTGCAGCGTACGGCCAGCGGCGCGCGCGGCCACTTCCTTGAGAAGATATGGCGTGACCGCGGCGCCACGAATGCCTTCGCGGCTCGCCGACGCAAGGGCCGATTCGATCGCTTCTTCGACCAGCGTTCGAGGCAACGCCACTTCGCTGGGAACGGGATTGGCCACCAGCGCGCCGCCCGTTTGAGCGATTGGGCCCCAACGCAGCAGCAGCGCGGCGGCCGTTTCCTCGAGAGAAACGTTCGCGATCGGCAAACCACTTTCGTTGTGGAAGAAGGCCGGCACTTGCGAGACACCGAGACCAAACAGCGGCACGCCGAGCGTCTCCAGCGTTTCCATGGTTGATAAAAGATCAAGAATAGATTTCGCGCCCGCGCAGACGACAGCGGTCTTCGTGGCGGCCATTTCCGCGAGATCCGCGGAGACGTCCAACGGCTCCAGCGCGGAGAGTCGGCGGTGAACACCCCCAATTCCCCCAGTAGCGAAGACGCGAATGCCCGCCAATCGGCAAGCCACGAGCGTTCCCGAAACAGTGGTTCCCGCATTCTCCCCGCGCGCGCAAATCAGCGCGAGCTCGCGCGCGCCGGCTTTGGCCACCGCACCCGTGCGCGCGAGGTCCGCAAGCCGCTCCACTTCGTGCGGCGTCGCACCCACCCTGAGCTGGCCGTTCAACACGGCCACCGTCGCCGGCACCGCACCCGCTTGACGAATCGCCGTTTCGCAAAGCGCCGCGGCTCGTACATTGTGTGGTGCCGGAAGTCCCTGCGCGACAACGCTCGTCTCCAGCGCAACGACCGCCCGATTTTCCGCGAGCGCGGTTCGAACTTCCTCAGCGATGAAAAATGCGCTGCTCAAAACGCGTAGTGAACCATCGCCGCAGCGTTGAGCACCCCGCCACCGAAGCTATACCCACCGAGCGGATCGATGGGCGACTCTTTGCTCACATGCCGCGTTCGCGCCGCCAAATACTCCACGCCGATCGAAGCGGTAATCGGTCGCGCGAAAATCTCGAGCGGATCGGAAAAGCTGTAGTCCGCGCCGCCACCGAACGTGAAGGTCATGTTGTCCAAATAGTTCGTGGTGGAAACCTGATCGGGAACCGGACTCGGCCGCCATCCCACGCCCGCACGCAGTTGCCACTCGGCGGAGAGTTGCCACCGTGTTGAAGCACGCGCGACGATGATGTCCGAAAATCCCATCGGCGCATCTTTCGAGTCGAACGCCAGTTGATCGGCAAGCCCCAACTTCGTCAGCACGTCGCCACCGAGTCGGCTGCTCACGATCAGCTGATCATTCGGCATGCGGCTCCACATCTCGTAAGCAAGGTCGAGATCGATCCAGAACGAATCCGTGAGGGCGTAAGCGCCGGCGAGATTGAAGATGTGCGGCGTCCAGTGTGCGATGCCGTGAATGTCGAGTTGCAACGAGCCGACGTCGCCCATGTCGATGGTGGCCGGCAACGTGTATGCGATCTTGAGCTCACCGCGCCACTCGAATCCGATTTGCGCGTGCGGCAACCGCACCAGCCACGACACCACCGGCGCTGCCGCGCTGTTGAAATCCATGTTGAGCTCGCGGCGTGTAAACCGCTTGTCGAAGATTTCCATGCCCACGTTCACGGAGCCGGTTTCGGCGACGAGGGTCTGCACGCCGCCACTCACCGAAAGCATTTCGTTCACGCTCACGGCCAGCGAAGCGAGGACCGCCAAACGATCGGGCCGCGACTGGTACATGAAAAATTGCGGCTCAGTTCCATCGAGCGACTGCATGCGCACCAGCGTGTTCATCGGCAAATTCGCCACCACCGAAAGCGCCGCGCGATCGTTCACTTTGCCGCCAAGCGGCAATACCGCGGCGATCGCCATCTGGCCGACACCGCCGGGCAGATGTTTGCATGGCGCTCCGGAAGTCGCGCTACACGGAGAGATGGCCTTGTTTCCCGGATCAGACTCGACCGAGAAAAAGGGCACGCCGTAGGAGAGGCCAAGTCCGAGCAGCCGATCGTGTCCGCCAACCGATGCCGACGGATTGTAGTAGGCGCCGGTCAGCGGATCGGCGAGCGCAGTCAATCCTCCCGCGGCGGCCACACCCGAGGCACCGAATCCGTAAACGTCGAGCGGACTCGCTGCTCCCGGAGACGCCGCCAAAAGGAAAAATGTAATCGTCCGAAACGCGCAGCGCATCGTCACAGAGCCCCCTGCTTGCAGCCGTACAAAAGATTGTCCGCGAGCGTGAGGAACTCGATCATCACACCCCGATCGATGAGCGTCTCCACCACCGGGAGCCCAGTCGGCAAAAGATTTTTGTCGAGCGACTTCTGCACCAGCCGGCTAATCGCGTCGACCGCGCGATCGTCGTCCGGATTGTTGACCGATCGCAAAATGTTGACGGTCATGCGCGCCAACCCGCCTTGCGAATCTTCCTTCCAATAGCTCGAAATCGCATCGACCAATTCAAGCGCCAGCGCGGCTTGGTCCGACGACTCGGTCTGCGTGAGATCGTAAATCGCCCCCGGAATGTCGCCGTTCTTATCGACGGTCAGCATGCAGTTGAGCTGCGCCTGAATGTGGCGAAGCATGTCCGGGCCAACTTTCGTGGCGAACGTGGCGCGCGCCGCCGCGACCAACGTTTTGAGATCGGACTCCAGACTCGATCCAGGATATTTTTTCTCGATGAAGGGATAGACGACGTTGGTCATCAGGCCCTCGATGGAATCAAAGAGCTTGCCGGTGTCGCGTGGATCTTGCTCGATGATGATCTTGGTGAGCAGCTGCGCCAATTGAATAAACGCGTCGCGCGAAACCAATACTGTGTTGTCCTTGCTCGTCGTGAAGTCGCCGAGAAAACGGTTGAGATCGGGATCGGCGAGCACATTGTGCACGGCCGTGAGTTGAAGCGCCGCCAGCTGCGGCGTCTGCGAGATCAAGAGATCCTCGGCCAAACCGTAGAAGTGGTGTGGATCGCAAACGCTGTTCGGACCGGTGTTCTGCGCCATCAGCCGCAACACCGCGCCGAGATCGTCGTAGTGCGGCCCCGTTTCTCCCGGCAATTTTCCTTCAAAGTAGCGCAAAATCTTGACCGTCAGCGGCCGCAGTTTGTCGAGAATATTTCGCGCGGAATCTTGCTTGAGCGAAAGATCCAGCGCGCGGCGCGTTTCGCAGAGGCGATTCAAATTGCAACGGCCGGGCTCCGCGTTGGGGCCGTGGTCGGAACAAGTCGTGTCTTCGGCGCGTCGCGAGGCCGTTTTGAGATCCAGACAACCCCTGCTGTCGGCGATGCAACCCGGATCCGAATCGCTGCACTCGGGGGCGTCATTGGCGAAGAGGCGCAGACCGTAAAACGCGAGATCGAGCACATTCGGCAGCGGCGCGCCCTCGATGGCATTTTCTTCGCCCAAGGCCGCCACCACGGTGCGCAGCGGTGCAAGATCGCCCTGGTCCAGCAACAAGAAAAAGTGGGGCAGAAGGCGACGCAAGTTGCACGCGCCCGCCGGGGTCTCTTCGCCCGCAGGCGCTGCCGTTCCTTCCCCGCCACAGAAAAGCGCGCCAGCGCCCGACTGTGAATCACGACAGGCATCGGAAGCGCAGGCGCCAAACAAGGACAACAGCGCCATAGTCAGCAGGACATGGCGAGCGAACGAGCGGCGAGGTTTGGCGTTCCGCATGGCGCGGACTCTACTGGCGATGCGCGTGGCGAGAAGTTCCCACAGTGTTAGGTGCGTGCTATCGAACGTCGCCCATGTCGCCTGCCGAGCAAAAGCGCTGCGCGAGCTGTGGTGATGACTCGTTTGAGACACGGCGCGCGCCGCTCCTTCAAAAACCGATTGGTACTTTTGCGCTTGGGCTCACCGTGTCGATCGCCGCGCTTTCCCTCTTGGCGCTGCAACCGCGCGGCACCACGGCGGCATCGCACGCGGCGATCGCAGCCACGGCGCTCACTTTCGCCGCACTTCTCATTTTGTTGATTTTGCGCACCGCCGTGCAGCGCTGCCAGGCGTGCGGCTATCGCGCGATTTCAGATCCCCCTTCTCTCGCCAGCGCCTCCGGTGTTCACGCGTTGGCCTTCGCCGCGCATCGGCCTGCGTTTCGACTTTTCGCCGTTTGTCTGGCGCTCTTTCTCACCGCCGGCGCCGCCGCGCAGACCGCCAACATTCCCTGGGGCCTCTGGTACACGGAGGCGTTTCTCTTTTTCGCACCGGCCGCGCTCGCCGCACGTCTGGCGGGACTTTCCGCCCGCCGCTTTCTGCGTTTCGAGTGGCCCGGTGCACTGACGCTCGTTGCCGCCGCGCTCTTGGCGTTGGCCAACTTTCCTCTGGTCAATCTCCTCGTGCTGCTGTCGCATCGCGCGTTCGCGGCCATCGGTTGGCAGGATGTCGTCGAACGATCGAACGTGGCTGTGAAACTTTTGCGCGATCTCTCCGGCGCGCAGGCGGTCATCGCCGTGGCCGCCGTTTCCATCGCCGCACCGCTCGGGGAGGAGACGCTCTTTCGCGGCTATCTCCTGACGACGTTGCGCGCACGCCTCGGCGACAAGTGGGCCATCGCCACCGTGGCCGTGCTCTTTGCCGCGCTGCATCTCGACCTGGTCAACTTCGTCGGGCTCGTCGAGTTGGCCGTGCTCTTCGCGGTGATTTCGCTTCGCGCGCGATCGCTGTGGCCCGCCATCGTCGCGCATGGCGTCCACAATTTTTCGTCGAGCTTGGTGCTCTACTTTTCGAACGATCCCGAGGTCGACCCACCCATGTCCGAGGCCTTGGGTTGGGCCGCGCTGGGTGCCGTGGCATTCGTGGCGTGTATTGCTTTGTATCGCTTTGCAACACAAACGCGATCGGTCCAACACGCGGCGCCGGTCCAGGTGGAGGGAAGTCGCGGAGCGTGGCGGATGACCATTGGCGTGAGCGTAACCGCGCTGGTGCTGCTCGGCGTGCTTTGGGCCACGAGGCGTTAGTGCGCGTCTTCTGTCCAATTGCGGAGCAGCCGTCGTAGATCGCTCCCCCTCGCTGAGCGGGCGTCCGTCGTTCCCGTCAATGGCTGCGAGATCGTCTCCAGCCCTTCCGCGCCACGGCCAAAAGAAACGCCATCGCCGTCCGCCTCGATCCAGATCGGATTCGTGATCGCCAGTGCCGTCATCGCACCGAGCGCGTTGGGCCGCAGTGATCCGAGCGCATCGCCATCCAATCCGATGTTTCCGGCAACCGCCTTCACCGCGTCGCTCACCGTGAGTGGCGGCACTACCATCGGCGTGAGTACCGGCCACAGATTTCGCGCTTTGGAATCGGTCGCGATCACAAGCATCCAAGCATCTTTCGAAATCGCTACGTCGCGCTCAAACGCAAACGTTTGCGGACCCGTTTTCGGCTCTGGCACCGCGATGGTTGCGATGTCCACGCCGTTCTGCACCAGCGTAAGCGTGTCGACGCGCATCCAACTCGCCGCACGAACTTCACCCGTTAGATGAACTTGATTTCCCGTGGCCTTCACCAGCGCGCCGATTCCCGCGCCATCCACATGGAGATCGAGCATCGGGCCGGTCGTAACCACATTGCGGTGCGCGCGAAGCGCGGCCGATACCTCGCGGGCATCGAGCGTGCGCGCGGTGTCGTGGCCCTCGGGAACCTGCACCCAGTTGCGCGGAGTGCCGGCTTCGTCGAGCACCATGCCGTGCGAATCGGAGTTGCCCGTTCCCGTGATGGGAACGCCGTTGTTCAGGAGATGAAACCAGTCCTCGACCGCTCCGGGAAATGCGACGTCTTGCTTGGCGTAGTTACAATGGGGATTCGCGGTCGGACACGGCACCCGCACAATCGCGCCGCTGGGCAAATCGCTCGGTACTCCTGGCGGGAGTACAGCGCCCGCTGGAACGCGAAAGGTGCGCAACAGATCGGTGCGCTTGCCCGTGAGAATTTCCATGGCATCGAACCGGGTGCTGAAGGCCGCGTTCGAGCAGGAGAGTGAAACGTGCGCGGGATCGGGACAACCCCATGCCTCGCCGGTTGGCTTCACGAGGCCCGTTGCTGGACGAGAAACGCCGCGATCGCCGTCGACGTTGAACGCGTTGAAGTAGCCGATGATTGAATCGCGCGGATGGTTGACCTGCACCACCACGTCGCTCGGCGATCGGCCAAGATTGCGCAGCCCGTCGAAGATCGCGTCGGGCGTTGCGCGCACCCAATCGAAGGATCCGTGCGTGATTGCGCCAGGCGCGTAGGCGAGCGGGAAACCATTGAAGTGGCCCATCTCGAGAGTGGTCAGCTCGAGGCCGACGGAGGTGGCGAGAAAATCGGAGAGACCCGCGGCTTCGATCGACGGCGCGAGATCGGTTAGAAAATTGTGATCGGTGGAGACGAGATAGTCGACGCCCTCCGCAGCATAACTCGCCACGCGATCGCGCAACGAGATGCCGCTGTCGAGCGACTGGCCACTGTGCACGTGGAGATCCGCGCCGATCCAACCTGGGCGCGCGAGCTCGTGTATCAGCGTGAATCTGAGCGTGGTCAAAGCACCGGAACGCAGCGAGACGTTTTCGATCCGAGCGAGGCTCCACGCGGGGCCGCGCGACGCATACGCCGTGTAAACACCGGGCCGCACTTCCGCCGAGACGCGACCGTCCGTGGCGAGGAGATACCGCTCCTGATAACCAGTTTCGCTGGCGCTCGCCGTGACGGATTCCGTGGGGAGCCAACGTTCGCCGCGCTTCAGATCGAACAGAAACGAACGAAACGAATCGCCCGCGCGGGACGGATCAGTGTGACCGACCAGCGTCACACGCGCTGGAACGAGAACACCGCGCGCGTCGCGAACTTCCGCATTGAAGCGAGCGCTTCGCGCAACGGAGAGAATGTGCGCACCCGGATCGGAAACGCGCGTAGTCCGTCCGACCGCGATGGAAAAAGAGACGGGCGTGGACGTCGGCCGGCGTGCGTCATCGACGACGCGCAGCGTGTAGTCGCCCGGCTCCAACGTTCCCGTAAAAACGCCGTGCGCGTCGGTGAAATATTGCGCGAACGGGCCGGTTCCCACGCGATCGACGACCACGCTGAGATTGGCCAGCGGCGCATCGCTCACCGATTCGCGAATTTCGCCAATCACGCGGCCTGTATTCGTTTGCATTGCTTCGTAATACGCATCGCGCACGGAGCCGACGTCGCCGTGACCGATGAAGAAGAGCCCCGTCGAGGTGAAACGTTGGCCTGGCGCCAACGAGGATGGCAATTCATCGGTGAACGCGCCCGTCAATCCCGAAGCGAAAAAGGGCACGAGCAGTGACGCAGTCGTCGGCGCGCGGCCGAGCGAAGTGGCGTACTGATCGCGGTGGCGAAAAACAAAATTCTGTGGGCTGGGCAGCGAGGCATACCCGTAGCTCACGCCCTCGCCGTCTCTCGCCGCGGTGGCGAGAAGATCCGGCGTCAGCGCGGGAATCGCAGGCGCAGCAAGCGTTTGCCGAGCGGCGTCCTGCAACGAGAAGAGCAGATCGAAACCGGCGCCGGGCGAGAAGACGGCGTTGTGTGCGCCGAAGAGCAGCACCGCACCAACGGGAATTGGAAACTGCGCGATGGGAAAAGCGTGCGCGGAATCGCGCGGATCGCTGACCTCCACGCGGCTCGTGACGCGCACCCACGCCGCGCGCGGATCGAGCGCGTACTCCACCGAAAAGGCCAACTTGGCCGGATCGAGGTTGAGTCCGTTGACCGCTAAGAAATCGGTCTCGGTGAGAAACGCCGCGCCGTTTCCCTCGACGCGCACCTGCGCGGGGCAACCGCCCTTGCGCCGTTCGGAAACGGGGCAAGACGGCGATCCATCCGCCACGGGATCGAGATCGGGATCGGCGCGGCCGTGCGGGCAGGCGAGCGCAGCGGGCGCACGGCCTCCGCAATAACGCGGCACACCGATTCCGGTGGGATCGAGTCCCTCGAGGAAGAAAGCAGGAAAGAGCTCGCCGAACGCATCGTGTCCGCCGGACCCGGAGGAGTCGCCGTCGGCGCGCGGCCTTTCGAGATCGGCGTCGAGCAATGAGCCGGTGAAGACGCCCCAACCGCGACTGGGACGCGCCAGGTGACCATCGACGCGCTTAACACTGCCCGGTCCCTGGACGATGATGCGCACGCGGCCGTTGGACAATTTGAAGTCGCCGAGGTCACCAAGTGCGCTAGGGCCGCCGATGAGCGC
>JAHFDP010000017.1:49701-53252 GCA_023248955.1 Deltaproteobacteria bacterium
AAAAGCTCGCCTGAGCCAAAATCATGACTTGATTATTTGTCAATCGTCGCGCTGCTGGCTGCTGCTTCAAAATCACGTCAGCCATGATTTTCACCGGCAGATCGTCGGGGACGTAATTGAGCCCTATCGTCTCGAACAACAGATCGCGCTCTTGCCGCAACGAATCGGGACGAAAAACCTCCGCGCGCAACGCTGGTTCTAAATGAACGCTGCGAATCAGATACGCCACCTCGAGTGACGCACCACCGCCGAGCGACGTCGGCGGCACGGACTCCGGTGATGAATTGTTCTCCGCCACCGTCGCCGCGCGCACGCTACGGCCCACGATCTGCGCGAAGAGATGAACATCGTCCATCTCGAAGAGCAACGCGGCGGCCCCACCGAATCGAATTTCGTCAAGTCGCAGATCGAGCCGGTCGAGCGTGGTCAACTTCTGCCCAAATCCCGAGAGGCTCACGGTCGCTCTGCTCGTCGAGAGCGCCACACGCGCTGCGCCGGCCAAAGCGCGATTCGAATTCACCAACGCGTGCGTTCCGTTGCCATTAAAAACGGAGGCCTCGGCCCATCCACGCACGCCACCGAATTCATGCGACGCGCCCACCGCAGCGCCGAGTTGGCGATCGAGCGAAAGTCCAGGCTCCGCGAATCCTTCGTCGAGGACCACGCCACGCGTTGCAACGGAGCGCACGGTAAACTTGAGCGACGCATCCGAGAGCAACGCCTCTTCGTTAAACGGCGCCTTGAATTGCCCCGCGCGAAGATAGAATGCAGCGCTTCCAACTTCGGCGAACGCATCGGCCAGCGTGACGGTCTTGTGCCCCAGAAACGAATTCGGATCCGGTTGCGAATCGTGCGCACCGTCGAGCGAAAAACGAAAACGAAACGAGTTTCCCTCGCTGGCATCGAGCTCGACGCGCGCGGCGAGAAGACGAAATCCGTTGGTGGTGCCCACGAAATCGACGGTTGGATCGCGCTGGATCGCGCTGTAGGCGAGCTGGCCGAGGGCGTGAACTTCGAACGCGAATCCGGCCGGAGCGGGAGTGAGAAGGTCGCTACCCGGCGTTGCGTCGACGGCGGCGACAAACAGCGCGGCAACGATCGCGGAAGAAATCATCGCGATATTCTAGACTCAAACCGCCGCGTGGCCGCGTCCTTGACCCTGCGTTACATTCGCGCCAACACGAAAAATTTCAAGTAACGCCCTTCTTGAAATTGCATCGGCACGGGATGATCCGGCGCCTGCCCGCGCGCCTCCAGCAGCGACAAGTCGGTGTGTGATTTGAACGCGGCCTCCTTCACCGCCTCGAGAAACGCTTCGGGCGTCACGCGCGCCGAGCAACTTGCCGTGGCCAAAATACCGCCTTGCGAAAGCACCGCCAGCGCCGCCCGATGAAGGCTGGCGTAGCCGGCCAGCGCGGCATCGACCGTTCGCTGCGACTTGGCGAATGCCGGTGGATCGAGCACCACCAGATCGTACTTCTCGCCACGCGCTTTGCAGTCGGCCAGAAATGCGAAGACGTCGCCGGGCACGAACTCGTGAACATTGGGATCGAGACCATTGACCGAAAAGTTTTCGCGCGCCAGTGCCAGCGCGTCGGCGTCCTGGTCGACGGTCGTCACTTGCGCGGCGCCGCCCAGCGCGGCCTGCACCGAAAATCCGCCGGTGTAGCCGAAGCAGTTGAGCGCCCGCGCACGGCCGCGAGCGTACCGACGCAACGCGCGACGGTTCTCGCGTTGGTCGAGAAAAAATCCGGTCTTCTGCCCGAGGCGCACGTCCACCAAAAACGGCACGCCCTCTTCGCGAATGGTGATGCGCTCCGGAGGCGCAGCACCCCAAGCGACGCTGCCTTTCGGATTTTCATCGCCCGCCGTGGCCGGGTCATCGTCGCGTGCGGCCTCCTCGCGCGAGTAGATACCGCGCACCGGAAGCGCGCTGCGGACCGCATCGAGAATCGCCGCGCGGTGCGTCGCGAGGCCGGCCGAATAAAGTTTGATCACCGCGAAGTCGGCGTAGCGATCGACCACCACGCCGGGCACGTGATCGCCTTCGCCGTGAACGACGCGGTAGGCGTCGGTCGCCGAGAGATCGAGCACGCGCTCACGGTGCCGCGCTGCTTGCGCCACACGACGGCGCCAGAAATTCGCGTCGATGGCATCGGCCGGATCGCGCGTGAGTACACGCACCGCAATCGGCGAGTGGGGATCGTAGTAGCCGCGCGCCACGAATCGCCCGCCTTCGGTGAGATCGACGATGGCGCCAGCGGGAAGTCCGCGTGGTGGCCGTTCTAGGGCGCGGGAAAAAACCCACGGATGGCCAGCACGGAGATGGCGCGCGAGATCTTTGACCAGCGAAAGCGGAACGGGAGCTTCGGGCATAGCGGAACCTTACCTGCCTATGCGGCGCCGCGAACGCTCGACCCGTCCGCAGGCCCGGTCAATTTCCGAAAGCCGACAGAGACGGAATGCGGTTGGCGAAAGCGACGATTCAAACGCGGTGGACGATTCCGCCGGATAACGATCCGGCATCACCTTCCCCTGCTACGCGCCGCGCGCAGGCGATCCACCACTTCGACAAATCCAGCACCGCCAGCGCCCTCGGTGGCGAACGTCGGACGGTGTTTCAAATGAGGAAGATGCGGCGCGATGTTGGCCACGCCGACCGAGTGCGAAAACGCCGCGAAGGCACCTTCGTCGTTGGGCGCATCACCGACGTAGAGGGCGGCTTTCACCGAAACGCCGAGCGAGGCGAGCACTTTTTTCGAGAGCCCGCTCTTGTCGTAACTGCCCGCATGCGCATTGACGTGAATGCTCGACGCGCTGGCCGAAAAACCCGACTTGATAAAATGTGCAGTGATGGCTTCCCGTACTTTTTGAGAAAGCGGTGGCCGCACCTCTTCGCTGTGATCGATGGCGAGATCCGTTTCTCGGAACGCCTGATCAGCAGCGAGACGCGCACGCGGAAACTGGTGCAGCACTTCGCTGGCCGCTCGATACAAAGCCGTGCTGTCGGCGGCGCGCTGACGTTCCGCTCGCGCGTAGCGACGCTCGATGATTCCATCCGCGCGAAGCGTCAACGCAACGCCGCCGCCTTCCGCGATCACGCCGTCGAGCGGCCACTGGCGCACGAGCAGATCGGCCCAACCCACCGAACGTCCGGTGGCCACGATCACGCGCAAACCCGCATCCCGCGCGGCCCAGAGCGATGCATAGGTCAGTGATGCAACCCGACCCGATGCATCGGTAAGCGTTCCATCGAGATCGGTGACGATGGCGCGAATGTTCCGCAGATCGCGATCGCTCGCTTCACGCCAGAGCTTCACTTAGGAGCGCTCGCCAAGTCCGCGTGCAAAATTTCCAACGATGCTTCGCCGCGCGATCCGCGCAAGCAGTTTGCGCATCCCGATCGGCGCCCCGCCCGCGCCGCGTCCCCGCGCCACCGCCAAATATTGCGCGGGATCCATCGCCAGCGATCGCGTTTGAACTTGATGAACACGGTAGCGCCGCACCAACGCTTCGAGCGCGTCCACTTCGCCCGCGCGATCGCTGACGCC
>JAHFDP010000017.1:53262-57688 GCA_023248955.1 Deltaproteobacteria bacterium
GAAAAGTGAGCAGGTTCAGCGCCACGTAAACGCCGCGCCGACGCGCCAACGCGATCGATTTCTCCACGTCCAAAAGCGTGTAGTTCACCGGCCGGTAGTAGGCCGCGTAGAGATCGGGATCGGCGCTGTTGAGCGAAACACGAACGGCGTCGAGACCCGCGTCGACAAGCCGCGCCAACTGATCGGGGAGCGATCCGTTGGTGTTGATGTTGATCGATCCGCGGGGAGTCCGCTTTCGCATCAGCGCAATCGCTTCAGCCACCGCGGGTCCGCGCGTGAGCGGCTCGCCTTCGCAACCTTGCCCGAAGCTGACCATCACCCGATCGCCGCGCGCCGTTTCCAAATGCGACGCACCGAGATCAGCCATCTGTTCTGCGGACGGTCCGGCCGTCATCCGCTCGTGGCTAGGGTCGACACCGGTTTCGATCTGCTCCGAGATGCAGCCCACGCAGTGCGCGTTGCAAAACGTCGAAGCGGGAATCGCGCCTTCTCCCTCGCCTAAAAAAGTATTCTGCGCGGTGAAGCAACGGTACGACTGCGCGCACTTGGCGATCTGATCGTAGAGCGGATTGTCGTTTTTGGATTTCACGTCACGCACACGCTCGGCCAGTGCTGGCGCGGTCCGGCGCGGATCTCCGGCGTCCCAATGGCGACGGGTGTCGCTCCGAATGGACCACGACACATTGCCGTCGCCGAGGGCGGCCACCGCCGTGTAGGCCCATTGTGGCAACACCGGCGCGAGCAGTCCCGGCGAATAAGCGGGCAGCGCGAGGCGCGTGTAACCGGGAGGGAGGACGCAGCCGACCGCATCGGGGCGGATCGTCTTTTTGCCGATTTTCACCTCGTGTAAAACGACCAGCGAGCCGTCGCGCGCCACACCGATCGGCCTTCGACCGGGCAGCGAAGAGAGCGTCGCGTGGGCCGGCAGCGGACGTGGTGGCTCATTTCCACGCGGCGGACCGAGCGTCTCCTCGGCACCGATGGCCGGACGCAGCTCGGGGTGCGCATAGAGGCAGCCCGCGGAATCGGCGAAAAGGAGACGAAGTGGCATGGTGAAATCTACTTGACAAATCCGAACGCGATCTTGAGGCGCCCAGCTCAAGCGTGCTATCTCGCACCGTTCCCAAACACAAGCGAGAAGAGGTTCACATGATCGTCGGCGTCCCCAAGGAAACGAAAGTCCGCGAATACCGCGTCGGCATGGTTCCCGGCGGCGTGCAGAGCCTGGTGAACCGCGGCCACACCGTGCTGGTTGAGCGCGGCGCGGGAATCGGCAGCGGCATCAGCGACGCGGCGTTCAACGGCGCCGGTGCGCAAATTATCGCCAGCGCCGCCGAAGTCTGGTCGCGGGCCGACATGATCGTGAAGGTTAAGGAGCCGCTGCCCGCCGAGTATCCGCTCATGCGCGAGGGGCAGACGATCTACACCTACTTCCATCTCGCCGCGGTCGATCCGGAGCTCACGCAGGTGCTGCTCAAAAAGCACATCGCATCGGTGGCCTACGAGACGATTCAGCTCGCCGATGGATCGCTTCCGCTGCTCAAACCGATGAGCGAAGTGGCCGGCAAAATGGCGGTGCAAGTCGGCGCGGGTTGGCTCGAAAAAGAGCATGGCGGCAAGGGAATTCTCCTCGGCGGCGTGCCTGGCGTGCGGCGCGGCAAAGTGGTCATCTTGGGCGGCGGCATCGTCGGCACCAACGCGGCCAAGATGGCCATCGGCCTCGGCGCGGAAACGTTCATTCTCGACGTGAATTTGAATCGGCTCACCTACCTGGATGACATTTTCGTCGGCCGCGTCACCACCGTGTTCAGCGATGCCGACAGCATCACGCGCCTGGTGCGCGACGCCGATCTCGTCGTTGGCGCAGTGTTGATCGCTGGTGCGAAAGCGCCGACCCTCGTCAGCGAAAAACTCGTCGCGCAAATGTCACCGGGTTCGGTGATTGTCGACGTGGCCGTCGATCAGGGCGGCTGCATCGAGACGTGCCATCCGACCACGCATGATGATCCGACCTACGAAGTTCACGGCGTGATTCACTACTGCGTCGCCAACATGCCGGGAGCCGTCTCGCAAACGTCGACGTTCGCGCTCACCAACGCCACTGTTGGTTACGCGCTCACGCTGGCCGACAAAGGTGTGGTGGAAGCCGCGCACGCCGACGCCGCGCTGGCCAAGGGCCTCAACACGTATGGCGGCCACGTCACCTACCAGGCGGTGGCACAGGCCTTGAAGTTGCCGTACCAACCGCTTGCCCGTGCCCTCGAGGCCCGACGCGTCGCGTAAAACGATCGCCCGCTCGCTCGGGAATAGACGGAGCACCTCGCGAGTTCTCCCGCGGCAAAGTTGTTAGAATGAAAGCGAGGCCGCGCGCATGTTCCAGAGCAACCGCATTCGACATGAATTCGAGTCGTTGGCGCTCGAGCATGTGGATCCGCTTTTTTCGGCGGCGCTGCGGCTGACCAAAAACGAGCGCGACGCGGAAGATCTGGTGCAGGATACTTTTCTGCGCGCCTACCGTTTCTTCGACAAGTTCGAGCGCGGCACCAACATCAAGGCGTGGCTCTTCAAAATTCTGACCAACACCTTCATCAACCGCTACCGACGGCGCGTGAAGGAGCGCACCGTCGTCGAGGGTCACGAAAAGGAGGCGGTGCACGAATATTTCGTCTCGCGGCAAGCCACCGAATCCGCCGCCAACCCCGAGCAATTTTTCTTCGATCGCTTGCTCTCCGACGACGTGCTGCGCGCCATCGACGCACTGCCGATCGACTTTCGCCTGGTCGTGATTTTGGCCGACCTGCAGGAATTCTCTTACAAGGAGATCGCGGAAATTCTCGACTGTCCAGTGGGCACGGTGATGAGCCGTCTCTACCGTGGGCGGAAGCTCTTGCAGAAACAGCTCATCGATTACGCCGTCGAGTCTGGCGTGATCACCGAGGAGAGCGCGCAGCGAAGCGAAGAAGTGGCGGACCTAGAGGAGCATCGGCGTCGTCGTGCAAGTAGAATTCGCTAATCCCCTTATGAACTGCCGCGATCTCACCGAAGTCGTCCACGCGTACGTCGACGGCGAGTTTGGGCCCGAGGAGCGCCGCGAAGCCGACGACCATCTGCAAGGGTGCGCGCCCTGTCGCTCGCTGGTGTCGTTCGAGACGCGCTTTTTGGAAACGGTGCGCGCGAAAGCAAGAACGCGGAAACCCGAGGCGCCGCTCACGCTTCGTGCCTCGATTCAACGCAGCCTAGAGCGCGAAGCATCTCCAGGCGGATCGCGCTGGCGAACGCTCGGATTCGCCGGTGCCGGACTGAGCGCCGCCGCGGCCGTGACGATCGTGATCTGGAACCAGGTTCCCGCGCGCCACCAGACCAGCTCGCTCGAACGCGCTGCGGTGGACTTTCACCGCAATGGGTTGCCCAGCGATTACGTCGGAAGCGATGCCGCCGCTTACAACCGTTGGGCTGCCACGCGCCTCTCCTTCAACCCGCGCCTGCCGCGCCTTTCGCTAACGCCCATTGGTGCGCGCGTGGTGTCGGTCGATCCGCAGGAACCCGCGTTGCAAGTGAATTATGCCGAGCCGGTCAGCTATGCCGAGCCAAGCCGCAGCCGCTCGGCGACACTGGTGGTTTCGTACGATCCGAATTCGTCGCTCTCCGGCGAACCGAGGCGGGTGCGGGACCGCGATGTGTTTGTGAATCACCACCGTGGGTACAGTGTGGTGTCGTGGCGAGATCAAGCACTCGTTTATACGCTGGCCAGCGATATGGATGAGTCGGCTGCACTAGCATTGTTGCCTGCGCGGTGAATTTTACGCGCTGGCGCGCCCAGCTTTTTTAGAAACACTTTTCGCCTGGCGGCGGGCTGTGGCCGACGGCGTGACGGACGGGCCTTTGGGGCCGCGGTGACCGGATGCGTGGAGGAGGCTCGGATTCGGGTGGTAGCAAGTCACCGCGGCCCCAAAGGCCCATCCGTCTGCCGTCGGAGGATTGATTAGGGTAGGTCGGACGAGACGCACGGTGGTGAAGATTTCAGTGCAGTGAAATTTCGGCCGATCGCCCGCGACGCCGCCAAACGTAGCGCCGTCGTTCCGCCCTGGCCGACGGGATTTTTTTAGAGGATCGATCAGATTTGGAGTCACGGCGCGGAACGACGGCTGGTTTGGCGGCGTCGCGGATTCGTGGGGTGGAGCTCTCGTGGTTGAGAAGGGATCTGACATTTTATCAAGATTCGTGATCTTGATATTTCGTCACTTTTCGTTTCATCGCTATCGATTGCCAAACCAGCGTTCCATCACCTCTCCGAAACTTCCACCACTCGAATCCGCGACGCCGCCAAACCAGCCGTCGGAGGCCGCCGTGACTCCAAATCTGATCGATCCTCTCTAGAAACCACGTCGGCCAGGGGCCTCCGATGGCGCTACGTTTGGCGGCGTTG
>JAHFDP010000086.1 GCA_023248955.1 Deltaproteobacteria bacterium
GCTCGGTACGCGAGCGAGTAGGCGAGGTTTTTTTGGCCCGAGGGGAGTGGCGCGCCGCGGTAGACGTCGAAAAGGGTGGCCGCTTCGAGGAGGCTGCCCCCGTCTGCGCGAATGGCGCGGTCCACATCGGTGGCGGTGATTGTTTCGTCGACGACGATCGCCAAATCGCGCAGCACCGCGGGAAAGCGCGTCACGCTGGAGAGGCGAGGTTGCAGACGCGCGGCGGCAAAAAGCGCGTCCGCCTCGAGCTCGGCCACCCAAACGCCGCGAGGAAGCGAAAGTTTTTGCGCCGCAGCGGGATGCAATTCGCCGAGCGTACCAACGACGGTACCGTCGAGAATTGCGGCGCTGGCACTGACCGGATGCAGATGCGGCGCATTCGTCGGTGCGAAGGAAAGTGTGCGGCCGAGCGCGGTGGCCAGCGATTCCACGGCGGCTTTCAAATCGTAGAAATCGGCCGCGCCTTTTTCTGCGGCCCAGCCGAGTGGGGTGCGCGCGCCAAAGAGCAACAATCCGATGCGGCGCGGTTCGTTGGCCGGGCGATCGGCGTTGCCGCTGGCGCGGTAGACGCGCCCCAGCTCGTAGAGGCGAACGTTCGTCGCACCGCGGGCGAGGTTGAGCTGGAGGTTTTCGCAGAGGCTCGCCACGAGCGTCGTGCGCATCGCGGATTGCAATGCCGTGAGCGGGTTGGCGATAGCGATGGCGCCAGTCTCCGCACCAAGTGCGGCGAGCAACGCCGGTGCGGTGAAACTGTAATTGACCGCTTCGGAAAACCCGCTCGCGGAAAGCGAATTGCGCGCGGCGCTGATTGCTTCGTCATCGGCGGACGTCGGCGTCGGTAATGCTGACATCGGCGGTGCGATCGCGGGAACTCGATCGTAACCATGCAGTCGGCCGATCTCCTCGACGAGATCGGTTTCTTCGCGCAGATCGGGTCGCCAACTGGGGCCTTGCCAAACGCTAGCCGTGCTTTCTTTGCAACCCAGTGCCGTCAGCATGCGCGATTGCTCACTTGATGAAATGTCAATTCCGAGCAAACGCTTTGCTGCGCCCGCTCGAAGTGCAATCTCGCGCTTCGATAGCGAAGCAGCGAGATCGATCCGGCCGCGCCGAATGGTGCCGCCGCAGAGTTCGGACATCAAGGCGGCCGCTCGATCAGCTGCGAACGCGGCGATTTCGGGATCTGCGCCGCGCTCGAAACGGTGTGACGCCTCGGAGTGCAGCGCATGCCGTCGCGCCGTTCGCCGAATGCCGGCAGGTGTGAAGGAAGCGCTTTCGAGAAGCACGCGTGTGGTGTCTGCGGAGACTTCACTCGTCGCGCCACCCATGACGCCGGCCAGTGCGATCGGCCGCGAAGCATCCGCGATCACCAAGTCATCCGCGTCGAGCTTGCGCGCTTTGCCGTCGAGCGTGGTGAGCGGCTCGCCCGCGCGCGCGGCTCGGACGATCAGGTGGCCGTTCTTCACGCGATCGAGATCGAACGCGTGGAGCGGCTGCCCCAATTCCATCAGCACGTAGTTGGTGATGTCGACCACATTGGAGAGCGCGCGAACGCCCGCCGCTTCGAGCCGCCGCACCAGCCAACGTGGCGAAGGACCGATCTTGACCCCCTCGATCACGCGCGCCACGTAACGGCCACAGCGCTGATGGTCTTCCACGGTGACCCGCGCGGCGTCGGAAATGGGAGGTCCGTTTTCCGCTAGTGTCAACGCAGGCAAACGCAGCGCCGCGCCAGTCAGCGCCGCGATTTCACGCGCTACGCCGACGTGCGAGAGCCAGTCGGGCCGATTGGGCGTGGCCTTCACTTCGAAAATGAGATCGTCGAGATCGAGCGCGCGCGCGGCTGGCGTACCCGCGGCAACGTTCTCCGGGAGCACGAGAATACCGGCGTGATTTTCGGAGAGACCGAGTTCGCGCTCCGAGCAGATCATGCCTTGGCTCTTCTGGCCGCGAATCGTGGTTTCGACGATCGCTTTTCCACCGACCGTCGCGCCCGGAATCGCCAGCACGACCGTTTGACCCGCGGCCACATTGGGTGCGCCGCACACCACCGCACGTTCGAGGGTGCCGTCAAAAACACGGCACGCGGAAAGGTGCGTTCCCTCGATGGGTGATGCTTGCAAAACTTTGGCGATGACCACGTTCTTCAGCGCGTCGCCCGGCCGCTCGAGGCCTTCCACTTCCAACCCGGCCATGGTCAGTCGCTCGGCCAATTTTTCCGCCGGAGGAAGATCGACGTAGTCGGCGAGCCACTCGAGTGAAAGGCGCATCAGGCGCTCACCAGCCGCACGTCGTTTTCGAAGAGCACACGCAAATCGTCGAGGCCGTATTTCAGCATGGCCATGCGGTCGAGGCCCGCGCCGAAGGCGTAGCCGGTGACCTCGTCCGGGTCGTAGCCCACGCCGCGCAACACCTCGGGATGCACCATGCCGGCGCCGAGGACTTCGATAAACCCGGTCTGTTTGCAAACGCGGCAGCCCTTGCCGCGACAGAGGACGCAGGAGATGTCGACTTCGCAACCCGGCTCGACGAACGGGAAATAACTCGGTCGCAAGCGCGTGCGAATGTCGTCGCCAAAGAAGGCTTTGACAAAGGCGTCGAGCGTGCCTTTGAGATGCGCGAGCGTGAGGCCGCGCTCGACGTGCAGGCACTCGATCTGGTGAAACATCGGCGTGTGCGTGACGTCGGAATCGCAGCGATAGACCTTGCCGGGGCAGACAATTCGCACGGGCGGTTTTTGCGTGAGCATGGTGCGGATCTGCACGGGCGAAGTGTGCGTTCGGAGCACCGTGCCCACGGGCGCGCCCGGAAGCGTGGCCACGTCGACGTAAAACGTGTCCTGCATGTCGCGCGCGGGATGGCCTTCGGGCATGCCGAGCAGCTCGAAGTTGTAGCGATCGAGCTCGATCTCCGGACCGCTGGCCACGCGAAAGCCCATGCGCGCGAAAATTTCGACGACCTCATCGAGCGTGCGTGAAACCGGATGGCGGCGACCGCGAAAGTGCGCGCGACCGGGGAGGGTGACGTCGAGCTTGGGCGCGGAGAGCTCTGCTTCGAGCGCGGCGTGCGCGAGCTTGGTCTGCGCGGTGGCGAGCAGTTCTTCGACTTGCGTTTTTGCCTTGTTGACCGCATCGCCAATGGCCGGCCGCTCAGCAGGGGGGACCGCGCCCATGCCGCGTAGCACGAGCGAAAGCGAGCCTTTTTTTCCGAGGTACTTAACCCGCAGCCGCTCGAGCGAATCGAGATCAGCGGCAGCCGCGATTTCCTGCTGCGCTTCGTTGGTTAAGCGCAGCAGGTCATCGGCGATCGACATTGCTTATTTCTTACGCTGCTGCCTTCAAGACCGCTTTGAACGCGTCCATATCGAACAGCGCCAGCTCGGCCAGGATCTTGCGGTCCACGACTACGTTTGCCTTCGTCAGGCTGTGGATCATGCGCGAATAGGTCGTCCCTGCGAGGCGGGCGGCGGCGTTGATGCGCGCAATCCAGAGCTTGCGAAACGCCCGGCGGCGAACGCGGCGGTCCTTCGACGACTGCATCATCGAGCGGTCGACGGCCTCGTTGGCGCGCTTGAAGCAACCATGACGGCGGCCGCGGAAGCCGCGGGCCATTTTGAGAACGCGATTACGACGACGACGAGCTTTAAATCCACGTTTGACGCGCATGAACTACTCCTTCTTGAAAGTCCGCAGCACGCGTGAACGTGCAGGCCCTCGCTGGCGAAAAAGTCCGCGAGGTCGGACGGGTTGAACGACTTACTTGGGCAATCCGTAGGGCAGCGCCTTCTTGGCGTGCTTCTCGTCGACATGCGACAGAATGAAGCTTCCGCGCAGGCGGCGCTTGGTGTCTCGCTGCTTGTTGCCGAGATTGTGTCGCGCGCCAGCCTTGCCGGCTTTGATTTTTCCGGAAGCGGTGCTGCGCATGCGCTTGACGGCGGCGCGTTTGGTCTTGAGCTTGGGCATCTTCGGGTCCTGTATTCGTTTGTATCGTGTTTGTATTACGGCGTCGGCTTGGGTTGTTCCATCGGAGCGGCCGGTGCAGCCATCGGCGGAGCAGTCGGGGTGGCGGAGGTCGGCATGGTTGTCACCACCGGAGCGGGCTTCGCCACCGCCGGTGCAGGAGATGTCGCTGGCTTCTGCTCCTTGCGTGCCGCCGCCTCTCGCTGCGCGCGCCACTTGGGATCCGGCGCGATCATCATGAAAAGTTGTCGTCCTTCGAGCCGCGGCGACTGCTCCATGATGGCGACGCCCTTGAGCTCCTGCAGAATGCGCGTCAGAACGGCCTGTCCAAGCTCCTTGTGCGTGATTTCGCGCCCGCGAAACATGATGGTGATGCGGGCCTTGTTCCCCTCTTCGAGGAACTCGCGCACGTTGCGCAGCTTGAATCCGTAGTCGTGCTCGTCGGTCTTGGGCCGGAACTTCACCTCTTTGACCTTGACGACGACCTGCTTCTTTTTCGACTCGTTGGCCTTCTTCTTCATCTCGTACTTGAACTTGCCGTAGTCCATGATCTTGCAGACTGGCGGCTTGGCCATCGGCGAAATTTCCACGAGATCGAGGCCCTGCTCGGCGGCGCGGGCAAGCGCGGCCTCGAGCGAAACGACTCCCATTTGGGAGCCATCGGCGTCCATCACGCGAAGCTCGCGCGCACGAATACGGCGGTTTGTTCTGGCGTCCCGGGTGGTGATGTGAAGTCTCCTAAAAAGGGAAGGGCGAAAAACGCCGGAGGATACTCGCCAGCCCCATGCTGTCAATACCTGGCGCCGCTCTTAGAACGGGATGTTTCCTTCGGCGGAGAGTTGCTTTGTAAACGCCTCCAGCGGCAGCGTCCCGAGATCCTTGCCGCCGTGTCCGCGCACGGCCACGGTTTGCGCAGAGGCTTCCTTCTCGCCGACGACCAAGAGGTAGGGAATCTTCATTATTTCGGCATTGCGGATTTTCGCGCCAAGTTTGTCGGCCGATTCATCCAATTCGACACGCGCGCCCGCATCCGTCAATCGCCCAAGCACCGCGCGTCCATAGTCGACGTACTTTTCGCTCAAGGTCAGCACGGTTGCCTGCACCGGCGCGAGCCATACCGGGAATGCTCCAGCATAATGTTCTACCAAAATTGCGATAAAGCGCTCGAATGAACCGTAAATGGCGCGGTGAATGACCACCGGCCGGTGCTCGCGATTATCGTCGCCGACGTAGGTGAGGTCGAATCGTTCGGGCGCTAGATAATCGAGCTGAATCGTGCCGAGTTGCCATTTGCGGCCGATGGAATCACCGACATCGAAATCTATTTTTGGACCATAAAAAGCACCTTCGCCGGGTTTGATTTCGTAAGCGAGCCCAGTCGCTTCCAGTGCGGTCTTGAGCGCGGCCTCCGAGCGATCCCATTGCGCATCGTCACCAAGACGCGCGTTGGGCCGCGTGGAAAATTTGGCCGAGTAGGTAAGTCCGAAGGCTTTATAAATAACCTCCAGCAATCCCACGAATCGTTTCACCTCATCCGTGATTTGTGATTCCGCGGCATAAATATGTGCGTCGTCCTGCGCGAATTGCCGCACGCGTGTTAGTCCACCCAACGTTCCCGAGGACTCGTTGCGGTGCAGCACGTCCTGTGAGTGGAAGCGCAGCGGCAGATCGCGGTAGCTGTACTTCTTCATCGAATAATAAAGATGATGTGACGGGCAATTCATCGGCTTCAATGAAAAATCATGTTCCTTGGTGTCGCTGTCCTCCACCAGGAACATGTTTTCTTTGTATTTGCCCCAATGGCCGCTCTTTTCCCAAAGGCCTCGATTAAAGAGCAGCGGTGTTTTGATTTCCACGTAGCCATTCTTCAAAAGCAGTCGCCGCATGGCATTGGAAAGCACCGTGTAAAGCGTCGTTCCTTTCGGTTCCCAAAATGCGGCGCCGGGGGCGAACGGATGAAACGTAAAGAGGCCGAGATCCTTGCCAAGCTTGCGGTGATCGCGCTTTTTCGCTTCCTCGAGCCGCGCCAAATGCGCCTCGAGCTCAGCCTTGGAAAAAAACGCCGTGCCATACACGCGCTGCAGCATGGGATTGCGCGGATCGCCGCGCCAATGCGCGCCGCTACTGGAGAGAATTTTGATGAAGCCGATGCGCCCCGTCGACGGCGCGTGGGGCCCGAGGCAGAAGTCGGTCCAATCACCGTGGCGATAAACGGTGAGCGTGCGCGCGCCTTTGGCGAAAATATCCTCGACGATTTCGACTTTGAATTTCTCGCCTTTGTTTTGAAAAAACGAAATAGCCTCGTCTTTAGAAAGCTCGCGGCGAACAAAGGCCTGGTCCCGTTTAATCTCCTCGTTGGCGGCGGTTTCAATGCGCGCCAAATCGTCGGGTGTAAAGGGCGTCTCTTTATAAAAGTCGTAATAGAAGCCGTCCTCGATCGACGGGCCAATGGTGACCTGCGTGCCCAGAAAAAGTCGCTGGACGACGCTGGCCACAACGTGCGCCGCGTCGTGACGAATGAGGTCGAGGCCTTCGGGAGATTTGTTGGTGAAGACCTTCAACGCGCCGCCGCGCTCGAGCGGACGCGTGAGATCGAGCTCTTCGTCATCTAGTTTCGCGTAAAGCGCCGCCTTGGCCAGGCCGGTGCCGATCTGCATGCGAATAAAATCGGCGACGCTGGTTCCGCGCGCCACTTTTTTCGGCGTGCCGTCGGGGAGCGTGATGGTGAGTTCGTCGGACATGCCGAGGTGATTAGCCGAGGTTGGCAGGTGAGTCTAGCGCGGTGCTATTGCGCCGAACTGTACGCGCGCGCTGACGTCTCATAAGCCCAAGAGACTTGCGCCAGCTTCACAGGAGAGAGACCGGCGAGGCGGTCTTCAAAACGTTTTTTGTTTTTCTCGCAGGCCGCGGCGGTTTCCCCCGCTAGTCGCGCGCAGAGAAATGCGGCCTGGCCGCGGAGCACGTTAATGAGTTTGTGGTTCGTTTCCTTCAATGCATAGTTTGGATTGAGGTACGACTTTTCCGCTATAGCGTAGGCCTGATTAACAGATCCCTCCGAGAGCGCCACCAAGACTTCGCTGAACATCATGGCGGGCGATGGTGGATAGAGAGCGCGCACTTCCGCGAAGGCCGCGGCCCGTATGGCGGGGTTGGCCTGAATCGTGGCCGCGCAGAAGGCATCATAAAAAGGAAGGTCCACCGAAAAATTGGTCCAATAATCAAAATGAACTTTTTGATAAAATGTGCGTCCGTCAAGAATGGCCTGAATGGCCATCGGGCAGCCGGCCTTGTCGAAGCTCTTTTCGATGGTCAAGGCGCGGCACTGCGAAGACCCCTCGACGTCCGAACAACGTTTGATGATCGAAAGGTCGTCGACCCAATAGCGCGTCTCCTTGGCCGAGAGGAAAACGAAAGCAACGAGCAGCGCAACGCTGGTGAAAGCGAACGGTCGCTGGAGTGCTGGTTTGGAAAAAAGGATCGGACCAAACCAAATCGCGAGCGCGAGGACGAGATACGGCAGCGGGACATGCCAATACCGGTCGGCCATCACGAATTCAGTATTGGTGGTGATAAATGAAAGTTGCGGAAGAAGCAGCGCGAAAAAAAGCCCGAAGAATGAAACGGCGAGTAGGGCTTCTGTTTTTCGTGTTTTCCAGCCGGCGTGGATCGCGCGCGCGATGAATCCTGCTGCGATCAGAAGCAGCGCGAGTCCGATTCCATTCAGCGCGCTTTTCTCGTCATAATAAATAACGGTTCGGATTGGAAAAACAGCATTGAAGAACATCCGACCCGCGGTTCTCCATCCGAAATAAAAAGCCCGTCCCCAATCCGAAGCTGTGGCCGCGGACGTGGCGCCGAGCGAGTAGCCGCTGTTTTGCGAGATGACAAAATGAAGGTAGCTGCCGGTGATGGCGGCTGCGGTTAGAGCAGTCGCCGCGGTTCGCGCACGATTTTTGAGTAGCGTGGATCGCAATTCATAGAGGGCCCAATAGATCCATAAAAGCGCCGTTGGCCAACAAAGAAGACCAGCGACATAGACGCCGAAGAGTCCGCGCGTGCGCGTGCGGATTTCGCCGCGTTTCATGCGCAACACCAGCAGCGTGCCGTAAGCAATAAATGTGGCCACCAAGATGTGTTTGCGAATGCTGGCCCATTGGAGAACTTCGACCTGCAACGGATGAAAGGCGATTGCCGCGAGGACGATGAGATGGAAGCGATCGCGGCCCGGAAAGAGCTGCCGCAAAAGCTGAAGCAGAAAAAAGAGCCCCACCGAAAAATAGACAAAATTCGAGATCCAGAACGTCTGGAAACCGAGCGCGTCGGAGAGAGCGAAGTCGACCTTGTAGGTTAAATCGCGCAGCGGAAACGCATAGTGGTCGCGCTCGGGAAGCCATTGCGTGAAATATTGGTGGAGCGTCAAATGATGCAGCGGCTCCACGAAAACCGAGTCGTCGTAATTGATGAATTGCCGCGAAAATGGCGCGGGGTTGTGAAAATGAATTGCTGCGCAAATCGCCAGCAGTGCGAAGAATCCACCATTTTTGTATGTCGGCGCGGGAGGCGGTGGGGCCGGCGTTGGACGATTTTTCAACGGAGCGAATCCAGTTCTCGCTTGAGCGTGAAGAGACCGCGCAGATGCTCGGCGGCGATGCGAGGAATGGCGCGTAATCGATAGACCTGCGTGGTTCCCGCGGCGCGCGGACGGTGACGGACGGGAATTTCCACGAGCCGCGCGCCGGTGGCATTGGCGCGGGCCAGAAATTCCCACCAGAAGCCTTGTTTCAAAATGCCCACGTTTCCGCGCAAAATCCGCTCCAGCGCGGCGCGCCGAATCAGCAGATAAGGGCACGACGGATCTTTGCTGTGGACGTCGAAAAGACGTCGGTAGACCAACCCAAACGAACGTGACATCAAAATGCGAACCCACGGATCCCGTCGCGGATTGCGATAGCCGATAACGAAGTCGTTATCTCCGATTGTTTCCCAGAAGGCGCGAAAATCGTTTGGATCACATTGGCCGTCGGAATCGATAAAGGCAATGTGATCCGCCGTGGTGGCGCGAAAGCCGTCGATCACTGCGCGCGAGTATCCCTTGCGTTCCGTCGAGGTGATCAGCGTGATGGGGAGCCGCGTCGCGAGCGACTGGAGCACCTCGACGGTGTTGTCATTCGATCCATCTTCGCAGACTACAAAGCGCAAATCGATGGGAACTTGCGCGGTGACCGTGGCGTAAAATTCGTGGAGCGTTGCCGCTATCGACGCGCCTTCGTTGTGCACCGGCAGGACGAGATCGACGCGCGGTTTGGACACTAGTGTCCTGTCACAGAAGTTCGCCGCATAAATGCGGCGGTTGTCATCAGGCCACTAGAGATCGGAAGGGGCTGGCCGCCCCTCCCCGCCGGGCAAGGCCCGCCGGGGCCCCTCCTGGGCTTCGGCGAGACTCCTCGCCGCGCCCGGCTGCGCCGTTCGGATTTATTCAACGAATTTCTGAGACGGGACACTAATCGCGCTCCATCAACCGCCGCTCGAGATCTTCCGGACGCACGTCGCGATTCGCTTCGGCGTACCAGGTCACGGTCTTGCGAATGCCTTCGCCGAGCGGAATCCCGGGCGCCCAGCCGAGCGCGCGCTTACAGAACGTGCTGTCCGCGGCGCGACTTCCAACGCCGATCGGCTTGTCCATTTGGAAATCGAAATGCTGTGGCCGCCAACCGAGGACCGAAAAAATCTCTTCGCAAAGTTCGAGAACGGAGTTGTGCGTGGACGAGCCGACGTTGATCGGCGCAAATCCAGAAAGCGTCGCGCCCGCGAGCCCCAGCCCCGTGACGATGTCGCCGACATAGGTGAAGTTGCGCGTCTGTTTTCCATTGCCCCAAATTGGAAACGGATCCATCCGCGCGATCGCTTTGGCGATGAGCGCAATCACCGCGTGGCTCTCGTTCTCGCGCTCGCCGTAGGCCGTGAAGATGCGACAGGCCACGCCGTCGAGGCCGTGCTGTTTGTGAAACGCGCGCAGCTGCATTTCGCCCATGAGCTTGGCCCAATCGTATTCGCCGTCGGCAAAGGCACGGCCCGGTTCGTCGAATCCCGCATCGGAGTCCTTGAGCAGGAGCCGATCTTTTTCGGTCTGTAAATGGGTTGGATAAACGCAGGCCGAACTGGCGTGAACGATCTTGCGGGCGCCTGCCCGCGCGGCTTCGGCGAAGACGGTGTGATCGAGGAGCAGGTTGTTCATGCACTCGACGGGATGCGTTTCGATGTAGCCGCGTCCGCCATGCGCCGCCGCGAGGTGAAAGACGATCGCTTGGCCGCGGACGACGTCGCGCGTGAAAGCGGCGTCGCGCAGATCGCCTTTTTTGAAAACGATGTCGCCCTGGATCACGCCCAAGTTTTCGATTTTTCCACTCGAGCAGTCGTCGGCCACCGTGATGCGAGCGCCAGCTTTGACGAGCCATTCACAGAGGTGACTTCCAATGAACGACGCGCCGCCCGTGACGAGAACCGGTACGCCGGTGTAGGCAGAGGTTTCAGGAGCGTTCATTGGGGCGGCACTTTACCATCGTCGGCGCCGGTATCGCCGGACTCTCTGCGGCCCATTGGTTGCGGCGAAATCCCGTCGACGCCGAGGTGTTGGTGCTCGAGGCGAGCGCGCGTGCGGGCGGAAAGATTGGCACCGAATCCGTCGCTGGTTATCTCGTGGAACAGGGGCCGCACGCGGTGTTGGATCGCGGCGTGCTAGCGCCGCTCGGTGCGAGCGTGGGCGCGACATTTGTGCCGGCATCTGCAACAGCGCGGCGGCGATTCGTGTTCGCAAAAGGCCGACGACAGGCCGCTTCGCCACTTGCGCTGTTGTCAAGCCTTATTTCGCCGGCTGGAACACTCCGATTGCTGGCCGAACCACTCGTCGCGGCGCACCGTCCGACGCACGATGAGTCGCTCCGTGATTTTTGCGTGCGCCATTTTGGTGCCGAGGCGGGCGCGTTGGCGGCTCGTGTTTTTTGTTCCGGTGTTTATGCCGGCGACGAATCGCTCCTCTCCGTGCGCGCGGCGTTTCCGCGGATGGCGGCGCTCGATGCCGCGCATCGAAGTCTGTTCGTGGGCGCTCTCGCGAACCGCGGCCGCGAAGGTCCCGCCGCGTTTGGAACCTTCGAAGGCGGGCTCGGAACGCTCTCGCGTTTACTCGCCGCGGCGCTCGGTGAACAGCTCGTGGTCGGCGCCAAAGTAGACGCCATCGTCGCACGCGATCACGGCTGGTCGGTGGCTTGGTCGGGCCGTCGCGCGAACGAAGTGAAGACGGATGCGATCGTGCTGGCGGTCCCGAGCGATGCCGCATCGGCGCTGCTCGCGAACGTCGCGCCGGCGGCCAGCGAAACGCTTGCTGGATGGGAGTCGTCCAGCGTGGTGTTGGTGCACGTGGGTGTCCGCCTCGATGCGCTCGTGCAGCCCCCGCGCGGCTTTGGCGTGATCGGCGCCGATGATTCGCTCGGTGCGCTGGGCGTTATTTTCAGCTCGAGTTTTCTCGCGGGCCGCGCGCCAACTGGGCACGCGCTCTTCACCGTGATGCTCGGCGGAGCGCGCGCGCCGGAGCTCGTCGAAGCGCCCGAACCTGAATTGATCGCGACCGCACGCGAAGCGTTGCGGCGCTGCGCAGGGCTCGTCCGCGCGCCAGTGTTTACGCGCGTGATTCGCCAGCGGCGCGCAATTCCGCAATACACGCTGGGCCACGCGGGGCGTTTGTTGGCCGCCGATCGCGCCTTGGAATCGCTGCCGCCGATCGCGCTCGCGGGTGCGTCGTTTCACGGTGTCAGCGTCGGCGATGCTGCCCGTTCGGGCGAGATGGCGGCGGAGAAAGTGGCTGCCATCTCGTAGGCGGCGAACAACAAATAGTTTGCAAGCGGGCGGAACCTATGGAGCGGGCGACCGGGTTCGAACCGGCGACCCTCAGCTTGGGAAGCTGATGCTCTACCAACTGAGCTACGCCCGCAGCTGCGACGAACGATCGCAGGCCGTCTGCGTCGTTGCTCCCTCCGGTCCCTCCTCGCCGTACCTAAAATGTACGGCTCCGGCGGGTCCTCAGTCGCGCCTAGCATCCGGCTTGCGCTCGTTCGTCTCGCTTCTTTTAGGTTACGACTTTACGAATTCAAATTGCGGCAAATCATTTTTTGCAGTCTGACGCTGCCGCGTCAAGAGGTTACGCGCGATGTGAGCTGGATTTCGCGTATTCGCGGAAAAACTCGACCATCTGCTCGGCTGCTTCGTCGCCGGTTTCCGCGTCGACACCGGCGTCGGCTTCCAGCCAGATGCCGCCGCAGGCTTCACAAGAATCATAGCGGAGCGGGTCGGATTTTTTCCCGCCCTCGATGACCACCAGGTCGACCAAGTCGACGGGGCACTGGCCGGCCATCTCTTCGATGTTGGCGCGACCGCCCATCGATTCGAGGCCAGGCAGGTTGTTGTGCAACAGGACGCGGTTCAAGTCCGCCACGTCGATCCAGACGCCAGTGCAACTCGGGCATCGGTTCACGAGCTGGCCAGTGCCGATTGTCAGCTCGGTCATGTCGACGTTGCACTGCGGGCATTCCATGGAACCGTTTCCTCCGGGGATAACTTCGTTGGTTGTCGGCACACTACACTCTACTTAATTCGCGCGCATTCTGCGAATGTTGGCGCCCAGCTTGCGCAATTTCTTCTCCAACCGCTCGTAGCCGCGGTCGAGATGGTAGACGCGGTGGACCTGCGTGGTTCCCTCGGCGCGCAGGCCCGCGACCACCAGCGCGGCGCTGGCCCGTAGGTCGCTGGCCATCACTTCCGCGCCCGATAGCCGCGGGACGCCCTTGATCACGGCGGTGTGACCTTCGACCGTAATGAAGGCGCCCATGCGCGTCAGCTCGAGCACGTGCATGAAACGGTT
>JAHFDP010000018.1 GCA_023248955.1 Deltaproteobacteria bacterium
GAGGACGAAGCGATTTGTGCGGAATTCGAAAAGGGCATTCGCCGACGCGGGATCAAGTTCCACACCGGCGTGAAGATGGAGAAGGTTACCGAGACAGCCAGCGGCGTGGAGATGCTGGTGGCCGATCCAAAGGGCGGCGCGCAGACGCTTTCGGCGGAAATGCTGCTCGTGGCTGTCGGTCGCCGACCGGTCACCGAAGGACTTGGCCTCGAGAAATTCCCGAAGGTAAAAACGGATCGCGGATTCGTTTTCGTGAATGGAAAAATGCAGACTGGCGAAAGCTGGCTCTATGCCATCGGTGACATCGTGGCGCTCGAAGGGCGACCCCACGCGCAGCTGGCGCACCTCGCCTCGCACGAGGGCGTGCTGGCCGCGGAAGTCATCGCGGGCAAAAGCCCGGCGCACGCGATCAATTACGACCACGTTCCCGGCGCGACCTACTCCGATCCCGAGGTGGCCAGCATCGGCCTCACCGAAAAACGGGCGCGCGAAAAGGGCTACGCCGTGAAGGTCGGGACGTTCCCCTTCACGGCCATCGCCAAGGCGAAAATTCTTGGCGCCGCCGAGGGAATGGTGAAGATCGTCGCCGATGCGAAGTACGACGAGGTGCTGGGTGTCCACGCCTGCGGACCGCGCGCGACGGAGTTTATCGCCGAGGCCGGCGCGCTATTGCGCTTGGAAGCCACGACGGAAGAGATCGTGGCCATCATTCACGCGCACCCGACGCTGTCGGAAGCGATGGGCGAAGCGGCGATGGCGGTGAACGGGAAGCCGATTCACGTCTGATGGCCGGTCTCGTTCAACTCGGCCATCGCGCACCTCGGATTCCAAAACCCGATTGGCTCAAAGTCCGTCTTCCAGGTGGCGAGCGTTACGAATTCGTCAAGCGCACGCTGCGCGAAGCCAAGCTGGTCACCGTTTGTGAAGAGGCGAGCTGCCCCAACATGGGCGAATGCTGGGGCGGCGGCACAGCCACGGTAATGCTCATGGGCGAAGTGTGCAGCCGCGCCTGCCGCTTCTGCGACGTGACGCCGGGCCATCCGGGGGCGCTCGATCCCGACGAGCCGCGCCACCTGGCGGAAGCGATCGCGCGGCTGTCGCTCGACTACATCGTGGTAACGAGCGTCAACCGCGACGAGTTGCCAGACGGCGGCGCTGGCCATTTTGCCGAGGCGATTTCCGAGCTCAAAGCGCGCTGCCCGGAAACGCTGGTGGAAGTCTTGATTCCCGATTTCCAAGGCAACGCCGCGGCGCTCGAAAAAATCGTGCAGGCCGCGCCGGACGTGGCCGCGCACAACGTGGAGACCGTGCGCCGCCTGACGCCGCGCGTGCGTGATGCGCGGGCCAGCTACGATCAATCGCTGGCGGTGCTGGACCTGCTCAAGCGCCGCGGCATGCGCACCAAGACGTCGATCATGATGGGGCTCTCAGAGACGGACGACGAAGTGCGCGAGGCGATGCATGATTTGCGCGAAGTGGGCACCGACATTTTGACGCTCGGCCAGTACTTGCGCCCAAGTGACTGGCATCTGCCGGTGCAGGAGTACATTCATCCGGACCGCTTTGCCGCGCTGGCAAAAGAAGGCGAAGCGCTGGGGTTTGCGTTCGTCGCCGCGGGGCCGCTGGTCCGATCGAGCTACCGCGCGGGCGAATTTTTCCTACGCAAATGGGTCCGCGGCGAGCGCGAAACGGCGCCCGTTTAGTACTAAGCCGCCATCCGCACGTTCGCGGCGCGGCAGACGCCGTCGAGGATTCCATTCACCGCGGCCAGCGTCTCCTCTACGCCAGCGCGCGCTGCCCCCAGATCCGCCTTCGCCAGCATCGTCCGCTCGACTTCAGCGTGAATCGTATCCGCCGAAAGGTGCTCGGTGAAAAACGAAATCGCTCGTGCGTTGTCGATGCCGTAGTGGGCAGCTAGCCCTTCGAGCTTGGTCTTCGCCACCGCCGGAATTTGCGACTCGTACGCGTAAAGCGCCGCCACGCCCGCATCGAAGCCCTGCCGCTGCGTCGCGGCCAGCATCCGCTCCACGCAAGCGATTGTCTCGGGTAACGGCTCCTCGGCAAAAACTTCGTCGCGCGAAACGCCCAGCGACTCGCAGAAACGCAGCCACAATTCTGCATGCGACGTTTGGCCGCCCTCCTCCGTCACCAGATTCTCGAGCAGCTCACGCCGCACCGACGTGTCGGCACACTGCGAATGCACGCCCGAAACGTAACGCGGAAACGCCTCGACCTGCCAGTAGTACTGCTTGGCGTAGGTCTTGAGCTGATCCATCGTCAACGTTCCGTCGCTCCACGCGCGGTAAAACGGATGCAGCAAAAGATGGCGCGCGGCGATGCGGGAATCGAGATCAGCAACGAGATTGGGCGTCATGGCGAGCTCCTATTTTGAAAGGGATGGGAAACTCTACACCGAGGGTCTGACATCGCGCACGGCAAAAGGTGTTCAACCCAGAAACGGATTCTCGATCACCAGCGCTCCAAACCGCTGCCCGTGTTGCAAATCTTCGGTGAGCAGCCGGGTGCACTTGGCCGCCAGCGCCGTCTCGATGACCAGCGCATCCCAGAACGAAGCCATCTCCCGCCGCGCACGGACCATGGCCGCCGTAATGGCCGGCACGTCGACAAGCTGGACCGTCAGGTCCGAGAGCGCGTTCACCGCCACCTCGGCATCCTTTGCGGAGAGCTTTGGCTTGAGCCCGCGCGTGAGTGCTGTGTACGTTTCCGCGAGAATCTGCGTGCTCACGACGGCGCCTTCGAGCGCGGCGAGAACCTCCTGCGCGCGCGCACGCTTCTTGGGTTCGCCCGCGTCGAACGCATAGACGAGAACGTTGGTGTCGAGAAAAACGTGCTCACCGCGCATGGAGATCGTCACGCGTCCAACTTCGTTTTTCTCGGCGGCCCGATCGACGGCCAGTCCGCTTGGCGAGCTCGACAAACGTCTTGAGCGCGCGCCGCTGACGACCTTCACCGGCGGTTAGTTCTTCAAGGTAGAGCCGGACCAGCGCGTTCACGGTGGTGTGAGACTTGAACGCTTGCATGCGCGCTTTTTCGAGCAGCTTGTCGTCTATCGCCAGCGTCAGATTCGCCACAGGTTATGTGTAACACGTAACCCGTGGATAGCAATGCGACTGAAGCCGACGCTGGTCGAAACGTGACGACAAAAAGCGAATCCTGGCCAGTCGTCAAATACGGCCCGCGCGAAGGCCAGCCGCGCTGGCGAGCGCGGGCGGGGGGTGCGGGGGGGACGCAGCCATCAGCGGGCGGAGCCACCCAAATTCGGGTCCCCCCCGATCTAATGTCAGACCCACCTGTTATAGGAAATCTCGTGCTCGATACCTTCCATCCGCTGGTCGCCACCTGGTTCCGCGAACGGTTCGGCACGCCCACCGAACCGCAAGCGCTCGGCTGGCCTACCATCGCCGCAGGGCGCGACACGCTCATCGCCGCGCCGACCGGCTCGGGCAAGACCCTGGCCGCGTTTCTTTTTTGTCTCGACAAACTGGTGCGCGAGGCGCTCGACGGCCGACTCGCGGACGAGACGCAGGTCGTCTACATCTCGCCACTCAAGGCGCTCGGCAACGATATTGAGAAGAATCTGGAAGTTCCGTTGCGAGAGCTGACCGAAGCGGCCGCCCGCGCGGGGCTTGCACTTCCGGAGATTCGCACTTTCGTCCGCACCGGCGACACGCCCGCCAGCAAGCGCGCGGCCATGCGCAAACGGCCACCGCACATTCTCATCACCACGCCCGAGTCGCTCTACCTGCTCCTGACGTCCGAGAGCGGGCGCAAGATGCTGGCGCCAGCGCACACGGTCATCGTCGACGAGATTCATGCGGTAGCGCGGGACAAGCGCGGCGCGCATCTGGCACTTTCGCTGGAGCGGCTCGATGCGCTCTGCGGCGGTCGTCTCACGCGCATCGGCCTCTCGGCCACCCAGTCGCCCATCGAGGAGATCGCGCGGTTTCTGGTGGGCAGCGCGCACGTCAGCGCCGAGGGAATTCCCGACTGCGCCATCGTCAATACCGGCCATCGACGACCGATGGATCTGGCCATCGAAGTTCCGAGCCAGGAGCTTTCATCGGTCGCTTCCAACGAGCAGTGGGACGAGACGTACGACCGCGTGGCGGAGCTCGTCGGCGCGCACAAATCGACGCTCATCTTCGTCAATACGCGGCGCCACGTGGAACGTGCGTCGCATGCGCTGGGAGCGCGGCTCGGCAAGGACAACGTTGCGGCGCACCATGGAAGTCTTTCGCGCCTCACGCGGCTCAAGGCGGAACAATCGCTGAAAACGGGTGCGGCGAAAGCCGTGGTGGCCACCGCTTCGCTGGAGCTGGGCATCGACGTGGGCCACGTGGAGCTCGTCGTGCAATTCGGATCGCCACGCGCGTTCGGGGTTGCGTTGCAACGCATCGGCCGCTCGGGCCACTGGCGCGGTGCCACGCCCAAGGGACGACTCTTTCCCGGCACGCGCGATGAGCTGGTCGAATGCGCCGCGGTGGTTCGCGGACTCAGGGCCGGCGCGCTCGAGCGAACGACGATTCCGTCGGCGCCACTCGATGTATTAGCGCAGCAGATCGTCGCCGAATCTTCGTGCCGCGATTTGGGTGAGGACGATCTGTTTTCGCTCGTGCGCCGAGCCTGGCCCTACCGTGCGCTCCTCCGAAAAGATTTCGATGACGTGATCGTCATGCACGCCGAGGGTGTGGCCACGCGACGCGGCCGCAGCATGGCGCTCCTCCATCGCGACGGCGTGCACCACATTCTCAAAGGCCGGCGCGGCGCGGGGCTGGCGGCGCTCACTTCTGGCGGTGCCATTCCCGACACGGCGCAATACGCGGTGGTCGCCGAACCCGACGGTTTGCAGGTCGGCACGCTCGACGAAGACTTCGCCATCGAGAGCATGGCCGGCGACATCTTCCAGCTCGGAAATACATCGTGGCGCATTCGCCGCGTCGAGGCTGGGCGCGTGCGCGTCGAAGACGCCGGCGGCGCGGCACCGACGATTCCCTTCTGGCTCGGCGAAGCGCCGGGCCGCAGTCCGGAGCTATCCGGAGCGGTATCGTTGCTACGCGAAGAGATCGAACAACGCCTGATCGCGAACGACGCCGCGAGCGAGCCAGGGGACGGAGCCAGCCCCGCGCTGCCGGATGGCGGGCGACGGGTCCCCCTCGCTGACACCGCGACGTGGCTAGCGGATGCCTCGAGCATGCCCCCTGCGGGCGCCGCGCAAGCCGTGGCCTACCTTGCCGCTGGCCGAGCCGCGCTTGGCGCATTGCCGACGCAAAAGACACTCGTTGCCGAGCGCTTCTTCGACGAAGCCGGCGGCATGCAGCTCATCATCCACGCGCCGTTCGGAATGCGCATCAATCGCGCCTTCGGTCTCGCGCTGCGCAAACGTTTCTGCATGAACTTCGATTTCGAGCTGCAAGCCGCGGCAACGGACGATGCGGTCCTCCTCTCGCTCGGGCCGCAGAACAGCTTTCCGCTGGAATCGATCTCTGATTTTCTTTCGCCCAACGGTCTCGAGGTGGCGTTGACCAAAGCCGCGCTGCAAGCGCCCATGTTCGGCGTGCGTTGGCGCTGGAATGCCACGCGGTCGTTGGCGGTGCTGCGTTCGTCCGGCGGAAAGCGAACGCCGCCCAACATCCTGCGTATGCGCGCGGAAGACCTGCTCGCGGCCGTGTTTCCCGAGCAGCTCGCCTGCCAAGAAAACGCCACGGGTCCGCGCTTCGAAGAGCTGCCCGATCATCCGCTCGTCAAAGAGACGCTGCACGACTGCCTGAACGAAGCGATGGATCTGCCTGCACTCACGCGGCTTTTCACGCAGATTGCGAATGGCGACGTTCGTATCGTGGCGCGCGACACGCCGGAGCCGTCGCCGCTCTGCCACGAAATTCTGCACGCGCGGCCTTACGCGTTCCTCGATGACGCGCCGCTCGAGGAGCGCCGTGCCCGCGCCGTGGCCACGCGGCGATCGCTTCCGCCGACGGAAATTCCGCTCGGCGCGCTCGATCCAGCGGCGATTTCCGAGGTGGCCGCGCAGGTGTGGCCCGACATTCGCGACGCGGACGATCTCCACGATGCACTGCTCAACTTCGTCCTTCTGCCGGACGCGGAGACGGCGGCCTGGGACGATCAGCTTCAAGACCTCGTCACCACCGGCCGCGCCGCACGCATCGTCAATGGCGGTCCAGACGCGTGGGTCGCCGCGGAGCGTCTTTCGCTCGCGCGCGCCGCGTTTCCGGATGCCGTGCTCGAACCTGCGATTGCGGCAACCAGCAGCTCCGATGCGACGATCGAAGAAGCCGACGTGCCGATTGTCCGTGGGTGGATCAGCGTTCTTCCGCCAATGCGATCGGGTGAACTCGCCGCGCGCCTGCAAATTCCATCCGATCGCGTGGAGTCCGCGCTTCTCCGTCTCGAATCGCAAGGCCTCGTCCTGCGCGGCCCCGAAAAACCCGAACCAACTTTTTGCGAACGATCGATCCTGGCGCGCATTCACCGCCTGACGCTCGGCCGCTTGCGCCGTGAAATCGCGCCGGTCTCCACCGCCGACTTCATGCGCTTTTTGGCGCGCTGGCAACACGCGCACGAGGGCACGCAAGTCCACGGCCCGCGCGGTCTGCTCGAGGTCATTCGGCAGCTGCAAGGCTTCCAAATCGCTGCCGGCGCCTGGGAGCGCGACGTACTGCCCGCGCGTGTGGCGAACTACGATCCACAGTGGCTCGACCATCTCTGCCTCACCGGCGAAGTCGCTTGGGGACGGCTCTGCCCGACGCGCGCCGAGGACGACAACGGCGAACCGGTGCGCCGCGCGACGCCGACACGCGCCGCGCCGATTACGCTGGTTTTGCGCAGCGACCTCCCATGGCTGCTCGCCGCTTCGGCGGATCCACAAGGCCCGGCGCCGCTCGGCGCATCGGCTGCCGCGCTACTGGAGGTGCTCGCCAAACGCGGCGCGTCCTTCCTCGGCGAATTGGTCACCGCCATCCACCGCACGCCGGCAGAGCTCGAGCAGGCATTGTGGGAGCTTGTCGCGGCGGGCGAAGTCACCTGCGACGCCTTCGCGGGCGTGCGCGCACTCATCGGTCCGCCACCGCGAAAAGTTCCGCGGCAGATGCGCGGACCGCTCGAGCGATGGGCGCCACGTCACTCGCGCGAAAACGCCGCCCGCGGCGGCGGACGCTGGACGATCCTACGACCGCGTGAGGTCGCGAACGAAAATCCGGAAACTCCCCTCCCCCCTTTGCGGGGGAGGGTCAGGGTGGGGGGATCAGCCAATGAAGCTTCGACAGAGAACGCCCCGCCCAAACCCCGCGCCATCGAACGCCGCAACCCGTTCGACGTTGCTCCCGAAATCGAGCTCCTCGCCGCGCAATACCTTCGTCGCTACGGCGTGGTCTTCCGCGATCTCCTCGCCCGCGAGCCACGCTGCCCGCCGTGGCGCGATCTCCTGCTCGTCTACCGTCGCCAAGAAGCGCGCGGCGAATTGCGCGGCGGCCGCTTCGTCGATGGTTGGGCCGGCGAACAGTTCGCGCTGCCGGAGGCCGTGGAAGCGATTCGCGCGGTGCGGCGATTGGGAACGCGCAGTGAGCGGCTCGAAGTCTCCGCAGCCGACCCGCTTAACTTCTCCGGCATTCTGCTCCCGGGCGAGCGCGTCCCCGCGGTGATGGGACAACGTCTTTTGCTCGTCGATGGGATGCAGGAACGAAGCGAGCAGCCAATGTTCGCCGTTGCGAGCGAGCCGCTGCATTAGCATCCGTCATGGCCGGCCGCAGAGCCTGGCTATGAATAAACCAACAATCCCGAAGGTGAAGCGACCCCAGAAAAAACTGGCGCAGCAAAGGCCGGTCATGACCGAAGTGCTTTGAGCATCTGCTTGAGCCTAACAGCCAAGGCCTGAATGGCCAGCGCCTGCTCTTCGGTCATCGCCCCGATGGCGGAAGCCAAATCGATCGCACCGGCGGTTTCATGAAGTGAGTTATTGGACTGCACGAAATACTTTCGCCGCAGCGCCGCGCTGTCATTGGGCAGACCCTCGCAGAGATTCAAGAACGCGCTCTTGGCCGCCCGCGTGGCCTGATCTCTAAGTTCTGCATCCCGGATGTCCGCCAAATGCACGAGCCGCGCGATTTCCCGCGCCACCCGGTAGGCATCCATCCTTTGAAAGGGCATCAAAGTTTCCTTCTCCATTTTGTCGACCTCCTCGCCCTCGGGCGGCGCCAGCCGGAGGTCGACAAAATGGAGAAGGAAACGTCCACCACGAAAACCAAATCAATAACCGAGGCCAACTGATCTAGAGCGACCGATCTGATCGAACATCGATGTCGTGGTCGAGGTCGATCATCGCGCGGTCGACCGGTCGCGGTCGATCATCGCGGACGCGGACGCGGGCGATTTCCTCGAGGTCGATGGCGTCCTATTCCGACCACGACCGCGACCACGACTACGACTACGACTACGACTACGACTTCGACTACGACTACGACTTCGACCGATCGACCGCGACTCATCTCTTTGAAAGGGCGCCAAGGATCCCTTCTCTATTTTGGCGACATCCTTCCCCTCGGGCGGCGCCAGCCGGAGGTCAACAAAATGGAGAAGGAAACGTCCGCCACGAAAACCAAATCGATGACCAAGGCCAACTGATCGAGAGTGACTGATCTGATCGAACATCGATGTCGATGTCGAGGTCGATCATCGCGCGGTCGACCGGTCGCGGTCGATCATCGGACGTGGACGCGGGCGATTTCCTCGAGGTCGATGGCGTCCGCCCAGTGTGTATCCCGCCATCCCGAATAAAACTGACGTGATCGTTCTTCTAAAATCGCAACACAATCTTCGAGACGATCTCCGCCACGACAACGCCAACCGCGAAGCTCGTTCCCTTCCAGCGCTGCAAACCGGACGCCGTTTTGAATCCGTTGAACAGCAGAACGCCCGTCCAGACGATTCCCGGCACCGACGTGAGCCCGAGGACGATCATGGACGGCGCACGCGCCGCTTGAACGGGATCGACGGGAAGCACACCGCGCATCGAACCGGCAACGAAACCCACCAGCAGCAACGGAAGCCGCGCCACCCCAACCGCGCCGAGGTAATCCACGAATCGGCCGCGCCTGACGACCGCAAATCCTGCGAGCCAAAGTGCCGCGGCCGGTAACGGTAGTGCAACGACTTCATCGGCCAACGCCGAACCGAGCGAAACCGTGCCCGGAAGCAGATGCAAATCGAACGCACCATCGAACCGCACACCCCACCGAGACAGGAGCAACCCTCCCGTGGCCGCAATGGCCGCCACCAGCCCAGACTGCATCGCCGTCAACCGCTCGAACGGATCGACCAGCATCCTCCACTTCGACCGCTTCACTCCCTGCAACGCCGCCAGCAGCGCCTCGCCGTCGTCTGCGCTGATCCTCTTCGCCGCGATCATCTCCAAAACCTGCTCCTTCGTATTTGTCATGACTCCAACTCCTTGAGTTTGCGCACCCCTTCTTTGACGGAAAGATCGCCCTTGGCGATGGCGTTCAAAATCTTCTGCCGCTTCGATTCCATCTTCACTTCCGGTCGCGACAGCTTCTCGACGATCTCCGCCAGGCGGTTGCGAATCGTCGGATAGGAAAGCCCGCGCCGCGTGCACAGGTCCTTCACGCTCCCCGAGCAGCGGACGAAATCGAGCACGAACTCCAGTTCGTCTCGGTCCAACCGCAAAAGCGACGGCAGCTCGAACTTGCCTTCGATCTGCATCGCACACCCCGGACAGGAGAGCCGCGTCACTTCCAAACTGTCGCGGCAGCTCGGACACTCCGTCGTCAGCTTCGCCATTCGCACCTCATGGGCACGATCTAGCGGAGAAAATTAATTTTGTAAAGTCAGAAATAAATTTTCTTTATTATTTTATTTGTTTTTCTACATTCTGGCCCAACGTCGCCAACCGCTGCTTCAGCTTGTTAGCCGGCTTCTGCGCCATGGCCCGATGCTCCGCCGACAGCGCGGCATGCGCCGCCAGTGCCGCTTCCAGCGCGGCCTTCTCGCCCGCGGCGTCGCCGCGCGCCTTCTGCACATCCGCCTTCGCCGTGTAGAGCCGCAAGAGCCGCGGGCCATAACAAAGTTTGATGGCACGATCGATCGCCTCCAGCGCCGCATCTTTTTTCCCAACCTCCATCAGCACGCGCGAAAGCCGCGCCGGGTGATTGTAATCGTCCGGAAAATCCTTCTCGCTCAGCGCGAGCATCGGCAACGCCCGCCCCGCCTCAGCCAGCGCAATGTACGTGTCGACTAGATGTGCCTCGAAGACCACGCGCCCCTTGGCATCCGGCGCACCCTTCGCCGCTTTCTCGAGCAGTGCCCGCCGCGTCTCTTGCGCCAGTCGCGCGCCCTCCTTGTCGCCAAACCGGCCGCGCGTCTCGGCCACCGTGTTCCAGCCATCGGAGCGATCGTCGGCCGACAGCGGCGTTTTGGGATCGTTCAAAATTTCCAGCAGCCGCGCCAATCCGAGATCCGTCCGCGGTTTGTCTTGCACGCAATCGATCAGCGTCGCGGCCACATCGAACGCCGGCCCGCCGTTGCCGAGCGCGTGGAGCTCTCTCTGGGCCACTTCCGCGCAGCCCGTCACGTCATCCGAGGCGGCGAGCTCGTTCACCAGAAAATCGACGGCCTCCGCGCGACGCGACCAATTTTTCGGCGCTGCGTCGACCACCGTTTTTGCGCGCGCAGCCGCCGTTTTGTGATCACCCTTAGCCGCCAGCACAATCGCTTCTTGCAACACTGTATCGTTCGGCGAAGCCGCCCCGCCCTCGTGTCGCAAGAGCAGCGCCTGCACATCCGCGAGCGCCATTGTCCCCATCACACGGTCGATGAGCGCACCCTTCTCATCGAGCACGAAGTAGGTCGGCCATCCCTTCATCTCGAACCGCGCTAGAAACGCCGCCGCCGCCGGCTTCTCGGTATTCACCGCCAGCCACACATATTTGCCCGCATGCCATTCAATAGATTTGTCGGAAAAAACGAACTCCGTCATCGACAAACAGGCATGGCACCAGGGCGCCCAGGCGTCCACGAAGATTGGTTTGTGCTCGGTCTTGGCCCGCGCAATCGCGGCATTGAGATCGTCCTCCATCCACGGGAGTGCGCGGGAACTGTTCGCCGCCAGGAGTAAGGAAATCGCCATAATGGTGTGGATGCGCATGCAACCCCTCGCTGACGGCGTTAGAAACGAATCATGTCCTTCGTAGCACTCGATAGGCTGGTGAAGAAGCAGCTCATCCCCGAGACGAGCGCGGCGCGTGTCGCTTTCTTGTGGGACGAAATTCGCCGCCTCAAAAAAGAGAAGCGCGCGTTTCTTCCCGCGCACAACTACCAGCTGCCCGAAATCCAGGCCGTGGCGGATTTCGTCGGCGACTCGTTCGAGTTGGCGGTGAAATCGCGCGACATCGATTCGCGTCTGGTCGTCTTCTGCGGCGTCCGCTTCATGGCCGAGGGCTGTTACACGCTGGCGCCCGAGCGGCCCGTCTATCTACCGAGCCTACAAGCGCTCTGCTCGCTCGCGGAAGTCGACGCCGATGAAGTGGCCGAGCGCCAGGATTTTCTCCGTTCGCTCGGCCGCAACTTCGTCACCATGACGTACGTGAACACGTACGCCGATGTGAAAGCGCTCTCCGACACCTGCTGCACCAGCTCCAATGCACCGAAGATCGCCGCCAGGCTCGGCGCGCCGGACATCCTCTTCGTGCCCGACCAGAACCTCGCCTACCAGGTCGCGCTGCAGACGCGTCGTATGTACTTGCCGCCGCCCGATCCGCACCAGTTCTCCCCGCAGGAGTACAAAGAGCGCATCGAGCCGTTGATGCGGGAAGGCGAACGGCAAGGACTCGTCGGCAACGTGTTCGCCTGGGAAGGTGCGTGCCATGTGCACCACGCCATGACACTCGAGGACATCGCGCACATTCGCCGCGACGATCCGGAGGCGGTGGTCATTGTGCACGGCGAAGTGCGGCCGGAGTTGCAAGAGGAGGCCGATGAAGTGATGTCCACCTCGGGCATGGTCCGCTACGTCGCCGAGCATCCCGAGAAAAAGAAGCTGGCCATTCTGACCGAGTGCGGCCTGGTGGTGCGTCTGGAGCTCGAAAATCCGGAGAAGCAATTTTACAAGCCGTGCCGCCTCTGCCGCTACATGAAGGCCAACGACCTCGAGAACGTCTATGAGACGCTGCGCGACGAACCGGCCGAGCGGCGAATTACCGTTCCCGAAAGTGTGCGCACCGGCGCGGCGCTGGCAATGCAGCGGATGATTGAGCTGGCAACGTGATTACTTAAGCCCAAGACGCTCGACACCCGCGACCTCATCAAACCCGCTGTCGAACGAGGCGAGTTCGCTCACGCCGTTGTTCAGCATGACCGCCGCGTGGAGAGCATCGCGCGCCGAGACTCCGCGCACGGTCGTCAGGATCTCCTTCGCGCGATCGGTGTCCGCGAGCGTGACTGGATAGATCACGGGACAAAGCTGAACGAAGAGCTCGTAAACCTGTCGCGCGAGATCAACGCGCTTGAGGCTGGTGTAGCGGTAGAGAATTTCCTGCAAGACTTCGACGCTGGTGCAAACTTCAATCTGCCCTTCACGGACGCGTTGCAAGAATCGGAGCGACGGCTCCCGATGCGGGTGGGCTTTTCCAGCGACGTACATCGGAATGTTGGAGTCGATGAAAATCACTTCGAGCGACCGGCTTCGATTTCGGTGAGCATCCGCTCGATGCTACCGGTCGGGGCGCGCAGATTCGAGAGCTTGGCCAGCGGATCGGCGCTAGCGCGTTCGCCATCCAACGCCCGCTCAAGCGCCAAGCGAACCCATTCCCCTTTAGACATCCGACGTCGCTGCGCTGCCGTGCCCACGCGCGCGTCGAGCGTTTCCGGAATGAGTACCTGGAGGCGATGGCTCATATGAGCATGCTAACCTTAAGCATGCTCAACGCTCAAGTGGCGACGCACGCTTAGGGCTCCGCCAGCCGCGTCCAAGCCAAGCCAGAATCACGTCAAGCCGCGAACTTCGCCAGCGCCTCCTTCAAATAGGCCTTCGTTCGACGCTCCACCTGGCGCACTCGCTCCCGCGACAGACCCCACTCGTGCCCTAGCTCCTCGAGCGTGCAGGGATCCAGCGATCGCAGCCGCTCGTTGATGATGTCCCAACCAAGTTCGCCGATCTTCTGCCGATGCCCGAGCAGCGCCTGGCGCAACTCTTCGTTCTCCTCTTCCTGACCGACAACTTCGTCTGGCGCCGGCGCATCGCTCTCCAGAAAATCGCTCCGACGCTCGTCGCGCCCCTCGTCGACCGGCTCGTCGAGCGAGATGTCCCGCGGAATGGGCCGCAGCTCCTCACCCGGCTGCGTGGCGGGCATGCGCACCGTGCCGCGCGCTTCGCGAGCGTGCCGCTGCACGTAGGCGCGAATCCACCAGACCGCATAAGTCGAAAAGCGCGTCCCGCGATCGGGATCGAAATGATCGATGGCCTTGAGCAGCCCGATGTTCCCCTCTTGGATGAGGTCATCGAGCCGCACGCCGCGCCCCGCAAAGCGCCGCGACACGCTGAGAACCAGCCGCAGGTTGTGCACCACCAAGAGCCGCTGCGCCTCTTTGTCGCCGCGCCGCGACCGCTTGGCCAGCCGGTGCTCGGACTCGCGATCCAGCGGCGCATAGAGGCGCACTGCCTCCAGCATGGGTTCCAGTGCCGAAATGTCATCCGTGGCGCGCATTGGGCTCCTTAGCGATTGGATGGCCGCTGCGCGAAAAGGATTCAAAATTTTCGGACGGGGCATCCAGCTAGAAATTAAGAACCCGCGCACCCGCGGTTAACTTCCAGAAGGTCGGCAAGGCGATCATTTCGTCAACTTTGCCGGAGAGGTCGGCCGACGTGACACCGGCCAACCGTGCGTGTGTATCACAAGCGAATACACGTGCGCCGAGCTGCTTAGCTTGCGCGAACAGCTCGCTTGGCGGCGGAAGGTTCAGCGCGGCTTGGCGCTCGGGGAATCCGACTTCCGCTGGAGACAAATCCAACGTCGCGCGCGCCCATCGTTTCAGCACACCCAACACGGGCATTACCAAAACCTCGTCACCGAGCGACGCCGCGGTGACCGCCAAGAGCCCAGAATGGACGAGGATCTCGTAACGGGCCGTGGCGAGGAGCAGGACAGTGCGCTCGCGCATCGAGCGCGTATAACACCGTCGAGATCCTCTTTACACCACACCCAGCGCAGTCCACGCGGTCAGCGCCGCGCGCGTCAGATGCGACGGCGAAAAGTCGCAAAAATAGCTCGTGGGATGATCGACTGGCACCACGATTCCCGCAACGCCCCAATGGCCGATGGCCTCGGTTGGCAAATCGATCGCCGTGGGAAGCACTCGCTCGAGCGACTGGTTTTGCACGGCGACCTGGTAATCGCTCGCCAGACCCAACTGGCGGAAAAACGCGTAACCAACGCGCTGGCTGCGTGGCACCAAGCTCTTTTCCCGCGCCGGCGGAATCGCGCCGATGGAATTGAGAATGGGAATCCGCGCCAGGTTCTCGCGCAGCCGTGCATCGCCGAGCAGCTCGCTCGCATAGCTCGTGGTTAGCGAACGCAGGCCGCCGTTGATGTAGGCCTCGAACATCCAAGACAACATGCCTTCGCTGAGCACATCGCGCGTCTCGGGGCTCACCGCGCGGCGCCAGAGGGGATCGAGCGTGCGGCCGACCGATTGGGCCACCTTGCCGCCACTCTGGGAGAGCGTTTGCGTCCAGCTCGCACCCTTAATCATGAGCCCCAGCACGCGACGTGACATCTCGAGATCGGACAACTCCGCCAACCCGATCCGGCGCAGCGCCGGCGCGGCCATCCCCTCCAGCGCGCGCACCGCGCGAACGATTTCTCGAATCAGGATCCGCAACGAAGAGAGCGACAGCGCAAAGCCCCGCGCGGCGCTGGCCGGAAGCCCCATCACCTCCGCCTGCGCTCGGTGGAAGGCATCGAGGAGAACATGGGCCTCGGCGGAAATCGGTTCGTCGGAGGTGAGAAAGTTTCCCAGCGCGAAGACAAGATCGCCGATTTGCGATCCACCAGCCGCGCCGTGCAGCACGTGAATCCCAGCGACACCCCGCCGGTCGTCGGCGAATCGCCCGTGGCGATCGCGAATGAACGCGAGGATGTTGGTGATGCCTTGGCTGTAGCCCGTCAAGAGAATGCGCGCGTCGGCAGAAACCGTCCGCCGCACCTCGCGAATAGCCTCGGCGATGGCTTCGGCGTTTTTATCTGGATCGACGAACGATCCCGTCTCGGCGCGTTTGGCGTGCACGCCCAGCTCACGCAACGCCGTGAACTGTTCGCCAAACTCCGTTCCGGTTCGCGCCACACCAGGGCAAAAAACAACCACAACGTTGGGTGCGGCCTGGCCCAGCAGAACCAACGGAGGCACCAGCACGAGTGGGTTGTCATCCACCAGCCGCTCGAAGGCCACGGGATCTTCGACATAACAGACCCTGTGCATCGTGGCGCGCGCGGCTGCACGGTAAGCGGCACCGGTGAACGTCGCCGCTTTGCCCATGTTTTCTTGCACCAGCGCCGCCTGCGCGATTTTTGCCGCGAAGGACTTCACTTGCTGCGAGTCATAGGCACCCGCATCGATCAACGCGCGCACCGCCGCTTGCCACTGGGCAAATTCAGCGCGGAGCGCGGCACCGGGCGCGCGGACTTGGGAAGCCAGTGCCAGAACTTTCGCTTCCGCGTCGGCGGCCAGCGTCTCCCATTCGTCCCGGCTGTTCATTCGAAAGGCGGTGGCTGAAGCGCTCATGGACATCCTCCGAACGTCTCCGCTAGCGCGTTTGCGTCGGCCTGTCGCCCGCGAGTTTGCCGGAATGTTGAATGGAGGTAGAACGGGCCATTCGTCACTGAACAGGACGATGCGATTGCCACTCCAGCCTGCTACAACGTGCCTTAGAGGTCACCATGCAAACCGCGGCCGATTGGCTCTTCAAGCTCGCTTTCGTCTCCTACGCCGGAGCGCTCGGCAACTACGTCGGTCAGCTCGCCATCCGTCGCGACTGGGTCAAGCGCGCGGCCACGGTCCTCGCCACGTTCGGCGTCGCGCTGCATTCGGCCTACCTCGTGGTGCGCTGGGCAACCGCCGGCCAAGTGGAGGTCGCCGCACGCGACGCCACCGGCGATGCGCCCGTCGGCCTCGAGCGGTTCTGGACTTACATCATGCATCCGCCCTACACGAACCTCTACGACGCGCTGGTCTTCGTGGCTTGGGCGGTGATGGTGGTCTACCTGATCGTCGAAGCGCGCTGGAAGTTGCGGGCCGTGGGCGCCATCGCCGTGGCCATGGTGATCATCGCACTGGGCGAGGCGTCGCTGGTCACCGAAAACGAAATCAAGCCGCTGGTGCCCGCGCTGCAAAGCTACTGGATCCTGATTCACGTGGCGATATTGTTTATAAGCTATTCACTGTTTTCTGTGGCTTCCATCTGCGCGCTGATGTTTCTCATCAAAGCCAAGGCCCGGCTCTCGACAATGGGGGCGGTGCAGCTCTTCGGCGCCAGCATCGTTACGGCGCTGGTGGGCGGCTCGGCGCTCTTCTCGCGGGCAGCGTTCGAACTTTCGCCATCCGCGATGCACGCCGGAAAAATCAGCGCAGTGCATTGGTTCCCGCCAGGCTCCGACAAGGCCGCCAAGTGGTTCGCGGAAGTCCCCGCCGCTGGTCCGCTAACTTTGATCGGCCTCGTCTTGATGATCGCCGCCGCCGTCCTCTACACGCGCCAATCTCGCGCTGAGACGCGCGGCGCGCCGGCCAATGATCGCTGGGCCTACAGCTTGGCGCTCGCCGGTTTCGCGTCGCTGACGGCCGCACTCGGCATCGCGCTCGGCTTCATCGTCAGTGGCGCCACCGTGGCGCTGCCCCCCGAAGTGCAAAAGGTCGTCGGCGAGAGCACCGCGCATTGGGGCCTGGCCTCCAACTACAGCCTGGGCCTGCTCGCGCTGGTCTGGTGCAGCACCGGCGGCTTTCTCTTGCTCGCGCGCCATCGCGACGCACTAGCCGAAATGCTCCCCGAAGCGAAAAAGCTCGACGACATCACCTACCGAGTGATCACGATCGGCTTTCCACTGCTCTCGTTCGGTGTGGTCATGGGCGCCATGTGGGCCTACGACGCCTGGGGCCGCTACTGGGGCTGGGATCCCAAAGAGACCTGGGCGCTCATCACCTGGACCGTCTACGCCATCTACCTGCACACGCGGATCACCTACGGCTGGAGCGGCAAGCGCGCGGCGGCCATCGCCACATTCGGATTCGCGGTGGTGGTCTTCACGTTCATGGGCGTGAATTTGGGACTGACCGGCGAAGGGTTGCACACCTACGGCAGTGGGTAGCGCGCCAATCGCGGTCGACGATCCATCGCAGTCGTAAGCGCGATCGGAAATCGCGGACGCGGACGCGGGCGATTTTTTCGATCATCGAAAGAGCCGACCATCGATCGAAAGATCCGACCGCGTCCAATCGTCCGCGTCCGCGACTTCGACTGCGTTGGCGACCACGGCGCGTCAAAGCCTACCTCTCAACGTTGTGTGTATAATTGATGTCCATGAAAGCTATACAAGTCACTTTCGACGAAAAACTTCTCCGCCAGCTTGACGCTGACGCTGAAGTTAAACGCGACGGCCGGTCGGTAGTCCTCCGTCGCGCAGCCTACGCCTACCTGCGCCGCAAGCATCGTGCCGCCATCGCCGAAGCTTACCGGCGCGGCTACGGCCAAAAGGGCGCGCCCGAGCTCGCAGGCTGGTCCGACGAGGGCGCATGGCCCGAACCGTAAGCCGCGGCGAAGTCTGGACGTACCGATTCAAGAATCCGGATAAGCAACGACCCGTCGTAGTGCTTAGCCGCGATGAGGCCATCGACGTGCTCTCCACCCTGCTCGTCGCGCCCGTCACGTCGACCATTCGGGGTTTGCCAAGCGAGGTGATCATCGGCGCCTCCGAGGGGCTGGAACATGATTCGGCGATCAATTTGGATCACGTGCAGTGCGTGGATCGCGCGAAGCTGATTCGGCGGCTCGGGCGACTCGCACCGTCGCGTATGCAGGCGGTGTGTGCGGCGCTAGCCGTGGCGATGGGATGCGACTGAGCTATTCGACGAGGTAAGTGACAGCCGTTCCGTCGACGAGCTTGAGCTCCCAGGCGACATATTGATTGCCAAACCAGTCGCTCGCAACGTGCAGCCAAAAGCTCCGGATCACTTTGTCTCCAGCCATCGAGTCCGACTTGTAATCCTCCATAACTCGGTTCGCGATCGCCGTCGGCCCAAAATCGCTCGAAGGAAGAAACGTCGCCGGCGCGTCGGCCTGATCGCGGTCACGAACGCCAAAGACCGCAAAGTTTTCACCAAAGCCAACAACGTCAATAAAGGAGGCTGAGGCTCGATCGTAGAGCGTCCAAGTCCATTGGTAGGCGGGTTCCTCATAGTTCGCGCCACGTTTTGTTGAGCCCACGTTCATACAGTCGCCGGAGAGGGAGACGAATTCGATCTGGTAAATCGTTCGCGGTTTGGTCAACGGATATTGAATGTCAACCGCATCGGCGGCTACCTGACGCGCCTGTTTCAAAGGATCGGAATCGAGAGGATCGAAGGCTAAGGAGCTGTAACGATCTTCGGCACTAGAGGCCGATGAAAGCTTCGCCGGCCCGCCACAGGCGCTCAGCGCGACACACAGCACTCCATGGACAAGTTTCATGGCCGACAACAAAGCAATCTGCGCGCCAGCATTCGACGCCAATTAAATCAATTCCTTGGCGAGCCCTGTACGCTCCTTTTCACGCGCGCACGCACTCCAATTGGAGCGCCGACGTACCAATGGCTAGGAGCCTGTTTTGATATTTCTCGCTCGCCGCGGACAGGCTCCTAGTTTTTCACGCGCACAGGAAGCGCCAGCTTCACGTCAATCCGTTGCCCAGCCTGCGCCAGCGCGAGTTGCGCGCCGGGAACAAGCGACTCAATCCACGGCGCGCCGAGCTCCACCGCATCGCACGGCGCCACATGCAGCGCTCCGGTTTTGAGGGCCACCGATCGCAGCGCACCTTCACGTCCAGCGTAAAACCGCTCGAGATGTAGCAGCTCACCCGCTTCGGTCTCCGGTTCGGGCGTCGCAGGCGCTGAAATCTCGCGCAAAAGTCCGGCCAGCCGCTGCGCGCCGCGCTGCCGAATTTCCACGCGATGGTCCGGTCCCCAGTGGCGCAACCGCATCTGCACCGTGGTGCCGCGCCGTCCCCACAACATCGCCGCATTGGCGCCCAGAAACGTATCGGCGGCCGTCTCCAAAAAGTAACCGCCCGGTCCCGACGGTCCATCGACGTGCGCATAGAGTGCCAACTCGCCAAATTGCGCCGGCACCGTCAGGCCCAGCCGTAAGCGCTCGGTGCGATGGCAGCGCACCGTGACGAACGAGGCACCACCGATCGATCGCATCGAGAGCGGCGCGGGAAGCGCAGGCGCGGCTCTGTTGCAACGGAAGTGGAGAAAAACCGGATCGGCCCAGGTGCACGCGAGCATCGACGGCACTCTACTTCGAAGCGGCGCGCACGGCTTCTTCCACGAAATCGAGCCGGTCGTTGCCCCAGAACATTTCCTCGCCGACAAAAATCGTGGGCGCCCCAAACGCGCCGCGCCGAATCGCTTCGTCGGTGATTTGTCGCAGACGATCTTTGACCGGTTGCGTCTGCGCCCGCGCCACCAGCGCCGCACCATCCAATCCCGCGCCCGTCAACGCCGCGATAACATTTTCCGGCAACGCGAGATCTTTGCCGTCCGCGAAGTAGCGACGAAACAGCGCCGCCATTGCCTTGGGCTGCTCTCCAATTTCATCCGCCGCCAGCGCCGCGCGATTCGCCAAAATCGAATTGGTCGGAAATGGCGTGGGCACCTGAAACGGAACGCCGTAACGCTTGGCCCAGCGCTGCAGATCCTGCTCCATGTACTTGCGCCGCTCGGGAATCTGCGACGAGCTGGTGATTCCCTGCTCCTTGAAGACCGCGCCCAGCGCGAAGGGCTTTAGGACCAGCCGCACACCCGCCCGCGCGGCCAGCCCTTCGATTTGCGTCGAGGTTAAGTAGGAATACGGAGAACTCAGATCGTAAAGAAGCTCGAGGTCCATTTTGCTCAACATACTCGATGAAAGCGTCAACCACGCAGCGGATTCTCAAAGAGCAACCTCGGAAATCGAGCGAAGTCGCCATCGGCGCTGCACAACGTCAGCCCGTGCTCGAGCGCCAAGGCGGCGAGGTGAGCATCCGGAACGAGCGCGTGATTCGCACCGGCGTTCGCCAACATCAAAGCAAAGAGCTCGGCGTGGCGCTCGGTCGGCTGTGGAATCCACACCGATTCGACCTCCAGCCAACTGGCGACCTGTGTCCACGCTTTGGCCATCGTCAGGGGATGTTGGAAAACGCGTGGATTGGTGACGAGCCGAATGAAGGCCACGAGCGACGGCCACGGCAGCCCGACCTTGGGCGCGCCATTGAGCCGCGCATCGAGCCAGCGTCGGGCCCGCGCATGCTGCGGCATGCTGCTGACCGCCGCATACACGAGTAGATTGGCATCGACCAGGATCACCGATGGTCTTCGCCTTCGGCGAGCGACAACGCCTCGGAGACGCTCTCGAGGCTGACGAAGCATCGGCCGAGCGAGACGGCACGGGTCCGGTAATTGCCCGTGCGCTTCTTGCCCTTTTCAAGGCGAGGTAGCCCTTCGCGAAGCGCCTCGTTCACGAGTGCCTTGAGTTTGATCTGCCGACTGCGCTGAAGGCGCTTCAACGCAGAAGCGACATCATCGTCAAGGGTGAGCGTCGTCCTCATACATCAAAGCATAATATGATTGATGCTTTGATGCAATTTGAGAACACCGCGCAGGAAGTGGCGAAATCGCGAAAGCCGCGCTACGACTGCTCGATGCTGAAAATCTGTCTCTCCTGCAAACGAACCTGGAGCGGCGGCCGGGACTGCCCGCAATGCGGCGAGGGCCAACCGCTCCTCGACGTAGCCGATCGCGCCGTCCGCCGCGCCGCCCTGCGCGACACCGAATTGCGCGGCGTGATTCGCACCTACTACGGCGCCCGGAGCGCGATGCTCATCGGCTTTTTTGGAATCCTCTCCGGAATGGTTTTTGCGGTGGCGCTGGTGCGCAAGGGGTTTCTGACGGCCGGCCCCGCGCGCTATGCCTGGTATGCCCTCGCCGCGCTCGCGCCGGTCGTTCCGTTTTTCGCGCTGCTCATCGGCAACCAAGTCGTGCGACGCTTTTCGCGCCACTGCATCGGCCGTCCCCTGGGGCTTGGAGACATCAAATTCGCGCCGGAGCCACGGTCAGAATTTCTCGATCCGTCCATTTCCCGGTGAGCGCGTCAGCCTCGCCAAGCCACGCCGGCCGCGACGCATTCCGGCTCAGGCGCAACCGCACATTTCCGCTGCGCAGATCGAGCGCCGCCTCCTCGACCGCGGCCCAGGGAATCAGCGCATCGACGCTCTCGGGAAGCTGAACGAGAATTCCTTCAGTGGTGCGAAAACGAAACAGACACAACACGCGGCCGCTCGCGGTGCGCAGCGCCACGCCGTTGAGATCGATTCGCAGGGCCATGGCGCGACCATACCATCGCGTTTCGGGAGTCTTGGCGAGCAGTCCGAAAAATACAGTTGAGCCCTCGAGCCTCTGGGCATAAGTAGCGAGGTTCACTTCAAGAGGAGGCCCCATGCGTGCAATTACACTGAGTGGATGCTGTCTGTGCCTGCTGGCCGCCGGGTGCGCCAAAAAAGCCGCGCCCGCCGCGCAAGGCAACCTCCAGACCGATCTCGCAACGATCGACTTCGGCACCACCCGACCAGGCTCGCCCGTGCAACGGACCGCCACGCTGACCAATCGCGGAGCCGCGCCGGTCACCGTTCAGGACGTGGCCTTGGACGGCGCCCATTCCACGCTCTTCTCGGTCACCGTCCCGGCAACGTTGACGGTGGCGCCTAGCGCGACCCTTTCGCTCACCCTCACCTATTCGCCCAACGCCGAGGGCACGCACAGCGCCTCACTCTCCGTTCACAACGACGGCTCGCCGGCCACTGTCACCATCATGCTCGCCGCCAAAGCCAGCAACAGCGCCGACCTGTGCGCCGGGGTCACCTGCGACAAGCCGCCGGCCTGTTTCAAGGGCGCGGGCACTTGCGCGAACGGCACCTGCACCTACAAAGCGGATGTCGGCGCGGTCTGCACCGGCGGCGCTTGCGATGCGAAGGGCGCTTGCGTCGCAACCACCGATCTCTGCAAAGGGATCACTTGTAATACATCGTCGCCCTGCTTCAAGACGGCCGGCACTTGCGTCAATGGGTCGTGCGCCTACCAGACAGACATCGGCGGCGCCTGCGGCAGCGGCGGAACCTGCGACGCGAGCGGCGCGTGCAAAGGCAGCAGCGGAACTTGCGCAACACCGCCGTCGCCGCTCTGCGTGGACAATAAAACCATTCGCACCTATGCGCCAACCGGCGTCTCAACGGACAACGGATGCGCCTACGTGGCCACGGATTCTGTGTGCGCTTCCTCGTCGTGCGCCAATGGCACCTGCGCCACCTGCACCGATGGCGTCCAAAACGGTGTGGAGACCGACCAAGACTGCGGCGGCGGTTTTTGCGGCACTTGTGACCCAGGAAAACGCTGCCAGCACAACAGCGACTGCACGTCGACCTACTGCGGATCCGGACGCTGCTCCACACCTCCGGAGTCGTTTCCCACAACCGCAGTGTGGGCGACTGGCGTGATCGAATTCTCGGGCGAGTACACCAAATCTCCCGGCAACTGGTCGGCGGCCAAAGTGATCGGCGCGCCCGACGCCTACCCAGGCTGCGACGACATCACCACCGCCTGGACCACGCCCGGCGCCGACAACAACAAGCCCGCCTTCTTGACCGTGGGCTTCGAACCACCCACCGTCGGCTCGCAAGTCTGGGTCGTCGAGACCGACAACCCCGATTCGGTGAGCAAAGTGACCATCACCACCGCCGGCCGAGATGCCGTCATCTACACCAACGACGCAGCCGCCGCGGTCACCAGCTGCCCGTTCGTTCGCAAGGTTCCAACGGGCACCACCGATGCGATTTCCAAAGTGCGAGTCGACTTCGCCAACGACAAAGTCGCGCCGAGCAGCTTCAAGGAAATCGACGCCATCGGAATTATTCCGTAAGGCGAGCGGCGATCAGTGCTTCCACATTTCCGGCTGGTCCCGGCACAGTTGAGTCCATGGTCTGGGTTTGCGTGAAACCTAGCTGCGTCAAGGATTCGATGACGCGCGAGATAGCGGCTTGGCGCACGGCTTCATCGCTCACCACGCCGCCTTCTCCAACCGCGTCGCGCGGTGCTTCGAATTGCGGTTTGACCAGAGCGACCAGCGTTCCCGGCCGGCGGAGAACCGCTACTGCCGCGGGCAGTAACGCCGTAAGCGAGATGAACGATGCGTCGATCACAACGAGGTCAACCCGCTCGCCGAGCATCGCTGGCGAGACGTCGCGAGCGTTGGTGCGATCGTGGACGCGCAGGCGTGGATCACCGCGTAGCCGCTCGTGGAGTTGCCCGTAGCCGACATCGATCGCATGCACGCGAACGGCACCGCGTTGCAAGAGTGCGTCGGTGAAACCGCCAGTGGAGGCACCAAAATCGGCGCAGATTTTTCCGCTCACCTCGACCGAGAAACGTTGCAGCGCCGCGTCCAGCTTGTCGCCGCCGCGCGAGACGAAACGGGTCGGCGCATTTTTCCTGCGCAGCACGACGTCGATTGAAAGCGACGTTCCGGCCTTCTCCACGACGTGATCATCAGCAACGATCTCGCGTGCCAAAATTAACGCGCGCGCCTCGACCAGCGACGTCGCCAGCCCACGCTCCAAAACGAGCTCGTCCGCTCGGCGCTTCACAAAAGCCGTCGCTCGCCCGTCTTTATGAACTTGAGCGCATCGCGAAGCACCTCGGCGTGATCGAACGCCAATTCACTCCACGGAATCTCCGCCTCCGGGAATGCGCGCGCCTCTGCCGCATCATCACCGCCCACGGGCTGACCCTCTGCGCGGGCGATGTACACGGTGCTCATGGTGTGGCGCCGCCGGTCGCGCGCGGGATCGGAGTAGGTAAAAAATTGACAGGCGAGCGTGATGTCGAGCCCGGTCTCCTCTTTCGCCTCGCGCAGACACGCGAGGGAGAGATCCTCTCCCACTTCCACGAAACCGCCCGGCAGCGCCCAGCCCAGCGGCGGAAATTTGCGGCGTACCAACACCACGCGGCCATCCGGAAGAAAGATGGCCGCATCCACGGTCGCCGCGGGGCCGCTCGTGGTCATGGCGCGACGAGCAGGCTCGATGGCGCCTCGGACGATGGCTCATGCGGTGCCACGCTCTTTGCAAACGGCCGCGCAAAAAGCGCGCGTGTAAACGGAATCGACGACCAGGAAGCATCGCTCTCGAGCGCGCGAGCCACGGCCACCGCGCGCGCCGCAACGTCGGTGAGCTGGTTGGCCGCGAGCACGAAGGCCTGCTCGAAAAGCCGCCCCGCATAGAGCCGTCGATGTTCCATCGTGAAATAATTTTCGGCGGCCTTGGTCACCGCTTCCTCCACCGCTTGCTCGCGCTGCACCTCGTCGATGTAGAGCTGACTGACGGCGATCTCATCGACACGCGTCGCGACTTGGCGCAACGAATCCTCGTCGGGAATCCAACTCGAAAAAAGTGGGTGCTCCAACACGGACGCGCCTTCCTCGAGCGTGGCGGCTGCATCGGCGAACCGCTCGCGCGCCGGCGAAGCGACCTTTTCCGGCAGCGATCCCAAGATCCCCGTTGCCGACGTGTAGCCCCGCGGAAGCGCGAGTCCGAGCGTCTCCGTCTTGGCCAATGCCTCGGCAATCAGAATCCGCGCGTGGTCACGGGTCACTTCCGCGCAAAGCACCGGGCCCCCCGACGGAAGGCTCGCCGCGAACGCGCGGTAGCTACGCCGCCCGAGCGAAAGAACGTCAACCTGCACCAGCCCGCGCGTGTCGCTGACGATGGCTTGCACCACCGCGATTCCACCCGGCAACAGCCGGGCAAACCAAACCGCGCGCTCGCCAAAACCGTCGAGGCTGGACACGTAAGACGCGGGCTCCGGCACCGGCGGCGGCGGCTTCACCAGCGGCGCGCCACTTCGCGCAACCTCGCCCACATCAACGCCGCGCGAGCGCAAACGCTGCAATTCGCGCTTGGCCTCTTTGGCGACAGTCTTGCCGCCCGTTTCAGCCACACCACGCAAAATGTCAAGTCGCCCCGCTTCGGCCATGGCGCGCAAAGTGGCAACGGCCAGCTCCAACGGAAGCGCGGCAACGCGCGTGGCATCGTTGGCGGCAGGCGCGGTCACCACCTGCCGAGCAACCTCAAGCTGCGCTGCCGTCGGCGCGGACTGATTCACCGCCGAGAGCTCCTCGGCGATTGACGCCGTGCTGGTTCGAAGATCGCGTAAAAGCGCAAGAAGCTCCTCAACGCTGGCGCTGCCCTGCTCGATGGATGACGTCATGGGGGCGATCTAACGAAGCGACCGGAGAAGGTCAAAGCGCAGGGCGGTGGTAAACTTCCCACGAGGACAAACTCATGACCCTTCACCTACTCGCCGGTGTCGTCGCCAGCCTCGTCGGCCTCATTCCGCACGCGATCTTCGGCGACTCCATGTCTTTTGGGACCGACTTCCTGGTCAGCACGGTTGTCGGCGGCGTGGCTTACCTCTTCACCTATTACAAGCTAAACGGGATGCGCGAAGGCAACTTCTGACGCCGCGGTCCCGCCGGTCGCTCCGCGAGTCAAAAGCGCAAGTCGCTGCCGTGGAACAATTCGCACAAGGCCCAAAGTAATGGAGCCGCTCCTCACGCATCTGCTCACGCGCTGGACCTACGCCGCGCTCTTGTGCCTCCTCCTCGCGGCCGGATTCGGCGTTCCTATCTCGGAAGATCTCACGCTAATCACGGCCGCCGTTCTGGCCGCGCGCGGCTACACGCAGATCGTTCCCACGTTAATCATCGGCTACTGCGGCGTGGTCCTCGGCGACGTTCTCGTCTTCGCTTGGGGCCGGCAACTCGGGCCGCGCGCGATGGCGCTGCGTCACGTGCAACGCATCGTCACGCCCGAGCGGCAAACCCGCGTCCGGCGGCTCTTCGAACGCTTCGGCACCGCTGCCGTCATCATCGGCCGGCACCTTCCTGGCCTGCGCCCGGTGGTCTTTTTTCTGGCCGGCACCGAGCAGATGGCGCCCTGGAAATTTATTTTGGCCGATGCCTTTTCGTCCGCGCTTACCGTGCCCGCGGTGGTCCTCATCGCCTACAACCTCGGCCGAGTCCTAGACGCGGAGCATCTTCATGATCACGTTCGCCGAGTGCAGTTTGTGGCGCTCGGGCTCGTGGCGATCGGCCTGCTGATTCTGGCGCTGATCATCCGCCGCGCTCGGAGGCGATCACTTTAAGGAGAAATGATGCCCGCCCTTCCAACGATTTTCTTCGCCGCGCTGACGGCCTCACCCACTGGAGCAAACATGTTGACACTCAGGTCGACAAATTTCTCGCACAAAGGCGCTATCCCATCCAAACATACGTGCGAGGGAGAAAACACATCTCCGGCGCTCACTTGGAGCGACGTTCCGTCCGGCGCGAAAACGTTGGCCCTCATCGTCGACGATCCCGACGCGCCCGATCCCCAGGCGCCCAAGCGAACCTACGTTCATTGGGTGCTCTACAACCTCCCGCTATCGGCCAACGGGCTTCCCGAAAACGCGACCGGCGCCGCGCTGCCCGGCGCGCATGCCGGAACCAACGACTTCGGAAAGACAACTTACGGAGGTCCCTGTCCACCGATCGGGCGGCATCGCTATTTCTTCAAGCTCTACGCGCTGGACGCCGCGCTCACCCTCGGAGCGGCAACCAAGGCCGAGCTGGAAAAAGCGATGGCCGGACATGTCCTCGCACAAGCGACGCTGATGGGGACGTACGAAAAAAAGAAGCGTTAGAGCGGTTTTCAGTTGCGTCGATCCGCTGCAACGCGCGATCGCCGGTCGAGAGCGACGGGCTCGTCGCTGCGCTGCTCGACGCACAGCAAAGTGCGCCTGTGCTGCTCGCTCCTCTCGCGCCGCTCTCGCCTCGGCGCTCCCGCGTTTCGCCAGGCTCAACGCAACTGAAAACCGCTCTAGCGAATCTTCGCGTACAGCGCTTTCGCGCGCGCCGCCAGGTCGGGATCGTCGGCTTCGATCTCTAGCGACTGCAAGCGCGTCTTGAGCGATGCCGGCGGTTTCAGCGTGCCCTCCGCCGCCATCTTCTCGAGCGCCGTTAGCGCCTGTTCGGTGACGACCTGCTTCGGATGCGAGAGCAGTTGATCCAGAAAGTAAGCGTCCTCGGGCAGCGGAAATTTCACCAGATATTCGTCCACCGCCGCCAGCCACTTTTTGCGATCATCCGCCGTCAGCCGAACTTTCTTGAGCGCTTCGTCACGCTCTCTTTTTTCGCCGGTGGGATCGAGCTGATTGCGCAAATGGTCGGGCAATTCACCGCCATCAAAAAGCCGGTCGAGTCCCTGCTTGTACCGGCTGTACTGCGACGATCGCTGAAACCGATCCAGCTCGCGATCGCCCTCGGTGCGGCGACCGCCGCCCGACTTGCGCTCGCGCATGACCTTGTCGCGCTCGGAGTAGGAAAGCTTCTTCTTGGGCTCGTCGTCGTCGCGTGGAGGCATGATATTTTATCAAGTTAGCGCAAGTACTTCACGGGCTGCACTTCCCACCGTTTGTGCCGCCTGTCGTACCGCACCGTTCCGATGGCCTGCCCGCTAGCGCCGACGGAGGTGACGCCCGCCTGGCGATACGGCGGCGTGATTTCCAACGTCAAAGTGGGCCCGTTCGCGGTGTCCGCCAGGCGAATGAAAACGTCCTGCTCGCTCTCGACAAACGCGCTGACGATGTGGCCGCTGATGCACACCTCGCGACCGCTGGAGTAGTGACCCGCGAGAATGTCGGCGACCGCCGCTGCCGAGCAGGAGATGGTCGGGAAGCAGAGCCCGCCCTGGCACGATTGCGAAGCCGGGCAGTCCGCATCGGCCACGCAAAAGCCGCCGTTGAAGCAGACGTCGTCTTTGCAGGTCAGCCCCGTTGGGCACCCCGCGTCCCTCTCGCCGCACGTTTTATCGAGGGGAACGGCGACGCAGACTCCGGCGCGCGTGCAGGCCTGTGTGGCCGTGCAATCCATGTCCTGCGCGCAGGCGCTCCCCGCGGAGGGAACGCAAGCGCCTTGCACGCAAACATCGGGCGCGCACTGCTGATCGCTGGTGCAACGCATGCCGGCATCACCGAAGCCGCCATCGGTACTGCCGTCGCTTCCTCCGTCGATGGCGGGCGGGTGGCAGTGGCCGCTCCCCACATCGCAGCTCCATCCGCTGTCGCAAAGGCTGTCGTTCTTGGTGCAACCCAGGGCGCACGTTCCGTGAAGACAAATGAGATCGGGCGGGCCGCAATCGACGTCGCTCCTGCAAGCGACACCCGCGTCGGCGCTGGTTCCGCCATCGAAGACGGGGGCCGAACAGTAGCCTGTGTTTTCATCGCACGACCAGCCGGAGTAGCAAGCTCCGCCATTGGCGCATCCGGAAACGCAGGCGCCACTTTCGCAAATCGAGCTCGGCGCGTTGCACGCGGAGTCGTCCTCACAGCGCGCGCCACCATCGGGAACCATGCAGCGGCTGGTGGCTGAATCGCACACGGATCCGGGGCCGCAAAGTCCGGGCATCACCACACAACCGCCGGCGCAAATGCCGTCGTCGGAGCAAACAAGAGTGGGTGGATCGCACTCGTTATCGTCGTTGCATGCTAGCCCCGCCACGGGCTTCGACTGTCCCTGCGGGAGGCAGGAGCCGAGCGCGACTGCGACGATCAAAGTGACCCGAGGGCGCATTCGAGCGCGGAGTATAGGCGGGCCCACCGCGGCGACGTCAATCGACTTTCGTCCGGAAGGGGCTCGCCGCCCCTCCCCGTCAAGCGAAGCTCGCCGGGGACCCCTCCTGGCTTCGGCGCGACTCCGCGCCGCGGCCGCCTTTGGCGTCCGGAAAAATTACTTCAGCCGCGGCGATAAATTCCGGTACATGCAAGCGTTCGATTTGTTACACGTCCCCGTCTAATCACTCTGGAGGCACTTCGCATGGTCGAAAGCAAACCGCACCGACACGCCCTCGCCGACAACGCCGCGCGCCAACTCGCCAACACGACGAAGACGGCGCCGCAGATGGCGACCATCACCCCACGGTGGCTGGTTCGTTTTCTCCCGTGGGTCGCCGTCGAGTCGGGCACCTACCGCATCAACCGTTTCAAGGAATCGTCGCCGATGGACGTGGCTTGCGGCCGCTCCGACGAGAGCGATCTTCCGGAGACCTTCGTCGACTATCAAGAGACGCCGCGCGAACGAACGCTCAGCATGGTGTCGACCGTGCTCGATGTTCACACGCGCGTTTCTGATCTCTTCAGCCGGCCGCATGATCAGATCCGCGAGCAGCTCCGCCTGACCATCGAAAATGTCAAGGAGCGGCAGGAGAGCGAGCTCATCAACAACGCGGATTACGGGCTGCTCAACAACGTCGCACCGGCCATGCGCATCAAGCCTCGCAAAGGCCCGCCGACGCCCGACGATTTGGACGAGCTCATTTCCATCGTGTGGAAAGAGCCCGCGTTTTTCCTGGCGCACCCGCGCGCCATCGCCGCCTTCGGACGCGAGTGCACGCGCCGTGGCGTTCCACCGGCCACGGTTTCGATTTTCGGCGCGCAGTTCCTGACCTGGCGTGGATTGCCGCTGGTTCCGTGCGACAAACTCCGTGTCGACGCCGAGTCGAAATCGCGCGCTGGGAGCGGCAAATCGAGCATCCTGCTCTTGCGCACGGGCGCAGACAAACAGGGCGTGACCGGCCTCTTTCAACCGAATCTCCCTGGTGAACAGACGCCGGGGCTCTCGGTCCGTTTCATGGGCATCAACCGCAAAGCCATCGCGTCGTACCTCGTAACGCTCTACTGCTCGGCGGCGGTGCACACGGACGACGCGCTCGGCGCACTCGAAGATGTAGAAGTAGGCCACTACCATGACTACGCCTGAGACCGACGCGGCGGAGACCGCAGCGGCGATGACGCCCGAGATCGCGGCGCTGACACGGCTGGCGAACGAGATGTTCAAGGGAATGCCGGCGTCGGTGACCTCAGCGCCGGCATTGCCACAGGTTGCGGCGCCGCTTTCCGCGATGGAAGGCCAGGAAGACGCGCTGCGGGCGCTTTCCCAGATGCTACCTGGCGGTGCTTCCATTCCGCTTCCCACGTCGTCGGGATTCGAGGCGCCGATCGCGGCACTCGGTCCGGCGTTTTATTTTCTGGAAGCGCTCGCTCCACCGGTGAGGACCGCGCCACCAGCACCGCCCCTTGCAACGAGCGGCACCGCATCGAAAGGTGCCACGGTTCCCGTCAGCGCACCGAGCCTCGAATCGTTTTCCGTTTTCCCGAACCTCGTTCCGGAGACGAAGCTTCGCTCCGATCTCTTCAGTCCGGATTTTCTCCGAAAAGATTTTCCGATCCTCGACGAGCGCGTTCACGGGAAGCCGCTGATTTGGCTCGACAACGCCGCCACCACGCAGAAACCGAATGCGGTGATCGACCGCATCGCGCATTTTTACGCCCACGAAAATTCCAACGTGCACCGCGCGGCGCACGTCATGGCCGGCCGCGCCACCGACGCTTACGAGGCCGCGCGCGAATCGGTGCGCCGTTTCTTGAACGCTCCCTCGACGCGCGAGATCGTCTTCGTGCGCGGCGCCACCGAGGCCATCAACCTCGTGGCCCAAAGCTGGGGACGCCGCCACGTCGCCGCGGGCGACGAAATCATCATCACCTGGCTCGAGCACCACTCCAACATCGTTCCCTGGCAGCAACTCGCCGCCGAAAAAGGTGCGCGACTTCGCGTAGCGCCGGTCGACGATCGCGGCCAGATTATTCTCGAAGCCTACGAAAAACTGCTCGGGCCACGTACGCGAATCGTCTCCCTCACCCATGTCTCCAACGCGCTGGGCACCGTCACGCCCGTGCAAGCGATGGCCGCGATGGCGCACCGCCACGGCGCGCGCGTGCTGGTCGACGGCGCGCAGGCGGTCTCGCACATGGCGGTCGATGTGCAAGCGCTCGGCGCTGACTGGTATGCCTTCTCGGGTCACAAAGTTTTCGGACCGACCGGGATCGGCGTGCTGTATGGCAAGAGCGACGTGCTCGAGGCCTCTCCGCCATGGCAGGGCGGCGGCAACATGATCGCCGACGTCACGTTCGAGAAGACCGTCTACCAGCCCGCGCCGATGCGATTCGAAGCGGGTACCGGGAATATTGCGGACGCGGTCGGGCTCGGCGCGGCGTTGGACTATCTCACCGGCGTCGGGCTCGAGAATGTGGCGCGCCACGAACACGAACTTCTCGAGTACGGGACGCGAAAGTTGCTCGACATTCCGGGCCTTCGGATGATCGGAACCGCCGCGGAAAAAGCGGGCGTGATGTCGTTCGTCCTGGACGGCATGCGCTCCGAAGACGTCGGCGCTGCGCTCGATCAGGAAGGCATCGCGGTGCGATCCGGCCACCATTGCGCGCAGCCGGCGTTGCGAAGATTCGGCGTGGAGAGCTCGGTACGGCCATCGCTGGCGCTCTACAACACGTGCGAGGATGTCGATGCGCTGATCGCCGCGCTGCGTCGCTTGGTGGTGACGAAACGGGGCCGCTGAGCCTCGACCTTCCGCGTCAAATGTAACCCCCCAGTACTCCGGTCCGTAAGTTCAGTGATATGAGAAAAGATAGTCATGGCCGTCCCCGGGCTTGACCCGGGGATTGACCCGGCCATCCATGCGTCACGAAATCTGATCCCAAAGATCGTCCCAGAGAGAATTCTTCGTGAGAATCAGCTTCACCTTCCACGAACGTGACCAGTGCTTCAGGTTGGTTTCGCGCTGGATGGCTGTCCGAATGTCTTCGTGCCGTTCGAAAAAGACGAGCCGCTTGAGGCCATATCTCTTCGTGAAACCGTCTGCCATGACCTCCCTGTGTTCCCAGACGCGGCGAACGAGGTCGTTCGTGACACCAACGTAGAGTGTCCCGTTCGGCCGATTGGTCATGATGTATACCCAGCCACCGTTCATCGTGCCGTGGTGTACACGATCACGTGGATGGCCGGGTCAAGCCCGGCCATGACGCACGTCTGATTCGATACGTCACCGAACCAATGGAAATGGCGTATCAGTTCGTAATTCTGTGGACGGCCTGTGGCTCCGCTGTTCACCGCCGTTACCACCATGTGGGGGGCACGGTTCTTTCGCTATATATAAGTATGGACCCTGCAGCCCAACCCTTCTCGCCGCTGGTTCCCGTTCCGCCCAGCCGCCTGCCGCCACAGAACCTCGACGCCGAGCGCAGCGTGCTGGGTGGAATCCTCCTCAGCAACGACGCGATCAACACCGTCTCCGATCTCGTCAAGCCCGAGGACTTTTACCGGCAGCAGCACCGCAAGGTCTACGAAGCTTGCCTCGTGCTGACGAATCGCAGCGAGCCCATCGACGTCATCGTGCTGGCCGAAGAGCTGCGGCGCATGGGCGAGCTCGAAGCCGTCGGCGGTCCGGCCTTCCTCGCGGCGCTAGACGCGGCGGTCCCCACGGCGGGCAACATTTTGCACTACGCCAAAATCGTCAAAGAGAAGGCCATCGCGCGCCGGCTCATCGACGCGGCGCGGGCCATCGAAGCGCAGTGCTACGAGCAGCAGGGCGATCTCGATCTCTTCCTCGACACCGCCGAAGCGCGCATCTTCGAGGTCACCGAGCAGAAGCCGCAGACCACGCTGATGCACATCAAGCCGGTGCTCAAAACGGCGTACGGACATTTGGAGAAACTGTACGAACGCAAGGAAGAGATCACCGGCATCCCCACCGGGTTTCTCGAGCTGGATCGCATGCTGTCGGGTATGCAGCGCGGCGATCTCATCATCTGCGCCGGCCGGCCCTCGATGGGAAAGACCGCCTTCGCGCTCAACGTGGCCTCCAACGTGGCCATCCGCGCGCGGCAACCGGTGGCGATCTTTTCGCTGGAAATGGGCGCCGAGCAGTTGGCGCTGCGCATGATTTCCGCCGACAGCCGCGTCGATTCGCAACGCATGCGTACCGGCGCCTTGCTCGACAGCGACTGGGGCAAGCTCGCCAAGACCGTCGGGGAGACCGCGGAGACCGATCTCTTCATCGACGACGCAGGCATGCTCTCCGCGCTCGACCTGCGCACCCGCGCGCGGCGGCTCAAGGCCAAAATGGGCGAGAAGGGGCTCGGGCTCATCGTCATCGACTATTTGCAGCTCATGAGAGGCCGCGGCAACGGTCGCAACGATTCACGCGAGCAGGAGATCAGCGAAATCAGCCGCAGCTTGAAGAGCCTCGCCAAGGAGTTGCAGGTGCCGGTGATGGCACTCTCGCAGCTCAACCGTTCGCTTGAAAAACGGGAAGACAAGCGGCCGATGCTCTCGGACCTTCGTGAATCCGGCGCCATCGAGCAGGACGCCGACGTGATTCTCTTCGTCCACCGCGAAGAGGCCTATCTCAAGGACAAAACGCCCGAGGACAAGAAAGGCGTGGCGGAAATCATCGTCGGCAAACAGCGCAACGGTCCGACCGGCGTCGTGGAGTGCTCGTTCCTCCGCGAGTACACAAAGTTCGAGAACAAAGCGCGCGAAACCTATTCCTAATGACTAAGAATACGCACGATTGTCTAGAAATAGGTCCAGACGGGACCATCATCGCCTGAGTGAAGCGTTGCGAAGATGCTCTTGTCCAAATAGAATTTGTTGGGCGCTAGCGCGCCCGCATCGTCGATGGAAAATGCCGAGGGAATCTCTGACATGTCGACCGTCCCTTCATCCTTGCCGGCGTCGGCGTTCCCTTGATCATCAACGCCGACTCGATAGAGCGCGCTGAAACTGTCGTCCCGAAACCGCCACTCCCACGTCCAATCGCTGCCGTCGCCTTGCTTCCTTCCTTGTAGCTCATAGGGTACGGGCGCGCCTGCACCGACCTCGTGAGCTGCCACCTGAGCGTCGGCGAAAGAGGAGACAGGGTTCCAAGAAACCGGCGACGACAAGGCATGCGCCTTCTTGGTGCCCGTCGTGGTCGTCTTCTTCCCACAAGCGAGCAGCGTGAGGACAATGGCCGCGACCCGAAATGCACGCGCGTTAGCCATGGCGTTTGTTCCCTTCAGCGCGTGGTTCAAAGATGACGGAATCTTAACACCATTCCATGGGCAGATAAAAAAACACGTGTCCGAAGCAGTTAGTCAATGCCGCACTCTCTTACATTCCGATAGCGAATCGCTAGACAATTCCTCCCAGTCTCGTTAAAAGCGCGCGGCTTTCTTTCCGAGGGGAAATCCATGCGCCGAGCTTCACTAGTCGCTCTTTTGGGCCTATTTTTTCTTGCCGCCCACGCGCACGCGCAGGGAACTTCCGCGCTCCGCGGCGTTGTGGTCGATGCCGTCTCCGGCAAGCCAGTTCCCGCGGCCGTGGTCATCGCAACGTCGCCCGCGCTCCAAGGCGAGCAGACGGCCGTCACTGACGACACCGGCACGTTCGAGATCACGCTGCTCCCGCCGGGCGCCTACGCGCTAACGGTGCAGTCCGGCGACTACCAGCCGTTCACCAAATCAAACCTCGAGTTGCACCTCGACCAGGCGCTGAAAGTGAAGCTCTCGCTCGCGCCAGCAGCCGTGGAAGCCAGCGAAGTGGTGGTCACCGCGGATCGCCCCGCCATCGACCAAGGCTCGGCCACCACCGGCGTGGTCGTCGATCGCAAAAAGATGGAAGCGATTCCCTACAGTTCCGGCGCCAAGTCGTTCGAGGACGTGGCCTACTCAGCGCCGGGAGTGCACGGTGACGGCCTCGGCCTTGCCATTGGTGGCTCCACCAGCCCCGAGTCGAACTACGTCATCGACGGCGTGAACGTGACGGGCATTTCGGTCGGCGGCAACGACAGCGGGCTGCTTCAAAACTTCGTCGACGAAGTCAACGTCGAAACCGGTGGCTACCTCCCGGAATATGGACGATCCACTGGCGGCATTCTCGAGGTCAAAACCAAGTCCGGCGGCGACGAATTCCACGGCGAAGTTTTCGCGGACGTCACGCCGTTCCAAGCCGACCGGCGCGAAGTGAAGCAAGGCGGAGCGGCGATCAGCGCCAAGCGCCATCAGAACTTCCAGTCCACGCTCGGCTTCGACTTGGGCGGCCCGATCATCAAAAAGAAGATCTGGTTCTTCGTCGGATTCGCGGCCATTCCGGATGACTGGACGGTGTCGCGTTTCATCAACATGCAGAGCGAGGATCCCAAGACCGGCCAACCCGTCAAAGACGCCGACGGTAAACCGGTCTTTACCCGCAACAATGATCTGACGCGCACCTACGATGCCAGCCACCGCGAATACCAATTCATTTCCAAGCTGACTTTCAACATCACCGAAAACAATAACCTCACGGTCTCCTTCTCCGGTCAGCCGCGCACCTCGGAAGGCGCCGTCAGCTCGAGCGCGAACGGCGACGAGTCGACTTTCTTGGGTCGCCTCACGGAATCCAAACTCGATGGCAGCGCGCGCTGGCAGTCGAAGCTCTTTAACCGGCAGATGCTCGTCGAGGGCATCGCCGCCTGGCACCACGTCGATAGCAGCTTCACCGCCATCGATTCGATGGGCCAGACGGGAAGCTACTGGAACAATTATCCGGGCATCAACTGGACCACGAAGCAGTCGCTCTTCAAATTCGAGGACGACGCACCCTGCAAGCCGCAAGCGGATGGATTCGACCCTTGCCCCGTTTCGCAATACAGCACCGGTGGGCCAGCCTTTTTCTCGACCCCCAATCAGAACCGGATCAGCGCGACGCTCAAGCTGACCAACTATTTCTCGGTCTTTGGCCACCACGCGCTGAAATATGGCATCGACTGGGAGCGCTCAACCTTCGAACACACCAAGAGCTACAGCGGCGGCGTTTTCGCGTACCAGAAGAACAACGCCAGCGGCAGCCCCTACTTCCAGTTCTACGGACAATATGGCGAAGCCGATCCCAAAAATCCGGGGCGAATCTTCGTGGCGCAGTCGCTCCACAACACCACCGCAACGACCTCCACCGCGTTCTTTGCGCAAGACTCCTGGAACCTCTTTGACCGCGTAACCATCGCCGGCGGTCTGCGGTGGGAAATCCAGAAACTCTACGGCGCCGATCCTGCCACCGGAGAGACGCAGTCGACACCGGCGATGAGCTTGGCCAACAACTTCGCACCGCGCGTCGGCGTCATCTACGACTGGACCGGCCGCGGCATGAGCAAGGCCTATTTCAACTATGGCCGGTTCTACGAATCGATCCCGCTCGACATGGCCGATCGGCAGTTCCCCTCGGAAAAGGGCGTGCAGGAAAACCACGACGCTACTCAGTGTACCGACCCCAAGGACCCGCGGACCTGCCCGCTCATGCACGATCAATACGGCGTGGGACATGACTACAAGTTCATCGGCGCGTCGTTTACGCCGGTGGATCCCAATATTCAGGGGCAGTACCTCTCGGAGACGGTCGGTGGCGTGCAGTATCAGTGGCACGACTGGGTGGGCGGCGCCGACTACACCCACCGTTCGTTAGGCCAAGTCATTGAAGACATGTCCAGCGACGAAGGGACGACCTATTTCATTTCCAACCCGGGCGTGAACGGCGCGCTCGGTTATCAATCCACGCAGGCCAATGGAGCGGTGGTGCTCTTCCCGCCGCCGGTGCGACTCTACGATGCGGTGACGATCCACCTTTCGCGCCCGATTGACGAGCATCTCAACGTCGCGATGACCTACACGTACGCCTCGGTGCGCGGCAATTATGGCGGTCTCTACAAGCAGGACACCGGACAGCTCGATCCCAACATTTCGTCGGATTACGATTTGACCTCGTTGCTCCCCAACCGCAGCGGTCCGTTCTCTGGAGACATCGCGCACACGGTGAACCTCTACGGCTACTACGGGTTTGACCTCACGCCAAAATGGAATCTGACCACGGGAGCATCGGCATTCTGGCGATCTGGCGAGCCGATCAATTTCCTCGGGGCTCATCCGATCTATGGTCCGAACGAGGCCTTTGTTCTGCCGCGCGGAGCAGGCGGACGGATGCCTCCCATCTGGAACGTGGACGCACAGCTGATCGCCACCTACGCCATCACCGGAAACTACAAGCTTTCGGCGACCTGGGGGGTCTTTAATCTTTTCAATCAGCAGCAAACAACGTCAGTTGACGACACCTGGACCTACGACAGCGTTCTTCCGGTCGTCGGTGGCAAGGCGCCGAACACGAACTACAACAACCATGCGCCGTCGGGTGACCTCGTCTACTTGCGCAATACCGACGGTAAGCCCGCGACAGTCAATCCGAACTGGGGCAATGCAACGGGATACCAGGCACCACTCTCGATGAAGTTCGGCCTGCGACTTTCGTTCTAGTCTCCTGAGTCAATGATTTCTGCACTAATTCTCCCGGACGCCAAAGGCGGCCGCGGCGCGGAGTCGCGCCGAAGCCAGGAGGGGTCCCCGGCGAGCTTTGCTTGACGGGGAGGGGCGGCGAGCCCCTTCCAGACGGCTAGGCTCCTAAAATGACCGCCGCATTGATGCGGCGAACTTCTGACTTAGGAGCCTAGCGCTTCACTTTTTCGACGCGCACCTCTGCGGTGCCGTCGGAGAAGCGTAAGTCGAGTGACTGGCCGGCCGCGAGATCCGTGGCCGTTTTCACCAGGTGCCCGTCGCGGAACGCCAGCGCATAGCCGCGCGAAAGCACTGCCAGCGGGCTCAGCGCATTCAGACGATTTTCCGATCCGTGAAACGAAAGCACGCGGGTTCTTAAGCCCCGGCGCGTGGCCTGGATAAGGCGATCCTGCAAAGTGGCCACGGCGCGCTCGAACATCAACAACCGCGCGCGCGGATGGGCCCGCTCTAACCGTTGCCGCGCGCGTTCGAGCGCCTGGGCCCGCTGACCGTTCGCCGCACGCAGCGTTTGCAACAGCCGCGCTTCGAGCCGGTCGAGCGAGAGCCGGCGCGCATCGAGGAGCCGCCGCGGATCGGAGAGGCGCGCACGAAAACGATCGAGCCGCGCCTGACGCGCCTCGCGGGTGGATTCCCAGGCGCGTAAAAGTCGCGCTTGGTGCGCGAGGAGATTTGCAGCGAGCTCGCTCTTGACCGGCGCGATCAGCTCCGCGGCCGCGGTGGGCGTGGCCGCGCGCACATCGGCGACGAAATCGGCGATCGTGAAATCGACTTCGTGCCCGACCGCGCTCACCACCGGCACCGGCGACGTCGCGATGGCGCGCGCCACCACCTCTTCGTTGAAGGCCCAGAGATCCTCGAGCGATCCACCGCCGCGCGTCACCACGATCACGTCGACATCCTGCGTTCCGAGCAGCTGCACGGCGCGCGCAATCTCGCTCGCGGCGCCGTCGCCCTGCACGCGCGAGCCCGCGATGAGCACCGGCAGATTCGGGAAACGTCGATGTAACGTGCGCAAGAAATCGCGCAGCGCCGCGCCCGCCGTGCTGGTCACCACGCCGATGCGCCGCGGTACTCTCGGCAACGGGCGCTTGCGCGACGAATCGAAAAGTCCCTCTGCCGCAAGCCGCGCCTTGAGCTGCTCGAACGCCAGCATGAGCGCACCTACGCCGGTAGGTTCAACGCTGTCGCAGACCAACTGATACGCACCTTGCGGCTCGTAGACCGAGAGCCGCGCGCGCACCACGACTGACAGTCCCTGCTCGATCGAAAACTTGAGGAGCCGCGCCTGCGAGCGAAACATGACCGCCGTAATGCAGGCACCAGCGTCCTTGAGCGTGAAGTAGACATGGCCCGACGACGGCCGCCGCAGATTGGAAATTTCGCCGGTGACGTGCAGCGAAGCGTAGCGGCCCTCGAGGAGCGCTTTGAGATCGGCCGTCAGCTCGGAGACGGTGAGCACGCGAGGCTGGCGAGCGCGCGCGGCGAAGAGATCGATTTGCGGGGTGCGGTCCATGTACCCCCACCCTAACCCTCCCCCGTCAAGGGGGAGGGAAATTTGGCCGCTTGCTTACGCACGTCCTCCGTCATGGCCGGGTCGAGACCGTATGACGGACAACGCAGGGCACCACGCTACTCTTTGCTCCCACTCGTCCCTGAGGGCAGATTCTCGAGTGCAATCTTGCGGCATCCAGACGGATCGTTGTCAGGGAAGTAGAGAAGAATCTGCTGGTAGGTCAGCTGCGCCTTGTCGGCTTCGTCGTATTTTTCGTGACGATTCGCCGTGAAGAGAAGCTTCTTGCAGCTGCGATCCATCTCACGCTCGGCGTCGCGCATCTGACCGACAATCGCGGCATAAAGCGGCGGATGCGGCTCCTCGAATTCGACATAGCGCCGCGCTTCACGAAGCGCCTTCCAAGCTTCGAACGTATTCGACGGCGCGATGTTGCGGGCTTCCCAACGCGCGAGACCAAGGTCGTAATATTTTTTGGCCGCGACACGATCCGGCGCGATCAGGCCCACCAGCTCCAGCCGCACGCGATCGATCGCCCAGTCATCGACGCTCGATTCGAGCGAGATCAACACCGAGCCCGCGCCCGCGCCGGAGAGGAGCAGCTCCTGATCTTCCTTGCGCGCGCCGCCGAGCGTTCCGATCGCCTTCCCGCCAATCGTCACCTGCACCGCATCGGCTTTCACGCGCACGGGCGTGTAGTGAAAATAGGCGCGCGTCCGCTCCGGCAAGTGGAAACCGAAGACCACTTTGCGGCCGCACGCATAGTCGACGGCGCCGTCGCCGAAGGTCCCCGGATCCATGTTTTCAGAGAGCTCGATCACATCGGGACAAGCCGTTTTGGTGCTGCCGCTGTTCGAGCGCGCGACCATCACCGCGGCGAGGACGATCACGCCGAACGCGATTCCGAATCCCGCGGTGCGCTGATTCTGCGAGAGCCGCAAAAGGACACTGCGCACGCCGCTCTGCATCGCGGCGGGCATCGTCGTGCGCACCGTGGCCGGACTGGCGGCGATGCCGCGTTGCAACGTTCCCGATACCCGCGTGGCGCCGTCGTCGAAGGGCTTTTTCGAAGCGGCTATTGGCGACGCGGCTTTCGCGACGAAGCTGAACGTGAACGGGCCGATGCCGATCCGATCGCCCGTTCGCAATTCCTGTTCGGTTCTAACCGCGGTGCCGTTGACGATGGTACCGTTGGCCGATCCGTTGTCGACCACGAAGTGGCGGCCGTCGCGCTGCACGATTCGCGCATGCAACCGCGACACGCCGGGGTCGAAGAGCACCACGTTGTTTCCACTGGCGCGGCCAATGGTCACGGCGTCGAGATCGAACTCGTACACACGACCCTTGTCGCGACCTTCGGCGATGGTGAGAACCGATGCCATTGTTAGTTCGCCGAGTTCAGCGCCTGATAGACGATGGGACCAAAGAGGATCAAGAAGACCGTCGGAAAAATAAACGCCAGCAGTGGAAAGAGAAGTTTCACCGGCGCTTCGTTGGCCAGTTTTTCCGCGCGCTGCGTGCGCTCGTGCCGAAGCTGCGTCGACTGAATCCGCAAAATTTTCCCGAGGCTCGTGCCCATCTGATCGGCTTGGACCAGCGCACCTACGAATGAAGTCAGCGACTGCAATCCCACGCGTTCGGCCATGGCCTTGAGCGCTTCCTCGCGTGTCTTGCCGAGCTTGAGCGTGCGCAGCATCAGCGAGAACTCCTCCTCGAGCGGACCATCGCGGCCCTTCTCCACGACCTTGCCAATCGCAGCGGTGAAGTCGAGTCCAGCACCGACAGCGAGCGTCAGCAAATCGATATCGAACGGCAACGCGCGCGTGATGAGCTGAATGCGAACGGTCACGCGATCGCGCAGCCAGATCCACGGCATGAAGAAGCCGAGCAGAACAAAAAAGGGCCACCACAAAATCGACATGGCCACTGCCACGGTGAAAAAAAGTGCCATCAGCAGAAACGCAATGGCACCGAGCTCCTGAAACGCCACGAACTCCTCCGGCGTCAGCATGTGGGGCTCGCCGGCCCGCGTCAGTTGCCGGCGGATGTCTTGTCGATACTTCGCGGGAATCCGAATCGCCGAGAGACGCGCCAACTTGCCGAGCGGACCGGCACGCAGCGATCCGATGAGGTCACGCGGTGCTGGCGTCTTCGTGGTGACGCTGTGCTTGAAATATTTTTCGTACACCATCAGCGTGAGAATTCCGCCGATCGCGCCGGCGCAAAGCACGCTTCCCCAGATGAGGATCTGGGTCACCACCAACGACACGATGTGCAGCACATTAGACATCGATGTTCACGATTTTCCGAATAACCAAAATGCCAACCAACTCCATGATCACGATGGCGGTGACGAGGGCGTATCCGAACCAGTGCTCGAACATGGGATTGATCATGTCGGGCCAGGCCCAGCGAATGAAGAGCCCCAGGAAGGGCGGCATCGCGGCCACCACCCAGCCCTGCATTTTTCCCTGCGCGGTCAGCGCGCGAATGCGGCCCTCGAGACGAAAGCGTTCGCGAATGGTCGAGCTGATCGTCTCGAACATCTCCGCCATGTTGCCGCCGAGCGATCGCGCGATGTTCGCGGACGTCGCAACGAGCTCGAGATCTTCGCTCCCCACGCGGCGCGCCATGTTGAGAAGTCCGTCGTCGACGGGCACGCCCAGCTTCACTTCTTTGGTGAAGAGTCCGAACTCTTGCGAGAGCGGTGCCTGCGATTCTTTGCCGACGATCTCCACCGCTTGCGCCAACGTGAGGCCGGCCTTGAAAGCGTTGGCCATCTGCTGCAGCGCTTCCACGAGCTGCGCGTTGAATTTCTGAATACGAACGTGGCGGTAGTAAGCGATGCCGAGCTGCGGCGCGAAAAATCCGGCCACGCCCGTCAGCACGAGGAGAAACGGACCGCCCATCCAGAAACCGAGTGCCGCGAAGAGCGTCATCACGGTGAGGTTCAAGACGAGCACCTGCGTCGGATCGACAAACAAAAACATCCCCGACAAGTCAGTCAGCGACTGCGCCACGTACTGCGCTTTGTATTGCGCAAGCGCCCGCTGAAGAACGCCAAGCACCGTCAGCGTCGCGAAAAAGACGCTCGCCGCGATGCTGAGAAAAGTGAGCGACGAAAGCATCGTGTTCGCTTACGGCGCGGTCTGATCGGCGCCCTTCCCGCCCTTGATGATCTGAATTCCCGCGACGCGCTTCTTGAACAGTGCGTCGATGCGCTCACCCGTAAAGAGTGTTTTTACCTCGGCGAAGCTGCGATTTTCTTGCCGATCGAGATCCTCGGGATTACGCAACGCCAAAGAGAGCGTCCCACTCTCCTGCGCGAGCGTTAATATTTCCGCCTCTTCGGGCAACACCATAACGCTGACCGTGGTGTAACGCTTCTCTTCCTCGGGAACGTAAACGGTGTTGGCGGTGCGCTTGCCGGTGGCCAACACGATCACGTCCTGCGCCAGCGTGAGCGTCTTGAACTCGTGCGTGGCGTCGTCGCGTATCGTTCCGATGACATCAACGTGATCGTTGGGTTGCACCCACCCACCGACGCTCGCCTTCTCCGAAACATCGAGCGCAATGGCGCGGCCGCGCTTCTGGATCATCTTGGAAAATTCCTCGAGCTTCGCCGTTTCGATGTGGCTGACGAGAATCGGATCGCCCCTTTTGAGCGGCACCATCACACGCTGCCCGTAGGGAAGTTGCGCCTGAAATTTTTCGCGCGCGCCCTCTTCTTCGGGGAGACGGTAATAACTTTCGGTGACGAATCGCCGCGGAATGTCGCGGATGGAAACCATGCCTTCCTCGAGTTCGGTGCCCTCCTTGATGTCTTGATCCGCGCAGATCACTTTGACCGTGTCCCATCCTTCGCGAACGTCATGCTCGGCCTTTTTGACGCCGGTGTAACCAAGGACGGCGGCGGCGAAGGCCAGCAAGAGAGCGAGGAGAAGCGGCTTTTTACCCTGTAACATTCAAGAATCTCCCGCGGCGCGAGACAGCGTGCAATCGTAACGGTCGACGCCGAGAAGCGTCAATTAGATAACATCCGTCAAGTGCCCGATACGAGACGCTCCTCCGCGCGAAAGCAGGCCACGACGTGTGTGGAATTCGAACCGATCGCCACGAGCGGCGGCGCTTCGCGTTTGCAACGATCGATCGCGATCGGACAACGCGGATGAAATGCGCAGTGGCTGCGTGGATCGAACGACGATGGCGGCTCACCGGCGAGCGGAAGACGCTGCCGCCGGTGCTGCGGATCGATCACCGGCACTGCCGCAAGCAACGCCTGTGTGTAGGGGTGCAGCGGCGTAGCGTAAAGAGCGTCGGCGGGCGCCAACTCGACGATTTTGCCGAAGTACATCACCGCCACGCGATCGCTGATGTGCTCGATGATTCTGAGATCGTGCGAGATGAAAAGATAAGTCAGCTTCTGCCGTGCTTGAAGATCCGCGAGCAGGTTCACGATCTGCGCTTGAATACTGACGTCGAGCGCGCTCACCGGCTCGTCGCAAACGATGAAGCGCGGCGTCACGGCCAAGGCGCGTGCAATGCCGATTCGCTGGCGCTCTCCGCCGGAAAATTCGTGCGGATAGCGATCGAGATGTTCGGCGCGAAGACCAACGCGCGTGAGCAGCGAAAGCGTGCGATCAGCGCGTGCCTGGATCGTCGCTTCGAGATGGTGAATCTCCAGCGCTTCGCTCACGATTTCGCCGGCCGTCATGCGCGGATTGAGCGATGCATACGGATCTTGAAAAATGATCTGCATTTCGCGGCGCAGCGCGCGCAGATCATCACGATGCAGGGCGAGCACATCACGGCCCGCGAAGCGAATGTTTCCACCGTCAGGCTCCACGAGCCGCAGAAGCGCGCGGCCCAACGTTGATTTGCCGCAGCCTGATTCGCCGACCAATCCGAGCGTTTCCCCCTCGAAGATATCGAACGAGACGCCAGCAACCGCGCGCACGGTGCCACGCTGCGTGCGGAATTCCTTGACGAGGTCGCGAACTTCGACGAGCGAAATGTTCCCTCCCCCTGGACGGGGGAGGGTCAGCGTGGGGGTGCGCGTTCCCTGCATTCGGCCCCCCACCCTAACCCTCCCCCGCAAGGGGGGGAGGGGAGCCGCGGATGAAAGCTGGCAGCGAAATATTCCCTCCCCCTGGACGGGGGAGGGTCAGGGTGGGGGTGCGCGCTCCCTGCATTCGGCGCCCCACCCTAGCCCTCACCCGCAGGGGGCGAGGGGATCCGCGGATGAAAGCAGGCCGCGAAATGTTGCGGTCCCATCGGCAACAACGGCGGTTCGTTCGCCGCGCAATCATGCTCCGCGCGATCGCAGCGATCGCGAAAACGACAGCCGCTTGGAAGGTTCGCCAAGGGCGGGACCACACCCGGAATCGCCCGCAGTTGGCCGCGACTCGCACCACCCTGCGCACCCGGAATGCTGTCGAGCAGCCCTGCGGTGTAGGGATGGCGTGGCTGCGCGAAGATGGCCGTTGCGGGCGCCGACTCCACAATTTTCCCCGCATACATCACCACGACGTCGTCACAGGTCTCCGCGACGACGCCGAGATCGTGCGTGATGAGGAGCAGCGCCATCTTCCGCGCGCGGCGAAGGTCGCCGAGCAGCGCGAGAATCTGCGCTTGAATCGTCACGTCGAGCGCGGTGGTCGGCTCGTCGGCAATGAGCAACGAGGGATTGCACGAGAGCGCCATGGCGATCATCACGCGCTGCCGCATGCCCCCGGAGAGTTGGTGCGGATAGTCGTCGACGCGAATCTCCGGCGACGGCATGCCGACACGTCGAAGCATCTCGATGCTGCGTTCGCGGGCCGTGGCGCGACCCACACGTTGGTGCAGGCGCACCGCTTCGCCAATTTGCTCGCCGATGGTGAAAACGGGATTCAGCGACGTCATCGGCTCCTGGAAGATCATCGAAATTTTATTGCCACGCACTTCGCGCATACGCGCTGGCGAAGCGGCGACGAGCTCTTCACCTTCGAATTGGACCGACGAGCCGGAGAGCACACGGCCCGGCGGATCGGCAATGAGCCCGAGAACCGAAAGCGCGGTCACGCTTTTGCCGCAGCCAGATTCACCGACCAATCCCACCGCGCGACCACGCTCTACGCGAATGGAAACATCGTCAACCGCGCGCACGCGACCTTTTTCTGTCTCAAAGGCAATTCGTAGATGCGCGATTTCGAGAAGCGGCGCGGCGTCGGACATTCGTTGACTCTCGCACGTGCACCGTACTGGCATCCACCGCGTGGATGGCCTCGTCAAGCCCGGCCATGACGGACCCGGGTTTAACCGTCCTGCGTTTTGGGCGACGCCTCGGCGGCCATCAGCTCTTCGGCAATTTCGTTCCAGGTCACCAGGCCCTTTTTCTCGAGCACGCGAAGCAGCGCGTCCATGATGCGCGGATCGCCGAGCGTCAATGGCGCCGCTGCCTCTTCGCTCATCGCTTCGGGAACAACCACGGGTGGTGCAGGCGCGGGGTCAACACCCTCCAAAGAAACCGCCCCGGCCGAAAGATCGACCTCCTCGAACGCCCGCTCGCCAACCGGCGTCATTTCCGCTTCCGCCCAGGTCAACGATTCAGCGGGGCCAGTCGTCGCCGACTCGCTCTCAGCCGCCATCTCCTCGTCCTCGATGGCAACGTCCCACGACGCTTCCTGCGTGGGTTCAACCGCGACCGGCGGCGGTTCAGCGGCGTCGGTCACCTCCCACAAATCGTCGGCGGGCGCGGCATCGCTCGGAGTGTCGGATGGGGCCATGAGCCAACTCGGCACTTCCTTCACCACCGGTTCTCCTCCGTAGTAGCGACGAATCGCGCCCCGAATTTCAGCCGGGCTGGCCAGCATCGGCCGCACGCGCCGCGAGAGATTGAACGCGATTTCATCCACCACGGTCAGGTCGGTGGGATCGGCCATGGCCAGGCTAACTTGCTCGGCGCGCTCGCGACCGGTCAGCTCGTAGGCAAAGATTAGGTAACGCTCGGCGGTCTCGCGGCCCACGAGCGCTACCGCTCGCGGATCGACCGAAGCTGTGGAGAGCCGCACCGGCGTGAGCCCGAGCTGCTGCGCCAACACTCTGATGAGCACCTGCTCGGCCACGAGCTTTTTCTCCACGAGAATCTGCCCGAGGCGGCCGCCGTGAATGCGCTGTTCCTCGAGCGCACCGTTGAGATCATTCAACGAGAGCTCGCCGGCTTCCACGAGCATGTCACCGAGGCGTTTCTTGTTCGGCATGGTTTGGATCTCGTGTGTTGGGCGAAATTATCGGAGTCGGGCCACGTATTCACTGCGCGTGAACACGCCTTTGGCGATGAGCAGCTCGACGAGCGCCTTGAGCACCTTCACTTCGGCGCGCTGCGCGAGCTCGAGGCTTTTCAAAAGTTCTTGCGGTCCGGCGGTGGGCGCGAATCTCGCCGCGACCACCGCGCGCGCGGATTGTGCGGGCGCAGGACGCGATGCGTTGATCGGCTCAATCGGTTCGGGTGGCGGCATTGCGGGTTCGACTGGGCCGTGCGTCTCGGCGCGTGGCTCCTCGCCGGCATAGAGCCGCGCGATGGCCGCGCGAATCGCGGAGCCCGCGGCGAGCCGCGGAACCACGCGGCGTCCCTTCAAATCGGGGAGCCCTTCCAGCGTCGCCGCGCCGAGCGGATCGCTCATGGCCAAAATCAGCGTCTTGCCATCATCGGTCAGCTCGAGCGGGAGCGCCTCTTGCTCTTCCGCGAGCTCGCGCGGAAAGGCTTGGAGCGTGGCGGCCGCGATGGGTCGCCGCAGATCGGCCAGCGGCAAACCAGTCTGCTTGGCGATCGCGCGAACGAGCGTGTCCTCGGTAATGAACTCCAACCGCTCGAGAATATCGCCCAGCCGATCGCCCCACTCCTTCTGCTCCGCGAGGGCGACGGTGAGCTGCTCTTCGGTGATCACACCGGCCTTGACGAGCAGGTCGCCGAGTTTGATGCGGGCCATTGCGGAGGATTGTAATGGGAGCTGCGGCCCAAGCCCTAATTCATTTTCAAATCACTTGAGGCGAGGATCAAGCGCGTCACGCAATCCTTCGCCGAGCAAGTTGTACGCCGTCACCGTGATGAAAATCGCCAGCCCCGGAAACAGCGTCAGCCACCAGGCGCCATCTGCTGCGTGCTCGTAACCTTGGTTGAGCAACGCGCCCCAGCTGGCGGTCGGCGGCGGCGTGCCGAATCCGAGAAACGACAGCGAGCTCTCGAGGAGAATCGCACCCGCCACGCCAAACGTCGCGCTGACAAAGACCGGCGCCAAAGCGTTGGGAATCACGTGACGCCACAAAATTCGCACGTTGCTTGCGCCGAGCGCGCGGCTGGCCTGCACGTAGTCGAGCTCACGAATGCGAAGCACTTCGGCGCGCAGAAGGCGTTGCACATCGGTCCATCGCGTGAGTCCAATCACCACCATCACCGAAACGATGGTGGTGCGCTCGAGCAGGCCCATGATGGTCAGGATCAAAAAGAAGGTCGGAAAGACGAGCATGATTTCGGTCAGGCGAGAGAGTAGGAGATCGATCGCGCCGCCGTAAAAGCCCGCGAGCGCGCCAAGGAGCACGCCAATGGCGACGTAAATCGATACCGCGATCAGACCTACCGCGAGCGACACGCGCGTGCCGTGGATGAGCCGGCTCGCCACATCGAGACCGATGTCGTCCACGCCGAGCCAATGTTTTTTGGAAGGACCCGAGAGCGGATCGGCGTCGAGATCGGGCTCTTCCGGCCCCCATTCCACGAGCGGAAAAATCGCGAAGTCGTTGGGCGTGGCAGTCGATCGCAACGCGGTATTGCTTTGGCCAGCAAGCGCGGCGGGACGGAAGAGGCACGGCAGAAAAGAGGTCACGCCATTGCGGTGAATGAGAATCGGCAAATCGCTGGCCAAGACATCGGCCAAGAGCGCGACCGCGACAAGCGCGAGGACCAGCACGGCGGCGGCGAGATTGCGTTTCCGTTTTCGAAATTGCGAGACCCGCGTCATGCGTGGCGAATCCGCGGATCGACGATGGCGTAGAGCAGATCCGAGACGAGCACGCCGACCATGGTGAGCAGCGCCGTCAGCGTGGTGACACCCATGATGACGTTGTAGTCGCGCTCGAGAATCGCGCGGAACGCGAGCATGCCCATGCCGTTGATGCCGAAGATGCGCTCCACGATCACGCTGCCGCCGACGAGAAACGGCAAGTAGAGCCCGAGGAGCGTGACCAGCGGCAAGAGCGAGTTGCGAAGCGCGTGGCGGAAAATCACCGCGCGTTCGCTGAGCCCCTTGGCGCGCGCGGTGCGAATGTAGTCTTGGCGAATGACGTCGAGCATCGCGCCGCGCATGTAACGCGAGAGGCTGGCCAGCGATCCGTAGGTGAGACAAAAAACCGGCGCGATGAGGTGCCACACCAGATCGCCGATTCGCGCGGGCCACGCCAGCGATTCGAAACCGTCCCTGTGCAGGCCTTGAATCGGCAGGACGTTGAAGAAGTGGCCGCCGCCAAAGAGCAAAATGATCAGGATGGCCACGAACGGAACCGGTAATGAATAGAGGATAAAGAGTAGAAGCGTAACGAGCTTCTCCGCCGGTGAATCGCGCTTCACCGCGGCGTGCACACCGAGCGGAATGGCGATGGCGTAGGAGAGAAAAAGCGCAATCGACGAGAGGAGCAGCGTCACCGGGAGACTCTGCGCGAGTAGCTGCGTGACCGGTTGCCCGGTTCGCCAACCGTTGCCGAAATCGAAGCGAACGATTCGCCACAGCCACTTCGCATACTGCGCGGGGAGCGGATCGTCGAGACCCATGGTGTGGCGAAAATGCGCGATCGCTTCGCGTGAGATCGCGCCCTGTCCGATCGCGGCGTCGCCCATGCTCATGGAGACCGGATCTCCAGGCGCGAGATGGAGGAATGCAAAGGTGACCAGCGTGATGCCGAAAAACGTCGGCACCATGAGTAGGAGGCGGCGCAGCAGAAAGCGCTTCACGGAGAGGCGATCCACCAGTCGGCGAAGTTCCAATGCTTCAAATTGAAAGTGGCGCCGCGCACGCGTTTTCGAAGTGCGCCGAGCTCCGCCCGCGTACCGAGCCAGGTGTACGGCTGTTCGTCATAGAGAACTTTTCCGAAGGCGCGGTAGATGCCGTGCCGCTTCTCCGCGTCGAATTCCGCGCGTCCCTGCTCGATGAGCTGGTCGGCAATCTTGTTGTTGAACGAGATGTAATTGCTCCCGTCGGCGGCCTGCGAGCTGTGCCACACCTGATAGGGATCGCCACGCGCCGCACCGCTCCACACCAAGGTGGAGGCATCGAATGCGTGGTTGCGCAAACGGTTCGTGAAGGTGGACCATTCAAGTTTCTGGAGATCCATCACGATGCCAACTTTGCGCAACGAATCGCGCAGGACCGTTCCGATCTGCTCGCCAAGAACGCTGCCGTTGCCGAAAAGGAACGTGAATCTGAAGGGCACGCCGTCCTTGTCGAGCACGCCATCGCCGTCGTGATCGGCCCAGCCTGCTTGCGCGAGAAGTTTTTGCGCGCGCGCGACGTCATAAGGAAGCGGGGCGAGCGTCGGATCACAGTCCTTGCTCTTCCAATAAAAGTGGCAGGTGTGATCGACGTAGAGGTGCTTGAAGATGCGATCCTGAAAATAGGGGCGGTTCGAAAGGAGCGTCATGGCGGTGCGCACGCGCGCATCGGCAAAAAACGGGCGCTTCTCGTTCCAGCCGATCCAGACATAGTTGGCGGTGAAAAACTTGAACGGCCAATAGTCTTTGGTGAAGCGCAAATCCGCGTCCAGCTTGATCCAGCGGTCAGGTGTATAGAAGGTGTAGAGATCCGCGTCGCCGCGTTCCATCACCTGGGCAGCAACCGTGCGATCTTCGATGATGCGAAACACCAGGCCGTCGAGGTGCGCTTTCTTGCCCCAGTAAAGTTCGTTGCGCGCGTAGACGATTTTTTTTGAGCCAGGCTCCCACGAGACGAACTTGAACGGCCCCGTGCCGACGGGCGCGCGCAAGCTGGAATGCGTGTTGAGATCGCCGGCGCCAAAGATGTGTTTGGGAATGATCGGGACATCGACCAGCGTGTCGAGCGTGAGAAAATAGGGCTTCTTGTAGACGAGCCGAAACGTGGTGGCGTCGACTTTTTCCCACTTGGCTAGATCTTGAAAATAGTTGCGAAGCGAAATCGCGCGAACGCCGGGATCCATCAATTTATCGAAAGTGAAAACCACGTCGTCGACGGAGAATGGCTGTCCGTCGTGCCAACGCACGCCTTGGCGAATCTTGAAGGTGTAGGTGAGGTGATCGGGCGACACCGCCCAGCTCTCCGCGAGACGCGGCGCCACGCGGTAGTCGGGATCGTCGTGCGGATCGTGCACCACCAGCGGTTCATAGAGATGCGGAATGGTGATCTCCTTCATCCATCCGTCCGACTCGATAAGCGCCAGAAGGTGTGGCGGCTCCGTAGGAATGATGAACGTGACCGTGCCGCCGTCAATGGGAGTTCCGGCCAATTCCTCCGAAGGAAGTTCGCCGGATGGAATGGCGTGCGCAACGGAGCTTGTGAAGAAAAGGAAAAGCGCCAGCGCAAAGGCCTGCCCCGAAATTCGCGTCACGGCAATCGTTCTACCGGCACACCCGGCGGCGCACCAACGGCGAATGCCGATTCGGGCAGCGGCGGTTGCGGATCGAGCGTCTCGCTCGACAACGACAGCTCCATCGATGCGCCGCCTCCGGTGATGCGCAACGTGGAGTCGTCGAACGAAGCCTGCCAAGCCAGGCGCTCGACGGCGCGAAGACGAAGATCAGCGGCCACGCGAATTTTTTCTTCGACGCCGTTCGCCGTCGACAACCGCAGCACGAAATCATCACCGGCTTCTTCCACCGAGGTGGGCAACGCATCCGCGAGCGGTGGGGCGGTCTCCAAAAGCAGATCGACGAGCTCCTCGGGATCGATGGCCACGGGAAGCAGCCGCGCCAGGTTTTCAGCGGTGGCGCGACCGTCGTAATACATTGGCTTTCGGATGTCATACAGGACGAAATGTCCGCGCGCGGTGATCAGCAGCGCCGCCGGATCGCCGAAAAACGAGAGCGCTTCGAAGCGGAGATCGGCCGGCCGCCGCGCGGCGATGTTGACGGCGACGGAGAGGTGATCGCGCCCGGGCGCTTGCAGCTTGGCTTTGCCGCTTCCGGAAATTTCGTGCCGCGTTTGCGCGCGTGCTTCTAGCGCGGCCCACAATTTCGAGGCGTCGTGCATTTCCGCGGAGGGCAGCGCTGGAATGGGACGATGGGCGCACGCATTGAACAATGTCGAGAGGCCTATCGCCGTCCCACAAATGGTTCGGTGCCGGCTTCCTAGAATGTTCATTCCCCGCCCTTCGGCGGCGGCGGCGGTGCAATCCGCTCCTCTCCGATCACATCGAACGCCGCCTTCGCTGTGGTCGAACCGAGCTTGTCCAGATCACCCTTCACCGAAGCCAAGGCGCCGCTGGTCGCGCGAAGACGCTCGGACAGAACCTGCGCGAGGCTCCACAAAAGCTTCACCGACAACACCGAGTCCTTGCGCAAAAGTTTGAGCAACGTCTCGCGATCGATGGCGATGGCGCTCACCGGATCGACCACCCGCACCGTCGCCGAGCGCGGAACCTGATCGAGCAGCCCCATCTCGCCAAAGTGGGCGCCCGCTTCCAATGTGGCGATCACACTGCCGCCGCGCAGAACCTCGGCACGCCCGCCGAACAGAATGAAAAGCGCGTCGCCCTGCTCGCCTTCGCGAATAATTTGCGTTCCCACCTCGAAGCGATGGGCACGCGCCGCACCGATAATCGACAGCAACTCTTTGTAGGTCATGTGCTCGAAGAGTGGGACGCCGTGGAGCAACTCCATCTTCGCTTCGACGTTCGTCGACTCCTCGCCGTCCTCGCCCTCCACCGCGACCACCACGACGGTGACGTTGTCTTTGCCGCCGCGCTCGTTGGCCATCTCCACGAGCTGATCGCAAAGCATCTCGCGCGGCGCGACGCCCGCCAGCACGGGAAGCTCGCCGTCCTCGAGATAACCGTGCAGACCGTCCGAGCAGAGAACGTAAGCATCGCCCGGCATGAGATCGGTGATGAGCGTGTCGACCGCGACACTCGGTTGTAGGCCCACCGCGCGCGTGATGACGTTGCGCACACTGCTCTTCGCCGCTTGCGCCGCAGTGATCACGCCGCGCTTCAACTGATCCTGCACCAGCGTGTGATCCTCGGTGAGCTGGTGCGCGCGGTTGTTGCGAACCAGGTAGATGCGGCTGTCGCCCACGTGACCAAGCACCGCTTTTTTTCCGGCCGTGATCAGTGCCACGCAAGTGGTGCCCATTCCACGCTTGTCGGACTCCCTGGACGAAATCCGAAAAATTTCCGCACAGGCCGTTTCGATCGCCCGCTCCATCAACATCACCAACGCGTCGCGGTTTTCGGGCGTGTCCTGCGCCGCAAATCGCGCGATGACCGACTTCTCTCCAGCGACGACTTTCTGTATCGTCGCGGCGGCCGTCGCGCTGGCCACCTCACCCGCCGCATGGCCACCCATGCCATCGCACACCACGTACAGACCGAGCGATTCATCGACGAGAAGGGCGTCTTCATTCTGTTTGCGCTTTTTGCCGACATCGGTCTTGGCCCAAGCGCGCAGAGAAGCCATGGCCAGTGAGCAAAACACGTCGCCGGAGGGCGAGGCAACTTTCGGTGCGTGTCGATCGCTTGTCATACGCGCGCCATTTGGCTAGAAGCGCACTCTCGAAAGGACGCTCGCTTGTCCACTTCGCTGCGCACTTACGTCTTCCTCGATTCGCTGCAACCGCAGCTCGCCGCGCACATCTGCACCACGTGCCGTGGCTACTTTCCCGTGCCGCACGTGGCTTCGCTCTTTGTGGAAGTCGCGCCGGGCATGGCCATCCACCGCGCGCTGGACACGGCCCTCAAGGGCACGCACGCGCAGCCGGCCACGCTGGTGGTCGAGCGCGCGTATGGTTTGCTCGAGCTGCACAGCGAAGACAAAGGCGAGGTTCGCCAAGCTGGTCAGCTGATTCTCGATCATCTCGGCGCCAAGGAAACCGATCGGCTCAAACCGAAGATCGTTTCCAACACCATCATCCGCGGCATCGAGCCGATGCACGCGATGATCATCGACAAGATTCGCTTCGGTTCGATGATCGAGCCGGGACAATCGCTCTTTATTTTGGAGACGGAGCCCGCGGGTTACGTGGCCTTCGCCGCCAACGAAGCGGAAAAAGCAGCCAACGTGCGGCTGGTCGACGTGACGCCGTTCGGCGCGTACGGGCGTCTCTATATGTGTGGCTCGGAAGCAGAGATCGACGCGGCGGCAGCTGCGGCGGTGAGCGCGATTTCCGCCCTCACCGGAAAAGAGTCTTCAAAATAAGATTTTTAAAGTAGTAGTCAGGTGGCCTTATATTTTGAATGGAGAATAAACAGTGGCTGACGCACTCGGAATGATTGAAACGAAGGGCTTCGTGGGCATGGTGGAGGCCGCGGACGCCATGGTGAAGGCGGCGAAAGTGGAGCTCGTCGGCTACGAAAAAATCGGCGGCGGCTATGTGACCGCCATCGTGCGCGGCGACGTCGCGGCGGTGAAGGCCGCTACCGAAGCGGGCGCGCGCAGTGCCGAACGCATTGGGCAGCTGGTCAGCGTGCACGTGATTCCGCGGCCGCACACCAACATCGATCTCGCGCTACCGCTCGGCCGCGTGTCGCAAGCCAAAGCTGAGAGTAAGTAGTGATTCTGGCGCGGGTCGTCGGAACGGTTGTCGCGTCGCGCAAAGAGGCCGAGCTGAGTGGACTCACGCTCCTCCTGGTGCGCGCGTGCGATCCGAGCGGAAAGCCAGCGGGTTCGACGATCGTCGCCGTAGACGCGGTCGGCGCGGGCGTTGGGGAAGTGGTGCTCTACGCCAGCGGATCGTCGGCGCGAAACACCACGGTGACCAAGGATCGTCCGGTCGATGCGACGATCATGGCCATCGTCGATCTCGTCGAGCAGGACGGACACACTGCGTACCGCAAGGAGTAGCGCGTGGCCGCACTGACGCCCGATCAACTCGAAACGCTGGTCGCGAAAGTCGCTGAGCGCCTTGGCTCGGCAACAACCAAGCCCGCGCCACGCGTCGAGCTCCTCCCTGCCTGGTCGCGCGTTTCCACCGCGGGACGCGCGCGCGCTCCGGCCTTCCTCCGCAACACCGGCCACATGCTCGGCCGCGGCATGTTCGCCGATCTCGACAGCGCGGTATCCGCGGCACAGCGCGCGTTCGAACAGTTGCGTGAGCTCGATCTGGCCGTCCGTGCGCGCATGATCGAGGCCATGCGCCGCGCGCATCTCGACGCCACGCGCGAGCTCGCCGCCATGGCGGTGCAGGAAACTGGCCTTGGCCGCGTCGAAGACAAAATTCTCAAGAACACCGTCGCCGCGCAAAAGACGCCCGGTCTCGAAATTCTCGTCCCCCGCGCCTTCACCGGCGACGACGGACTCACCCTGCACGAACGCGCGCCGTTCGGTGTGATCGGAAGTATTACACCCTGCACCAACCCCACCGAGACGGTGGTGAACAACGCCATCTCCATGGTGACCGCGGGCAATTCGGTCGTCTTCAACGTCCATCCCAACGCCAAAAACGTCTGCCGCCGCAACATCGAGCTGCTCAACGACGCCATCGTCGCCGCTGGCGGCCCGGAGAATTGCGTTTGCGGTATCGCCGAGCCGACCGTCGAATCGGCGCAGGCATTGATGAAGCATCCGGGCATTCGCGTGGTGGTGGTGACCGGTGGCGGCGCGGTGGTGAAGGCGGCCATGGCCAGCGGCAAACGCGCCATCTGCGCAGGACCTGGCAATCCGCCGGTGGTCGTCGACGAAACCGCGCATCTCGATCAAGCGGCGCGCGATGTGGTGGCCGGCGCATCGATCGACAACAACATCATCTGCATTGTCGAGAAAGAGTGCTTCGCCGTCGCGTCAATCGCCGACGCACTCAAGGCGGGAATGCAGAAAAATGGCGCGGTGGAAGTGAGCGGCGCGGCGCTGAGACGGCTGGAACAACTCGTCGTCACCAGCGACGGCCACACCAACCGCGACTGGATCGGCAAGGACGCCGCGAAAATTCTGCGCGCCGCCGGCGTCTCGTGCGCGGATGAAACGCGGCTTGCCTTTGCGGAAGTCGACGCGGCGCACCCGTTCGTCCAACTTGAGCTTTTGATGCCTGTGCTTCCAGTCGTGCGGGTGAAGGATTGGGAAACCGCCATCGACGAAGCGGTCCGCGCCGAGCACGGATTTTTTCACACCGCGGTGATGCATTCGACCAACATCGATCGGCTGCACGAAATGGCCCGCGCGGTGAACACCAGCATCTTCATCAAGAACGCGCCCAGCTATGCGGGGCTTGGCGTTGGCGGTGAAGGCTACACGGCCTGGACGATCGCGGGCGCGTCGGGAGACGGACTCACCACGGCGCTCACCTACACGCGCGAACGTCGCTGCACGCTTAAAGACAAGTTTCGGATCGTATGAAGAGCCTGATCGCGCGCCCCCCCGCGCTGGGTCTGCTCGAGATCGCTTCGCTAACCCGTGGGCTGGTCGTCGCCGATGCGCTCGTCAAAAAAGCGCCGGTGCGTCTGCTGGACGTGAGCGACGTCTCGCCCGGCAAATCGCTGGTGCTCTTCGAAGGCCAGGTCGCCGATGTCGAAGAGGCGATGGCCGAGGGTGAACGCGTCGCGGCGCCGCATCTCATCGATCGCCTTTTTCTTCCGTACGCTGACGCGCAGCTCGCTCCGGCAATCAACGGAAAACCATCGCGCGGTCTCGTCGATGCCTTGGGGATCGTGGAGACACTCACCGCGGCCTCCGCACTTCGCGCCGCCGATGCCGCTGTAAAGGCCGCCGACACGCGACTCTTTCGTCTCCGGCTCGCTCGTGGAATCGGTGGTAAGGCCACCTTCACGCTCACCGGAACGCAGAGCAGCATCGAGGCCGCGCTGGAAGCAGGCTGCGCCGTGGTCGGCGACGGGCTTTTGGTCGACTCGCAAATGATTGCGCGACCCCATCCGGAGTTTTT